>JBFHLI010000266.1:0-4939 GCA_041594935.1 Gammaproteobacteria bacterium | reverse complement strand
GAGAACAAGAAGAAGTGGGGCTTCGCCAGCTAGCCGCCGGTTCCGCCGTCAGGAGCCCGCGGCGTCGAAGGCAAAGGCGAACCGCTCGAGTCCGAGGTTGTCACCATGCGGATAACGGTCATTAGCGGGCTATCCGGCGCTGGCAAGAGCGTGGCGATGCACGCATTGGAAGACCTCGGCTACTTCTGTATCGACAATCTGCCGGTGAACCTGCTGCCGGCCTTGACCGCCGAGATTGAGAGGGCGGCGCACCCTGCCTACGAACACGCTGCGGTGGCGATCGACGCACGCAATCCGGCCGATTCGCTGCAGGGTGTTCCCGCCGTGATCGGCGAGCTGAGCGAGAAAGGCGCGCTCAATGCGCTGGTGTTTCTGGAGGCAAGCGACGAAAGCCTGATCAAACGATTCAGCGAGACGCGGCGAAAGCATCCCCTGACCGCCGACACCACCTCCCTGTCGGAGGCGATCTCGAAAGAGCGTACGCTGCTCGATCCGATTCGCGAGAGCGCGGACGTTCGAATCGATACGAGCGAGCTCAATCTGCACCAGCTTCGCGAGCTCATGGTGCACCGCGTCCACCAGCGTCAACGAAGCAAGCTGTCGCTGCTATTCGAGTCGTTCGGTTACAAGCACGGAGTCCCGCAGGACGCGGATCTGGTCTTCGATGCTCGCTGCCTGCCCAACCCGTACTGGCTGCCGGACTTGAGGCCCTTAACCGGTCGTGATGCCGAGGTCGCCGAGTACCTTCAATCCGAGCCGGTGGCCGACGAGATGGTGGCCGCAATCAGGTCGTTTCTCGACACGTGGATTCCTCGCTTCGAGGCGGAGAATCGCTCCTATCTGACGGTCGCGGTCGGGTGCACCGGTGGCCGGCACCGATCCGTTTACGTGGTGGAGAAGCTCGCCGAATTCTTCGTGGCGAGACGCGAGGCGGTACTCGTGCGACACCGCGAGCTGCGCTAGCGAGGCTAGGTCTCCGCGGTTCGCGCCGGCTCTTCCCCGTCAACCGGCGTCACCTCTGGCGTTTCGGCGTCACCGACCGGGCCGGCGCTCTTGCCGGGCCCGGTTGGCCACGCCCTGATGATTGCCTGGACCAAGGTGGCCAACGGGATCGCGAAGAATACCCCCCAGAAGCCCCACAGACCGCCGAACACCAGTACCGCAACGATGATCGCAAGCGGATGAAGGTCCACTACCTCGGAGAACAGCAACGGAACGAGCAGATTTCCATCCAGAAACTGAATGAAGAGGTATGCTCCCATGAGCCAGGCAAACTCGCCGGTAAAACCCCACTGGAAATAGGCGATCAGAGCAACCGGTACCGTGACCACCACCGCCCCGATGTAGGGGATCAGGACGGACAGCCCCACCACCGCGCTCAGCAGAAACGCGAAGTTCAGTCCGAGCACCGCGAAGGTGACGTAGGTGACAAGCCACACGATCAGGATTTCGATGACTTTGCCGCGAACGTAGTTCCCGATCTGCACGTCGACCTCGCGCCAGACCTGCTCGGAAAGTCCCTGCTTTCGCGGTAGGAAGTTCGACGCCCACCTTGCAATTCGATCCTTGTCCTTGAGAAAGAAGAACACCATCAGGGGGAGCAAAATGAGGTACACGAGCACCGTGAGGACCCCGACGACCGAGGCCACCGACACCGAGAGCACCTGTTGTCCATAACTCGCGACCTCGGCCCGAATCGCCGTGATGAGCTCGAGAACCTGCGCCTCGGAGAATAGGTTCGGGTACTCCTCGGGGAGCCCCAGCAAGATCTCCTGGCCCTTTCCGATCATCACCGGCAGCTGCTGAAACAGGGCGGTCGCCTGGCGCGAGAGGAGCGGCATCACGCCGAA
This sequence comes from Gammaproteobacteria bacterium, assembly GCA_041594935.1. Classification (GTDB taxonomy): domain Bacteria; phylum Pseudomonadota; class Gammaproteobacteria; order HK1; family HK1; genus JBFHLI01. The sequence goes on along the minus strand of JBFHLI010000266.1, from coordinate 3,089 downwards.
GATGACCGCCAGCATCAGGGTCATGAAGGCCGTGAACACCAATACCACCGCGATCATCCTCGGACTTCGGTGGCGCACCAGATAGCTCACCGGGCCCTCGAGCAGATACGCAATGATCGCGCTCGCGATGACCGGGGTGAGCATGTTCCCGAGCCACATCACGAGAACGAATCCGGTTACCAACACCACCGTCAGTCCCATCACCTGCGGATCGGAGAGGTGGCGTTCGAACCAAGCGCGAATGAGGTGCATTATCGTCGGTGAGCTTATTACCAGCTGCCGCCGTCATTATAAGCGCGAATCGCGGGCCCCGGAGACTCGCTGACGGGGGGGATGGCCGATGCCGCGGCGGGGGCTTCGGCCCCCGGCGGGGCCGCGGTCAGTTGGATTGGCCGCGCATGCGCTGCAGACGCTCGTTTGCCAACCGAGCCGCAGTGGATTGAGGGTAGCGGGTGACGAGATCGCTCAGGGCCTGCTCGGCCTCTGTCTTCATGCCCTTCTCGTCGTAGATATAGCCGATCTTGAGGAGCGCGTGAGTGAGCTTGGGACTGTTCGGATGGCTTTGGATCAGTCGCTTGAATTCCTGCATCGCCGGGTCGAACCGTCGGGTCACGTAGTAGGCCTCACCGAGCCAATACTGCGCGTTGTCGGAATACTTGCTGCTGGGGTAACGCGCGAGGAACTCATTGAACGCGCCCGCTGCCTCGTCGTAACGGCCGGCCTTGAGGAGATTGAAAGCGGTCTGATAGGAGTCCTGCTCCTTGATGGGGTCGATGCCAGCCACAGTGGTCGGTGGACTCGCACCGGCCGCAGCTCCGCTCGCGGTCGGCGCGTCTGGCTCGCCGGCGAGAGGCGGCTCAGTGGCCGGGGCCGGGGCTCCCCGGCTTTCGACCACGCCGAGGCGTCGATCGACGTCGAGGTAGAGTTCGCGTTGACGAGCTTTCAGCTGCGAGAGGGCGTGGTTCTGCTCCTCGATCTCGCCGCGTAGCTCCTCCACCTCGGACTGCAGCCGTTGCACCCGTTGCAGCAAGTCCACCAAGGTTTCCGAGTTGACCACGCGCTCGAGCCGAGTCAGTCGATCCGCGATCGAGGCGCTGGACTGGGCCAGCGAGGCGTGGCACGAGAGAACGCCGGCCACCAGCAACACGCTCGCTGTAATTGCCCTCGAAGTTCGCTTCATTGTGGCTCCTCAATTGCAGGCGCGCGGAAGCCCCCTTTGCCCGTGAGCATCTTCCTTCCCCGAGCCTGGCGACTCTGAACGCCGGGCCGGCAGAGGACGGGCGGCGCTCCTCGCGCCGAAATCAGCGCGTCAGATAGATGATCTCAACCCTTCGGTTGAGCGCCCAGGCGGCTTCGTTGTGGGACGGGTCGACGGGGTTCTCCTCGCCGTAGCTGACGGTCCGGGTCTGCTGTCCCGATGCCCCGCTCAGCGTCATCATGCTCCTTACCGCATTGGCACGCCGCTCGCCGAGCGCAAGGTTGTACTCACGGGTTCCTCTCTCGTCAGCATGGCCCTCCAGCGAGACTTGGGCTCCCGGCTGCTCCGCAAGGAAACGAGCGTGCGCTTCGAGGACTTTGCGGTCCTCCGGGCGCACGTCACTTCGATCGAAGTCGAAGTAGACCACCCGGGTCGATAGGAGGCTATTGGGGTCATCGAGCGGGTCTCCGACGTACCCGGTGCCGGTCCCCATGCCGGTGGTTGTCGGTTCGGTTGAAGGCGCTGATTCGATCACCGCCGCGCCCTCTGCGCCGGTGTCCTCTTCACCGGTGATGGCGGCGCAACCTGCGAGCAAGGCTGCCGCGGTGAAGATCGCAAGGTACTTCGTAAGTCTCAGGCTCATGGTGTCTGTCTCCTCCTAAGGACTCATGCACTAGAAAGCTACGGTCGGAAGGGCGACCACGCGGGCTCCCTGACCCGACCTTGCCGCGTCGCAAGGCGCTGCTTGAACCGCCCGTCTGCCGAAACCGCCGCGAGAGAAGCACCTTCAGAATCGCTCGTGGCGTACAGGATCATACTACCGTTTGGGGCGAAGCTGGGGGACTCGTCAAGCTGCCCATCGCTCAGCACCAGCAGCGTGTTGCCGTCCAGATCGAGCGTCGCAATGCGAAACGCACCTCGATCGGCGTGCACCAGTGCCAGTTTTTTTCCGTCCGGCGAGTACGATGCACGCGCGTTGTAATCTCCCTCGAAGGTCAACCGGGTGGCCCGTCCTCCGGCCGCAGGCATCTGGTAGATCTGCGGTTTGCCGCTGCGGTCCGAGGTAAAAACGAGCGATTGCCCGTCGGGGGACCACGCCGGCTCGGTATCGATACTCACGCTCTGAGTCAGGCGACGCAGCCGATTGGTCGCAAGATGCAACGCGTAGATCTCGGGATTGCCGTCCTTCGAGAGGGTCATCGCAAGCTGATTTCCATCCGGTGACCAGGCGGGTGCGCCATTCAGGCCCGGAAACGTGGCGACCCGTCGGCGCTCGCCGCTTGCGAGGTCCTGCACGTAGATCTGAGATTGGCGGTTCTCGAGCGAGACATACGCGAGCTGGCGGGCATCGGGTGACCACGCTGGTGAGATGATTGGCTGGCGGGAGTCGAGCACCGGCTTCCAGTTGGCGCCGTCGCTGTCGGCAACATTCAGAGAGTAACGCGGCCTCCCATCGGCCCCGGGCGTCTCGGTGACGTAAGCGATCCGGGTGTTGAAGGCGCCGCGCAGCCCGGTGAGATGCTCGAACAGCAGGTCGCTTATGCGATGCGCAATGCTGCGCAGCTCACCGCCTCCACCCTCGAACCGGTATCCAAGCGTCTGCGACGCCTTGAATACGTCGAACAAGCGAAACTCGACCGCGTAGCGCCCCGCGCTCGGCGATTCGACCTGTCCAATCACGAGGTTGGCAGTTCCGAGCAGCCGCCAGTCGTTGAAATCGATGTCCTCGGCGACGTGCGGTGAGCCGGGGAGATCGGACGCCGGGATTGGGATGAACAGGCCGCTGCTGGCAAGGTCGCTCGCCACGATGCGGGCGATATCGCTCGGTGGCGGCTCGGCCCCCTGGCCGAATGGGACGATGGCGATGGGCTGTGCCCCCTCCAGGCCCTGG
>JBFHLI010000265.1:0-4948 GCA_041594935.1 Gammaproteobacteria bacterium | reverse complement strand
TCACCGAACCGCCTCGATTTTTCCGCCCCGATCCTCGATCTCCGCCGCGGGTCGGCGGGGCCATCGGCGACCCCACTCGCTCATGCTGTCGCTTCCGGCACGAGGTCGCGGCATCGGGTCACTTCAGGTCAGATAACCGAGCAAACGCATTTCGATGTTGCGGGGATTCTCACCCTCCGCAATGGCGACTATCCCTTCGGTCACCATCTCCCTGAAGTGCGTCTGCTGACCGACCAAGCTCTTTAGCTTGTTGGCCGCCGGCAAGAAGACGAGGTTGGCAAGACCCACCCCGTAAATCGTTGCGACGAACGCAACCGCGATACCGCTTCCGAGCTCTCCCGGATCGGCCAGGTTCCCCATGACGTGAATGAGGCCCATGACCGCGCCGATGATACCGATGGTCGGACAGTAGCCGCCGAGACCGTCGAACACCTTGGCCGCCTGAATGTCATTGTGCTCCCGTACCGTCAGCTCGACCTCTAGCGCGTTGCGAATGCTCTCGGGCTCACCCCCGTCCACCAGCAATTGCAATCCCTTGCGAGCGAAAGCATCCGGCTCCTGTTCGGCGAAAGTCTCGAGGCCGAGCAGGCCCTCCTTGCGGCAGTATTGGCTCCAGGTCACGATCTTCTCGATCGAGTTGGTAAGCGGCTGCACCGGCGGGCGAACCACCCACAGGCTCATCTTCATGGCTCGCACGAACACCTGCAGGGGCGATTGCAGCATCACCGCTCCCACCGTGCCCCCGAGAACGATCAGGATCGCCGGTCCGTTTACCAGCGATACCAGATGCCCGCCTTCCAGGTGCTGCCCGAGGAGAATCGCTCCGAAGCCGACGATGACTCCAACTACGCTCAGCGCATCCATCAGTCAGGGACAACGGCGGCCATTTCCAGGTGAAACCGCCAGCTCCGGCGCAAACGAGTTTGATCGCTGAGCCATACGATGGTCTCGCGGCTGCGCTGAGGGCAGCCCGGTAGGGGCGAAGCGCGCCGGCACGCGAATCGGGCGGGAAGAACCGCCCACCAGGACCCCGGTCATGCCGACCGCGAGGACCGCTTGCGCTTTCCCGAACGGCCGCTCTCGGAACGCCATTCGGTCATCCTTGCTCGCAGCCGCAGCAGGGCCTGGCTGTGAATCTGGCACACTCGCGATTCACTCACCTCCAACACGGCTCCGATCTCGCGCAGATTGAGCTCCTCGTAGTAGTAGAGCGACATCACCATGCGCTCTCGCTCGGGGAGCCCCCCGAGGGAATGCGCGAGGGCGTGCTTGAACTTGTCCGATTCGAGTGACTGCAAGGGCCCGGCGATTCCCTCCCCCATGCCTTCCGAGAGCGACTCGCTACCTGCGCTCAGATCATCGAAGCCAAACACGGTCCGGCCGGATGCATCACGCAGGATTCGGTGGTAGTCCTCAAGCGAAATCCCAAGTCGGTTTGCCACCTCGGCATCACGCGCATCACGACCTTCCGTCGTCTCGATCTCCTGAATCGCCTCGCTGATCTCGCGCATCTTGCGATTCAAGGTTCGCGGCGCCCAGTTATTCTTGCGCACCTCATCGAGCATCGCGCCGCGAATCCGAATGCCCGCATACGTCTCAAAGCTCGCACCCTGAGTCGCGTCATAGTTACGCGACGCCTCGAGAAGACCGATCATGCCGGCCTGAATCAGGTCGTCGGCCTGCACGCTCGGTGGCAACCGCGTCATTAAATGGTAGGCGATGCGCTTGACGAGAGGCGCGCAACGACTTACCAGGTCGTCGTGGTCCTGGCCCTGGGTCTGCACGTACTTCGCGGCACCGGTCATGACTGAATGCCCGCCCCTACCCGACTCGCCTCGACGAGGCGCTCAACGAAAAATTCCAGCTGGCCATTCGGTTCCTCCGTCAGCGGCCAGTTATCGGTCGCTGCGGCCAGTTTCTTGAATGCGCCGGCGGCATAGCTGCCGGGAAAGGCATCGACCACGGCGCGCTGGCGTTGAACCGCGCGGTGAACGCAGTCGTCGAAGGGAATCGCGCCCATGTAGTCCAATGAAATGTTTAGAAATCGGGACGTTACATTCAAAAGCTTCAAAAATAGATCGCGTCCTTCACGGGCGCTTCGAACCATGTTGGCGAGAATTCGAAATCGATGGCGCCCGTGGTCGCGGTGCAAGACCTTCATCAGCGCATAGGCATCGGTGATGGAAGCCGGCTCGTCACACAGCACCACGACGATCTCCTGGCAGGCCTTGCTGAAACTGAGGACGCTGTGATTCAGTCCCGCCGCGGTGTCGACAATCAGAGTGTCGCAGGCGAGGGCCGGGGCACTGAACGCACGGATGAGTCCGGCGTGGTGCGCCGCCGTGAGATCTGCCACCCCCTTCACGCCTGAGCCGGCCGGAAGCAGCTTGATGTTCGCAGGACCGGTGGTGACGATCTCCTCCAGCGCACATCGCCCCTCGATGACGTGAGAGAGGTTGTGCATAGGCTGCAGACCGAGCAGCACATCCACATTCCCAAGCCCAAGGTCGGCATCGAGGAGCAGCACCTGCTGACCTTGCTGGGCGAGCGCGATGGCGAGATTGACCGAGACGTTCGTCTTCCCGACCCCGCCCTTGCCGCTGGTGATGGCGATCACTCGAGTCGGCCTGGCCCCCACCATTCGACGCAGGCCCTCGGCCTGATCGGGGCCGCATTCAATAGCTTGCATTGACCTGTAATCCTCCGTGGGCGGCGGCTTGTTTCCCACCGCCCGGCGAGTGGGCTCGCTGAGCCATGGTGACCGCCCGGGTCACGAGCAGGTGCGCCCTCGCAGAGCTGATATCCTCGGGAACCCGTTGACCGTGGCTGACATAAGCGACGGGGATCCGGTGCTGGCAAATGGTCGACAGCGCAGGCCCCAGGCTGGTCGCCTCGTCGGTCTTCGTGATTACACAGCCGTCGAGACGAGTGTCGGAGAACGCGCGCACCGCTTCCTCCAAGGCCAGGTGTTGAGCCGTTGCAGAGATGACCAGGTAGCTCTTTACCAGGGGCGATCCGTCCTGGACGAGGGCGATCTGCTTGGCGAATCGTACGTCCCGCTGACTCATCCCGGCAGTGTCGATGAGCAGGAGCTTACGGTCGCAGTAGTGCTCGAGGGCGTTTCGCAGCTCGGCCAGGTCGTTCGAAACCCGCACCGGGATTCCCATGATCTGCGCGAATGCACGCAGCTGCTCGTGGGCACCGACTCGATAGCTGTCGGTGGTCACCAGCGCAACCTGCTGCGCTCCATGACGCAACGCGAATCGCGCCGCGAGCTTCGCCACCGTGGTGGTCTTGCCGACCCCGGTCGACCCGAGCATCGCAATGACTCCGCCGTCGTCGAGGATGTCGGAGTCGCTGACGCGGATATGGTGGGCCAGTATTCCGAGCGCCCGGCGCCAAGCGGTCTTCGGGTCACGAATGTCATCGGAGATCTGGTCGGCGACGAACTGAGCGACCTTGCGCGACATCCCGAGATCCAACAGCTGCCGATGGGCGATGGCCCGTACTGGGTGTCTGCGCGCGAGCTCGCCCCACGCGAGTCCCGAGAGCTGCTGTTCGAGCAGACCTCGCAGCGAGTTGAGCTCCCGACCCACCGCGACCAGGCCATCGTCAGCAACGGACGGGGGCTCGGCCCAAGGGGCCTCGACCGCCGGCTCCGGGCGAGGAGGAACCGACGGCTCCGCGGGCAGCTCCGCGCGCGGCGCGGGCGGGCCGGGGTGATACTGTTCTGCCGTTTCGCTCGATGTCGCCGTGGGCGTCGATGCGTCGGCCCACGCGTCGTCGTAATCGATCGCCGCCGCGATCTCGACCCCGCCTTCGACTTTCCGGTTAGACAGGATGACCGCGTCGGGGCCCAGCTCGTCCCGGATCTTCCGGATCGCGTGGCGCACATCCGAGGAGACGTACCGCTTAATCCTCATCCAAGGGCCTCCGCGCGTCCGATAGTTGCCACCACTCTTATCTGCTTGTCATCGGAGACTTCGCCGAAGGCGAGCACCCGAAGCGTGGGCGCGCTGTGTCTAGCCATTCGTGCCAGCAGGGGGCGCAACCGATCCGCCACCAGCAGCACGGCGGGATCACCCGCCATCTCCTGGCGCTTCGCGCCGTCCGCTAGACCCTGATACAAGCGCTCAGCCAGCCCGGGTTCGAGACTCAGACCACCCGCGTCGGCCGCCTTGAGCGATTGATGCAATATCTGATCCAGTGCCGGATCCAGGGTGATGACCGGCAACTCCTCGCCCAAGCCATTGATATGCTGAATAATGAAACGCCCGAGAGAAACCCTAACCGCAGCTGTCAAGGTGTCGGGGTCTTGACTCTTTGGTGCGTGCTCCGCCAGCGTTTCGATGATCGTCCGAATATCCCGGATCGGAACCGATTCGCGAAGGAGATTCTGCAGGATCTTTACCACGACCCCGAGTGGCAAGACCGCCGGCACCAAGTCTTCCACCAGCCGCGGAGAAACGTTCTTCAATCGTTCGAGAAGCTGCTGGACCTCTTCGTGTCCCAGCAGCTGGTATCCGTTGGTCTGCAGCAGCTGGCTCAGGTGGGTGGCGATCACGGTGCTCGCATCGACGACGGTGTAACCGAACGTCTGGGCCTGCTGGCGATCGGCCGGCCCTATCCAGATTGCCTCCAGTCCGAACACCGGGTCCGTGGTCTTCTCGCCCGGCAGCTCTCCGAAGACTTCGCCGGGATTGATCGCGAGCTCACGTTCCGGATGCACCTGTCCTTCGCCCAGCGTTACGCCGAGGACGCTGAGCCGATAGGCGTTGGGACTGAGGTCGAGGTTATCCCGGATGTGGACCGCCGGAATCAAGAAGCCGAGGTCCTGGGTGAGCTTTCTCCGCACCCCTTTGATGCGAGACATCAGCTGACCATCCTGTGACTTGTCCACGAGCGGGATCAGCCGGTAACCGACCTCGAGGCCGAGCGGATCCACCGG
>JBFHLI010000264.1:0-5032 GCA_041594935.1 Gammaproteobacteria bacterium | reverse complement strand
GGCGGCGTGGCTCGGCGGCGACACCATGCGGCCCGCTCGCCGGGCTCTCGCCAAGGCCGGCATTCCCAACTACCAAACTCCGGACGGCGCCGGCCGCGCGTTCCTGCAGATCGTGGGGTATCACCGCAACCACGCCCTGTTGCGCGAAACCCCGCCGTCGGTGCCCGAGGCGTTCGAGCCGAATGTCCCGGCCGCGCGGTCGGTCATCGACTCCGCGCTCGAAGCCGGGCGGACGCTGCTCACTGAGCCCGAGGCGAAGGCGGTGCTGCGCGCCTACGATATTCCCGTGGTCGAGACCGAGATCGCGCGCACGCCCGAGGAGGCGGCACGGGTCGCCGAGCGGCTCGGTCCTCCGGTCGCCGTCAAGATCCTGTCCGGGGACATCTCCCACAAGTCAGACTTCGGCGGGGTGGCGCTCGATATCGAGAGCGCCGACGAGGCGCGGGCGGTGGCCGAGGCGATGCTCGAGCGGGTCGGGCGGCTGAAGCCCGACGCGGCGCTCGAGGGCTTCACGGTGCAGCGCATGGCGCGGCGCCCCGGCGCCTACGAGCTGATCGTCGGTGCCGCCACCGACCCCACCTTTGGCCCGATCCTGCTGTTCGGAGAGGGTGGCACCGCGGTGGAGGTCATCGCCGACAAGGCGATCGAGCTCCCGCCGCTCAACCTGAAGCTTGCGCGGGAGCTGGTGGCCCGGACCCGAATCGCGCGTCGTCTCGCCGGCTTCCGCGACCGAGCCGCAGTCGACGTGGACGCGATCTGCCTTTGCCTGACGAAGGTCTCGCAGCTCGTCGTGGACCTTGCCGAGGTGCTCGAGGTGGACCTCAATCCCCTGCTGGCCGACGAGCACGGGATCCTCACTCTCGATGCCCGGATCCGGGTCGGGAACGCGGTCGCGAGCGGAACCGAGCGCCTCTCGATCCGGCCCTATCCGCGCGAGCTCGAGGAATGGATCGAGCTCGACGGCGAAGATGTGCAGCTGCGACCGATTCGCCCGGAGGACGAGCCGCAGCACCAAGCCTTTCTGGATCGCCTAGAGTCGGATGACATCCGCTTTCGGTTCTTTGGCCAGGTGCGGCAGTTTCCACACTCTCAGCTCGCTCGGTTCACCCAGATCGACTACGACCGGGAGATGGCGTTCATCGCGACCGTAAGCCGCGAGGAGGGCCCGCGGACGCTGGGGGTGGTGCGCGCGGTCTCCGACCCGGACAACGACCGGGCCGAGTTCGCGATCGTCGTTGGGTCCGCGCTAAAGGGCAAAGGCCTCGGCGGAGCGCTCCTTGCGAAGATGATCAATTATTGCCGCGGCCGCGGCACCCGGGCGCTGGTGGGGGAGGTTCTGGCCGAGAACGAACGCATGTTGCGACTCGCCCGGCGTCTCGGGTTCACGAGCGACCGTTCCCGGGGCGGCGGAGTCGTCAGCGTCGAGCTCCTGCTCTGAGCGGAGTTCGCGGGCACGACCGCGCGACCGGCAGGCCGATCCGGCGGTCGGAGGTTTTCTCCCGACGGGGGTAACGTGTATGCTCCCGAGCGCTCGCGATGTGCACTCCGTGACCGAGTCGTCCCGCGATCATCCCACCGAATGAGGAGCCACGCATGACCGAGTTTCCCGTCGACGCGGTGCGCGCCGAGTTTCCCGCCCTCGCGCTCGAGGACGAAGGCCGGCCCCGAGTGTATCTCGACAACCCGGCCGGGACCCAGATCCCGCGGCGCGTGATCGAGACGGTCTCGAAGACCTTCGTCGAGGCGAGCTCCAATCTCGGGGGCCACTTCGCCTCGTCCCGGGCGTCGGATGAGGCGGTTCATGACGCCCGGGTGGCAATGGCCGATTTCCTCGGCGCCCCCTCGGAGCGCGAGATCGTGTTCGGGCCGAGCATGACGTCGCTCACGTTTCGCATGGCGCTCGCACTCGGTGCACGGTTTCAGCCGGGCGACGAGATCGTCGTGACCCGCATGGACCATGAGGGCAACGTCTCGCCCTGGCTGCAGATCGCCGAGGACCGCGGGCTCGAGGTGAAATGGCTGCCCTTCGACCGCGACACCTGGCAGATCGAGCCCGGTGATCTCGAGGCGGTGCTGAGCGAGAAGACACGGCTGCTCGCGCTCAATCACGCGAGCAATCTGACCGGTTCGATCAACCACATTCAGCCGCTGATTGCGAAGGCGCGCGAGGCGGGCGCGCTGGTCTACGTCGACTCGGTGCAGTTCGCCCCCCACGGGCTCATCGACGTCGCGGCGCTCGGCTGCGATTTCCTCGTCTGCTCCTCGTACAAGTTCTTCGGGCCCCACATGGGGGTGCTATGGGGTCGATACGATCTGCTGGAGGACCTGCGCGCCTACCGGGTGCGATGCGCCTCGGCTGCGCCGCCGTCCAAGTTCGAGTGGGGCACCCCGCAGACCGAGTTGCTCGCGGGCGTGAATGCGGCGGTCGATTACTTCGCGTGGCTGGGGAAACGCATCGGCGCCGGCGGCACACGGCGCGAGCAGATTAGCGCCGCGTACCGCGGATTCGGGGCGTACGAGTCGCAGCTCACCGCGCGACTCGTCGAGGGCCTGGGAGAGATAGAAGGCGTCAGCATCCAGGGCATCACCAACCCCAATCGGCTCGCCGAGCGCGTACCCACCGTCTCGTTCGTCCACCGCGAGCATTCACCGCCGACGATTGCGAAGGCGCTCGGAGACGAGGGGATCTTTGTCTGGTCAGGGCACAACTACGCGCTCGAGCTGGCGCGGTTCCTCGGGCTCGACGAGCGCGCGGGGGCGCTGCGCATCGGGCTTGCCCACTACAATACCCTGGCCGAGGTGGAGCAAACCCTGTCCTCGCTGCGCCGCGTGCTCGCCTGAGCGAGGCGCATCTCCCGCGCCCCTGGCGCCGAGGATCACGGGTCGCCGGTGCCGATCTCTTCCTTGCGCCGCGCCACGTAGGCGTCGATCGCCTCGAGCCGGGCGGGGTCGAGCGCCGGCGGCTCGAACTCGGCGAGCGCACGTTGCCACACCTCGGTCGCGCGCTCGGTCGCGGTCTTGGCGCCGGCTAGGCGCCAGCTCTCGTTGTTCTGCCAGTCGCTAAGCAACGGCTCGTAGAAGGCGGTCCGGTAGCGTTCGAGGGTGTGGGCGGTGCCGAAGAAGTGCCCACCGGGTCCCACCTCGCGGATGGCATCGAGACCGAACTCCGCATCGGTCACCGTGATCGGGCTGAGAATGCCGGCCATGTGCTGCAGGCACTCGATGTCGATGATGACCTTCTCGTAGGAAGCGACCAGCCCGCCCTCGAGCCAGCCGGCCGCATGATAGACGACGTTGCCGTGCCCCATGACCGCGCCCCACAGTGCGTTTTCGGTCTCGTACACCGCCTGCGCGTCGGCGGCGTTGGAGGCGTTGCAGGCACTGGTGCGGTACGGGAGGCGATAGCGCCGCGCGAGCTGTCCGCCGGCGATATTGGCGATCGCGTTCTCGGGGGTGCCGAACGCGGGCGCGCCGGAGCGCATGTCGACGTTGGAGGTGAAGCCGCCGTAGACACAGGGCGCCCCGGGGCTGGCGAGCTGGATGAGGCTGAGCCCGAGCACCGCCTCGGCGTTCTGCTGCACCAGCGCGCCGGCCATCGTGACCGGGGTCATCGCCCCCATCAAGGTGAACGGGGTCACGATCACCGCCTGACCGTGCACCGCCATCTCGATCGCCGCGTCGGCCATGGTCTCGTCGAGCTTGCGCGGGGAGTTGACGTTGATGTTGGTGATCATGGACGGATCGCCGGCGAGGGCATCGAGGGTCATGCCCCGCGCGATCGCCGCCATCTGCATCGCGTCGCGCACCCGCCCCACCCCGATCGGGATGGCGCTGAAGACCTTGTCCATCAGCACCAGGTTTTCCCGGTAGGTATCGAGGTGGCGACTGTTGACCGGGAGATCGACCGGGGCGACGGTCTGGTTGCCGATGAAGGTGATGACGTTGAAGAACTGCGCCAGGCTGATCAGCTTGCGATAGTCCGCAAAGTTGCCCGGGCGCCGCCCGTTAATGCAATCGTGGACGTTGGGCGGGCCCGAGACGAAGCCGAAGTTGATGGCGTTGCCGCCGATGTCGATCGCGTTCTCGGGATTGCGAGGCGTCAGCCGGAACCGGTCCGGCGCCCGGCCGAGTGCTTCCAGAAACAGCTCTCGCTGCCCCCGGACGATGCCGCTCGCCTCGTCGACTGCCGCCCCCGCTCGCCGGAACAGGTCCCGCGCGCGGGCGCTCATGACCTCGACGCCCTGTTCCTCGAGCAGCTGCATCGAGGCCTCGTGGACCGCCTCCAGCTGATCCGCGGACAGGGCCGCCAGCGGCGCAAGGGGGCTGCGGATCTTCTGGCGGGGGAGCTGGCGGATGCGCTTCGGCCCTCCGTCCGCCTCCGCGCTTCTGGCGCGCCGCGGGCGCCGCCGGGTTCTCTCGGTCATGGAAATCGACGGGGTCTTCGGTAAGCAGGGGAGCAGCGAAGGCGTCGAGCGCGCTCGGCGCGAGGCAGGAGGCGGAGGGGCCTCGCGTCGCCTCGAGCCCTACTCATGCGGCCCCTCCACCAGGAACGATCGGCCGGTCGCAGCCCGCTGCCGGATTGGCACCAGCCGTTGATAGGCGTCCGATTGGTACCAAGCGCGGGCCCGATCGAAGCTCGGGAACTCGATGACGACGATGCGCGGCAGAGGTGGGTCGCCTTCCAGCGTCTCCAGACGGCCCGCGCGCACCAAGAAGCGGCCCCCGTACGGCTCGATCGTGGCCGGGGTCTTACGCCGGTACTCGGCATAGGTTTCCGGGTCGTGAATATCGAACTGTCCGATCACGAATGCACGGGGCATGTTCCACTCTCCTGATTCGCTCGACGCGTACGGGGGTCCTTGCCGGGACCAGATTCCGATGCGCTCACAAGACGCGCTTCAGTCGCGGACCGACCTCCACGAAGCCTTCCCGCCGGTAAAAGTCCACCGTTCGCTGCCAGCGTGGGAGGTCCGGGGCCCCTACCTCGAGCCGGGTCCAGCCGCGCTTTCTCGCGCGCTCGATCGCCGCGTTG
>JBFHLI010000263.1:0-5045 GCA_041594935.1 Gammaproteobacteria bacterium | reverse complement strand
TTACTTTTCAATGGTTTATTGAGGTGATTGGCGGAGAGGGTGGGATTCGAACCCACGTGGGGCGCAAGCCCCTACCCGATTTCGAGTCGGGCCCGTTATGACCGCTTCGGTACCTCTCCGGATAACGTAATTCTACTCCAAAATTCCCGGGCCGCGATTGGCAGCGGCCAACCGAACGCCGTCGGAACTACTCGTGGATGTACACGCGCGTGCCCGCCTGCACCTGCTCGAACAGTGAGACGATGTCGGAGTTTCGTAGCCGCACGCAGCCACGCGACCCGACCGACCCGAGCTCGGTTTCGTCCGGACATCCGTGCAGATAGATGTAACGTTGCAGGGTGTCGACGTCGCCGCCCTGATTGCGACCCGGCTCGAGACCGCTGAGCCAGAGGATCCGGGTGAGGATCCAGTCACGGCCGGGCGCGGTCTGCGCGAGTTCACACCCGTAGGTTTCCCCGGTGGGCTCGCGGCCCACGAATACGGTGTTGGGGGGGCAATCGGCGCCGATCTTCTCGTGAATCACGTGCCATCCGCGCGGCGTGCACTCGCTGTCCACGACCTCGCCCGGCCCGTTCCCGGCGGTGGAGACAGGACACTCGAACAGGATGCGCCCGCCCTGCTCGAGACGCAGACGCTGGGCAGAGAGGTCGATGTCGATGGTGGGCACCGCTTCCGTCTCACCCGCCGAGTGTCGCGCGCTCATGGCTCTCGTGTGCGTCGTACCGTCATCAGACCATCATAGTTGCCGTCCGGCGCCAAGGTGTAGCCCTCGATGTCGGCTCGGGCTATGACGTAGTGATCCTCGTACCAGAGCGGCACGTAGGGCAACCGCTCGAGCAGATGATGCTCGAGCTCCCGGTAGAGCGAGGCCTGGGCTCCGAGGTCCTCGGTCGCCTCGGCCAGGTCGATCAACCGGTCCGCGGTGGCGCTTTGAAATCGGCCGCGATTGGCGCCGGCGGGCGGAACCGATTCGCTGTGCAGGGCATATCGAAATATGTCCGGCATCTTGATGCCCACCCACGCCAGGCTGTACACCTGGAAACGGCCCGCCTTGATGTCTCCGTAGAAGGTGCCCCAGTCGTAGGTCCTGAGCTCGACCGAGATCCCGACCTGCGCGAGCTGATCCTGGATGATGGTCGCGAGCCGGACCCGGAACGGGTCCGTCGAGGTCTTGTAGACGATGCGCGCAGGGTTGCGCTCGCCGTATCCGGCCTCCCTCAGCAAGCGTCGCGCGGTCTCGGGCTCGAAGGGAATGAGAGGCAGCTCCGGGGCGCCCGCCCAGTGCTCGGGCGGCAGTATCGCGTTCGCAGGACGCGCGGTCGCGCCCATCACGTAGCGGATGATCTGATCGCGGTCGATCGCGTGTGCGATCGCACCGCGCACCCGCTCATCGCCGACCACCGGGTCGCGCAGATTAAAGCCGAGGTAGGCGAAATTGGTGCCGTTAATCTTCGTCACATTGACATCTTCGCGGCCCTCGAGCCACGTGATGAGCTCGGGCAACAGGTCACTCTGCAGCAAGTCGATCTCACCGCGGAGCAGCTTTAGGACCCGGACCGTCGGGTTCGGCACCTCGATGAGCTCGAAGCGCTGCCGATCGGCAATACGCTCGAGGACGAGTCTGCCCTCCTCGGGCCACTCGCGAAATGCAAACGGCCCGCTGCCGATCGGAGCCCGGTTGAAAGGGTGATTCTGCGCGATGAGGGCCGCGGGCAATATTCCGATCACGAGCCGGCCCGGGAACAGGGGATCGGGCGTCGAGAGGGTGAACTCCACCGTGTCCTCATCGAGGACATCGATTCGCTCGATGTGTCGCAAGGAGCCTCGATGGGGCGAGGCGCGTTGCGGATCGAGGACGTAGTCGTACGTGGCCTTCACGTCACCCGCTGCGAGTCGCGTGCCGTCGTGGAACTCTCGTCCGTCGGCGCCAAGCTCGAAGCGATACACGGTGGGGGCCACGCGTTGCCACGTCCCGAGCGCCGGAACCGGCTTGAAGTGTTGGTCGAAATCGACGAGTTGGCGATAGACCAAGCGGTTGACGCGCGTCGAGGCGGCATCGGTTGCGTAGCGGGGGTCCAGGGTGATTGGCTGCGACTTGAGCCCGAGACGCAGCACCGAAGACGGCGCATCAGCACAGCCCGCCAATATCGAGAACGCGACGAACGCGAGCCAGACTCTCGCTCCGGTCATGATCGCGGCGAGGCGTCGATTTCGGTCGCTCTCCGACCGAGGCGAGCCTCGTCCGGCTCCTAGCCGAGCTCGTGCTGTGCGAGCATCTCGAGCGCCCGCACCAGGGCCGAGTGGTCCTGATCGGCGTGCCCGCCGGCCGCACAAGCGTTGAACAGCTCCTGGGTGCTCGCGGTGTTCGGCAGGGACATCCCGAGGGCACGCGCGCCCGAGAGCGCGAGGTTTAGGTCCTTCTGGTGCAGCCGGATCCGGAATCCCGGCTCGAAGGTGCGCTTGAGCATGCGCTCGGCGTGAACCTCGAGGATCTTCGAGCCCGCGAAGCCTCCCATCAGCGCTTCGCGCACCTTGGCGGGGTCCACCCCCGCCTTGGAGGCAAACACCAGCGCTTCGGCGACGGCCTCGAGATTGAGGGCGACGATGATCTGGTTTGCGACCTTCGCCACCTGCCCCGCTCCCGGCTCGCCGATGCGGGTGATCGACTTACCCATGCGCTCCAACAGAGGCTTTACTTTCTCGAACGCCGGCTCGGTCGCACCCACCATGATCGTGAGCGCCGCGTTCTTGGCCCCGACCTCACCACCCGAGACCGGTGCATCGACATAATCGCAGCCGAGGCTCTCGATCCGTTCTGCGAACTGCCGGGTCTCTATCGGCGAGATCGAGCTCATGTCCAATACCGTCTTGCCGGCGCTCAGCCCCTCCGCGACGCCATCGGGTCCGAACAGGACCGCCTCGACGTCCGGGGTGTCGGGGACGATGGTGATGACAATATCCGCGCGCTCCGCAACCTCTTTGCCCGTCGCGCACTGCACCGCGCCGCCCGCCGTCAGCTCCTGCGGCAGCGGCGAGCGATGCTTGAGAAGGAACAGGTCGTGGCCAGCCGCCTGCAGATGCCCGGCCATCGGCCGACCCATGATGCCGACCCCGATGAATCCAATCTTGCTCATCAGTGATTCTCCTGCTCGATTGCGCGGACCGTGAGCTCGATTCGAGATTACACGCGAAGACGAGCGCCCCTTCGACGCGAAAGTCTATCGGCCTCACTCCCGGCACGCCACCGCAGCGAGCTCGAACGTCATCGGCCGTAGATCATCGCCGGCAACCAGGTAGCGAGCCCCGGCAAGAACCACAGCGCGACCAAGGCAAGGAGCTGGATGCCGACGAAAGGGACCACTCCCCGGTAGATATCGAGGGTCCGGATCGATGCGGGCGCGACCCCGCGGAGATAAAAGAGCGCGAAGCCAAACGGGGGGGTGAGGAAAGACGTCTGCAGATTGACCGCCATCATCACCCCCAGCCACACCGGGCTCATCGGCTCCCCCGGGGCAATCTCCATCTTGAGCAGGATCGGGGACACGATCGGCACCACGATGAACACGATCTCCAGAAAATCCAGGAAGAAACCGAGCAGGAACATCACCAGCATCACCACCAGCACCGCGGTGAGCGCACCGCCGGGAAGCGACTTCAGGAACTCTTCGATCACGTCGTCGCCGCCGAGCCCGCGGAACACGAGCGAGAACATGGACGCCCCAATCAGAATGACGAACACCATGGAGACGATCTGCATCGTGCCCCGCACCACCTCGGAGAGAATACGCTCCCCGGTGGGGGTGCGGGCCTGATGGGTGCGAAGGAGACCGACCCCGATCCCGCCGGCGAGCACGACCGAGAGCGTCAATGCGGCCCCGATCGCAACCCAGGTGCCGAGCGCGATCTCGCTCCGCTGCATCCGCAGGTCGACGCCCGCGGTGAGCAACAGCAGGAGCACGAGCGACCCCGCCGCGATCAGGATCGGCCGCCCGCGCGCCTCGTCGAGCCGATAGCCCGCCAGCATGATGGCCCCGACCGCCCCGACCGAAGCGGCCTCGGTGGGCGAGGCAAGGCCGCCGAGAATCGAGCCGAGCACGGCCACGATCAACACCACCGGTGCGACCAGAGAGTGAATCAGGGCGGCGACGAATCGCCAGCCCCGCTCCCGGTCGATGTCCTCGATCGGGATCGCCGGCGCCGCGGCCGGGCGCAGCCACGCCACCGCGGCCTGATAGACGAGGTACAGACCGACGAGCACGAGCCCGGGGAGAAGCGCTCCGGCAAACAGGTCGTTCACCGTCACCGTGTCCGGCGCGAAGATTCCCAGCTCGAACTGCGCGTTCTGAAATGCAACCGAGAGCTGGTCGCCGAGCAGGACGAGCACGATGGACGGCGGTATCACCTGACCGAGCGTGCCGGCAGCGCAGATCGAGCCACAGGCGAACGCGGGATCGTAGCCCCGTCGCATCATCGCCGGTAGCGAAATCAATCCCATGGTCACGACGGTGGCGCCCACGATGCCAGTCGACGCGGCGAGCAAGGCGCCCACCACGGTCACCGAGAACCCGAGCCCGCCGCGAAACCGACCAAACAGCTTGCCCATGTTGTCGAGCAGCTCCTCCGCCACCCGGGAGCGCTCGAGCATCACCCCCATGAACACGAACAGGGGCACCGCCACCAGGACCTCGTTGGTCATCACCGCGAAAATTCGCTGCGGAAACGCACTGAGGAAGGCGATGTCGAACACGCCGATCGCAAAGCCGATGAGCGCGAATGCGATCGCGCTGCCGGCGAGGGTGAACGCAACCGGAAATCCGAGCATGAGCAAGCCGCACGCCGCGGCGAACATGATCGCGCACAAGAGCTCGGGGGCGAGAAGCGGCTCCATGCTATCGGGCAGGCGGTACGAAAGCGGGTCCACGAGTCGCGTCGGTCGACGCGCCGAGACTATCTCTCATCCTGCCCCCGGTTTCGCGCGGGCGAGGTTAGCGGCGCAACCTCGTTGAGCGGCGTCGGCGCGCTGTCCATCTGCAGGTCCCGTGGGC
>JBFHLI010000262.1:0-5095 GCA_041594935.1 Gammaproteobacteria bacterium | reverse complement strand
CCTCCGAGCCGATCGCCCCCAGGTGCACGATTCCGTCCATCCCGGTGACGACCCCGGTCAGAGCGGCGAGGTCCTCGAGCGGCGCGGCGATGAAGCACTCATCGGGGAAGAGGTCCTGGGGGGGGTTCGATATCAGTCGAGCGCAGCTCGTATCGGCCCGCAAAGTGCCCTCGCATCGTCGTCCCGATGGCGCCAGCGGCACCGGTGATCAAAATCTTCTTCCTCTTCATCGAGTCCTCCCATTGCCCGCTCGGGTGCCACGCCCGACCGATGCCTTCAAGCACCCCTGCTAGGCGCAGCCGGCCCGACTGGGGTAGAGTCTGATCGTAACCGATCGTGGCCATTGCGGGTCTGCGCATGGAAATTCGCTTGAGTGATTCGCTCGAGGCGTTTCGAGGGGAAGTGAGTGCGTTCATCGAGGAGAACCTGCCCGATGACATTCGCCGCCGCGTCGAGCGCCAGGAATTTCTCGACCGCGACACCCATCTTCGATGGCACCGGACGTTGCTCGAAAAGGGGTGGGCCGCGCCGAGCTGGCCGCGCGATCACGGCGGCACGGGCTGGTCTCTCGCCGAGCAGTACGTCTTCGAGCAGGCGCTCGCCGCGCACGATGCGCCGCGGATGATTGCCTTCGGGTTCGACATGGTCGGCCCGATGCTGATCCGCTTCGGTACCGAGACCCAGAAACGGCGGTTCCTCTCCAAGATACTCTGCGGGGAGGAGTGGTGGTGTCAGGGCTTCTCGGAGCCGAATTCCGGCTCCGACCTTGCATCACTGCAGTGCCGGGCGGAGCGCGACGGTGACGAATACGTCCTCAACGGCTCGAAGATGTGGACCACGAGCGCCCACTTCTCCGACTGGATGTTCGGCTTGTTTCGCACCGAGCACGCCGAGCGGAAGCAACTCGGCATCACGGTGCTGATGCTCGACATGAAGTCGCCGGGTCTCACCATCCAGCCCATCATCACCTTCGATGGCGGCCACGAGGTCAACCAGTGTTTCTTCGACGAGGTTCGTGTCCCCGTTACCCAACGGATCGGCGACGAGGGCGCGGGATGGTCGATCGCCAAATACGTTCTCGGTCTCGAGCGGCTCGGAATCGCGGAGGTGGCTCGCAGCAAGGCGATGCTGGCCCGGCTCAACCGGATTGCCCATACGGAGCGCTCGAATGGCTTGCCGCTCGCGCGCGATCCCTCGTTCGCGCAGCGCCTCGCGGGCCTGGAGATTGACCTGCTCGCGCTCGAGGCGACCGAGCAGAGCTTCTTGTTCGACCCCGCCCTCGGCGAGGCGCTCGGCGCGGAAGCCTCGATCCTAAAGATTCGTGGCTCCGAGCTGCAGCAATCGGTCTCCGAGCTCACGGTGGATGCACTCGGCTACTACGCGCTACCGCGAGAGCCCGATGCGGGCTCCAACCGGGAGCAAGTCCCGCCAAGATCGGCAGGGCTCGTGGCCGAGACCTATTTCAATCTTCGCAAGATCTCAATCTACGGCGGGTCCAATGAGATCCAGAAAAACATCGTGGCCAAGGCGGTCCTCGGCCTGTAGCAGGCGTGCGCCCGCGCGATGATAGAGCTCAGTGACGAGCAGCGCCTGCTGCGCGAGAGCGTCGATCGCTTCGTCCGCGAGCACTACGACTTCGCGAATCGGCGTCGGATCGTCGCCGCCGATGCCGGCTTCTCGCCCGAGCACTGGGGGCTCTTCGCAGAACTCGGCTGGCTGTCGGCTCCGTTCGCCGAGGCCGACGGGGGACTCGGCGGATCCGCGCTCGATACTGCGCTCATCATGGAGGGTCTCGGGCGAGGTCTTTTCGCCGGACCCTACCTGAGCGGCGTGGTTCTCGCGGGGGGACTCGTGGCCCGGGGCGGCGACGAGCCTCTGCGCCGCCGCGTGCTACCCGGGCTGATGCGTGGTGAACAGCTGCTCGCGTTCGCGTTTACCGAGCCGCAATCGCGCTACAACCTCGCCGACATCGAGACCCGCGCGGTGCGGGACGGTGACGGTTACCGCTTGAGCGGGCGCAAGTCCTTGGTGCTCTATGCCGCGAGCGCGAGTAGCTTGGTGGTGTCGGCCCGCACCGCGGGGGCAACTCGCGACCCCGTCGGAGTCTCGCTATTCCTCGTTGACCGCGCCTCGCCGGGGCTTGAGGAAAGCGGCTACCAGACCGTCGACGGGCACCGGGCGTCGGAAGTCGAGCTCCACGACGTGCGGGTCGAATCCTGCAACCGGATCGGCGAAGCGGGTGACGCCCTCCCGCTGATCGAGGCGGTCTGCGACCACGGCGTGGTCGCGTTGTGCGCCGAGGCGGTCGGCGGAATGGACGCGCTCTACCGTGCGACGCTCGATTACCTGAAGCAACGCGAGCAGTTCGGGTCCAAGCTCGCAAGCTTTCAGGCCCTTCAGCATCGGATGGTGGACGTCTACATGGCGCTCGAGCTCAGTCGGTCGCTCACCTTCGCGGCCGCCCGCGGCATCGACCAGGCAAGGGACGAGAACGAGCGACAACGCTGGGCCTCGGCCGCCAAGGTCCAGATCGGCAAGGCGGGACGACATATCGGCCGGGAGGCCGTTCAGCTGCACGGCGGCATGGGGATGACCGATGACCTTGCGGTCGGTCATTATTTCCAACGACTCTGCGCGATCAATGCGTTGCTCGGGGACACTACTCACCACACCCAGAGGTTCGCCGGAGTTTCGGACCACTGACGGCCGGGGTCAGAGCAGCGCGATACCCGGGATCGAGACCTGTGCCCGATAAACCGATCGGTGAGCCGTGATGTAGAGCTCGTCGAGACCCGGGCCACCGAAGCAGAAGTTGGCCGGGTGCTCAGCCGTGTGCAGCTTGCCGAGGAGCGTGCCATCCGGTGCGAGCACGAGCAGCCCCCCGGTGCCGGTACACCAGACATTATCCGCAGCGTCGACCTTCATTCCATCCGGCGCCCAGCCGGCGGCGGTCCGGTCCTCGGTCACCGCCCAGACCCCACCGCCGCTAGCCTCCAAAGCGTCGTCCAGATCGAAGACTCGAATGTGCAACTCTTCTGAATCGTTGACGTACAGACGGCCCTCGTCCACCGACAAGCAAAGCCCGTTCGGCTGCGTGAAATCGTCGGCGATCCGGGCGAGGGAGCCGTTGGGGTCGAGCCGATAAACACCCTGCACCGCCATCTCCGGCACGCGCTCCGTCCCCAGGTGCGGCTCGCAGCCATAGGTGGGGTCGGTGAAGAAGACGGTCCCGTTGGAGGTGCACACGATATCGTTCGGGCTGTTGAGGCGTTGGCCGCGGTATTGGCTCGCGAGCTCGGTCACGGTGCCCTCCGGCTCGAGGCGAGTCACCATCGCGCTCGCATGCTCGCACATCAGCAGGCGCCCGGCGCGGTCGTAGGTGAGCCCATTGGTCTTGCTGCTCGGGGCACGCACAACCACCGGTGGTGCCGCACCCGACCAGCGCCAGATTCGGCTCGCCGGGATATCGGAGAACGTCAGATGCTGCGCGATCGGGTGCCAAACCGGCCCCTCGGTGAACTCGAACCCCTCGAGCAGCGTCTCCACGATGACGTCGATCGGCACCAGTTGAAGAAAACGCTCGTCCGCGACGCTGATTGAGCTCACCGGTCACCCCCCAACCGCGACCTCGGCACGCTGGACCCTCCCCCGACATCGGGGGCACTCCTCAGCGAGCCAAATAGATATCCTTGTAGCTGTGATAGATGGAAGCGATCAGCACCGGCCCGAGGACGAACCAGCCGAGGAATAGGGGCAATGAGGCGAGGATCATCAAGCCGAACAGAATGCTTCCATAGACCACGAGGAACGCTACCCAGTTGCGAAAAATCCCGGTCCAGCTGAGCTTGATCGCCTCCCACACGTCGATCTCGTGGATCACGATGAGCACCGGCGCGAACCACAGTGCGACCACGATCAGCATGCCTCCGGTCACGCCGAGCAGCGTGGCGATACCGAAGACCAGGAGCACGGGCACGATCGCCTCCGGCGGCAGCCGATCGGTCCCCTCCGTTACCGCGCTCCGCAACATCTCGAAGCCCCCGCCGAGAACGAATGCGATCACGAGCCCGAACACGATCAACGTGAGGGTGAGGGCAAAGAACGCGCCGAGGTTGATCCCACCGACGGCGGCAAGCTTTCCGGTCTGGTGGGAGAAACCTGCGAATAGATGACGAAACTCGAGGCCGTCCCCCTGGTCCTGACTCCAACAGCCGAGCATCAGACCGCCGATGAAGATCGGCTGTAGAATGTAGGCCGCGATCGAGCCGAACGGAATGATGCCGAGCGCGAGCATGATTACGAGCCATACCACGAACACCCCGATCCACAGTCCCGGGTCAGCTCGAAACGAGCCGAGACCTTCCACGATCCAGGCCCAGCCGCGACCCGCACTTAGCCGCGCCGGCTCGCCGAGCACCATCGCCCCCGCCTCTGCCAACGTCTCGAGCGAGGCCTCGGGCGGCGCATAGACGTCGCGCTCGACGATTGCCCCCGTACCAGCACTGCCGGCGCTCGCCGGAGGATGATCGACACCCCCGGGTGGCGGACCGGACGACCGCGCCCCGTCAGAACCGTTCGCGGCAGAGGCCGCCATCGCGTCGTCCGCGCGCAGCTCGCACAATGCACCGGCCTTCTCCACCGCAGCCTGATACTTGATCGCGGTGGAGTGCTCGAGGTCCGCCTTGATGCGGACCGGTGCCCGCGCAAAGAGCTGCTCAATCCCCTTGGCATCGGTCTTGAACAAGACCGCGAGCGATGCCTTCACGTCATCAAGGTTGCGTCCCTCGAGGACTTCTCCGGTCAACACGACCGAATAGCGTTCGTTCACGGGCAACCTCGCGCTTCGATGAGCTCGGGTACGTCTGGAGTTTGGAGCGACTTTTCACCGAGTATAGACGCTAATCGGAAAGCCTCCGCGTGCTCGACGAGCTGTACACTCAGACCTCTCGAAACGACTCCCCCGCCACCCGATTGGGCCCGGCAGCGACGGGAGGTAAGCTATCCTCGGTTCCGGAACCCCGGGCGTCGACCGGGCCGGTCAAAGCATGATGTGTAGCCCGCGAGGAGAACCCGAATGCCGGAGCTGCCCGAGGTG
>JBFHLI010000261.1:0-5107 GCA_041594935.1 Gammaproteobacteria bacterium | reverse complement strand
GGCTCGGGCAGCTCCGGATGCTCGCGCGCGAGCGCGGCAAACGCTTCGATGGCGCGGTCGAGCTCGCCCTGCCGGGTGAAGATCACGCCGCGATACAGGCTTGCCTCGACATCGTCGGGATGCGCCGCAATGCGCTCATCTAGCTTTTTCAGCGCCACCACGAAACGCTTCTCCGCCGCAAGGGCCCGGATATCGGCCAGCGAGTCCGCGGTGGCACCGCCCGCGACGAGGGTCGCAACGGCGAGGAGCGAGAGGGCGAGACCGACCGGTGGGTGATGGGCTTGCAATCGATGGTCCGACCCGATTTTGGCACCGGTGAGGCGGATGGGAGCTAAGATAGCAACAAGCCCGGGATGCGTCACCACGATGATGCGCTGCTTAGCAGGCCCCGCGGCACTTGCTTCAAGCGAAGGGTTGGTGTTTATTGTGCGCCGGCTCACGGGGGGTCGGGCAAACAGCGAGACGAGTCTATGGTGTCTGAGAAGAGAAAGGCTTCGGAAAAGCGCAAGGGCGGTGAGCGTCGTCTGCGCTCGCAGCAGCTCATCGAGCGGCTTCTCGAGGAGCGCCGGCAGATGTGGGTTCTCTACGAGCGCCTCGCCGGGGTGTCGCCCTATGCTGGCCCGTCTCCGGACGTGGGTTTGCTCAACGAGTTCGTCGAGATCCTGGTCGACTACATCGCGGCGGCTCATTTCGGGCTTTATGAGCGCATCGTGAACGGTGAGGAGCGCCGCGCAGGGATCCGAAGCCTGGCGGAGGAGCTCTATCCCCAGATCGCCTCGAGCACCGATGCGGCGGTGGCGTTCAACGACAAGTACGAGGCGAACCACCCACGTGAGATGACGGACGAGCTGAATCGGGACCTATCTTCGCTCGGCGAGAAGCTCGCGGTGCGCATCGAGCTCGAGGATCGGCTGATCGAGGGGTTGCTCGAGCACGACCGGCGACGCGGCGGCTGACCCGGGCCGATTGGCCGGTGCCGCAAGACGTCATCAAACCTCAGTCGTCGAGCAGTTCGATCCAGTGGCGTACCGGAACGGTGGACCTGGACATCAGGTGCATGTAGCAGCCGATGTTGGCGGTGGCGATGACGTCGGGTGCGCCCGAGCTCAAGGCGCTCAGCTTACGTTCGAGTAGTCGCTGTGAGAGGGATCGCTGCAGGATCGAGTAGGTGCCGGCCGATCCGCAGCACAGGTGCGGTTCGGGCACCGCGGTGAGCTCGAACCCGCATTGCCTCAGGATGGATTCCACCACCCCGTCGAGTTTCTGCGCGTGCTGCAGCGTGCAGGGCGAGTGAAACGCGACTCGCACCCGCGGCACTTCGGTAAGTTCCAGCGACTCATCGGCGATGACCTCCGCGAGATCCCGGGTGACGCTCGAGACCCGGGCCGCCTTGTCCGCATAAGCGGGATCGTGCGATAGCAGCTCGGCGTATTCCTTGACCATGCTCGCACAGGCGCTTGCAGTGATGACGATCGATTCAGCTCCCGCCTCAAGCGCCGGCCACCACGCGTCGATGTTGCGGCGCATGAAGTCGAGCCCCTCCGCGGGCGCGGACAGGTGATGGCTGACCGCCCCGCAGCAGCCGCTTCCCCCGATGCGCACCAGAGAGATGCCGAGCCGGTCGAGGACGCGAGAGGCGGCCGCGTTGAAGTGGGGGGCAATTGCCGGCTGCACGCAGCCGTCCAGCGCGATGGCTTGACGCGCGTGGCGCGGCGGCGCCCACTCCCCGGGGTCGCGCCGGGCGGGAACCGCGCTTCGCAACGGCGGTGGCAGCAATCCCCGCACGCTTTGCCCGACGCGCATCAACGGGGTAAAGCGCGCGGGGTGGGCCAGCACCGCCCGTAGTAGCCATCGCAACAGCCGCTCGGCGCCGGACCGCGGCACCTGCTCCTCGACCACCTCTCGCCCGATGTCGGCCAGTCGCGCGTAGCGCACGCCGGACGGGCAGGTCGTCTCGCACGCTCGGCACGTGAGGCAACGGTCAAGATGGCGCCGGGTTTTGGCGCTGACCGGCGTGCCTTCGAGCATCTGCTTGATGAGGTAGATGCGGCCGCGAGGGCCGTCGAGCTCGTCGCCGAGAAGCTGATAGGTCGGGCACGTGGCGGTGCAGAATCCACAGTGCACGCAGTTTCGAAGGATCTCCTCCGCCGCGCGCCCGCGCGGGGTGTCCTTGATGAATGCGGCGAGGTTGGTCTGCACGGTGCGCCTTCTACAGATCCCGGTACATCCGCCCGGGGTTGAAGATCCCGGGCGCGTCGAATGCGGATTTGAGGCCGCGATGGAGCTGCGCGAGGCGTGGCTCCAGCGGGTGAAAGATCTCGCCGTCGCGGTCGCCGTCGCGGAACTGAACCGCGTGCCCTCCGAGGGCCCGGGCCGCGGTGCGAATCCGCTCCGGCTCGGCGCCGGAGCGCAGCCACCGCTGCCCCCCGCTCCACTCGACGACGTTGGGCGGACCGAGGGTCCCGAGCGGCGCGCTGGACGGCACCGACAGCCGCCAGAGCGTGCCTTCACCTCGGAACGCGGGGTGCGTTTGCTCCCGCAGCCGTGCCCAGACCTCGGGGTCCGCGGGCTCACCGCCGAGGCGGGCCGACGCGGCCGCGGTGCCGGTATCGGTGCCCGACAGACGTGCGTAGAGAAGACCGTCCACGTGGGCGGCGGCGGACAGCGGGAGCGGCATCCTCGCCCAGGCGTTCATTCGCTCCAGCGCGCGCTCGACCTCACATTCGAAGCGCAGGGTCAGCTCACAGGGCGGCCGTGGGAGGACCTTGAGCGAGAACTCGAGGAGGACTCCCAGGGTTCCCATGGCACCAACCATCAGCCGGGAGACGTCGTAACCGGCGACGTTCTTCATCACCTGGCCGCCGAAGGCAAGGACCTCGCCGGTGGCGGTGATCACCTTGGTGCCGAGCGTGAAGTCGCGCGCTGCCCCGGCGTGGACTCGGCGCGGGCCCGACAGCCCGCACGCCATGGTGCCGCCGAGGGTGGCTTGGTCCCCGAAGTGGGGCGGCTCGAAGCCGAGCATCTGGCCGTGGTCGGCGAGCGCCTTCTCCAGCTCGACGAGTCGCGTGCCCGCCCGGGCGGTGACGACGAGCTCGGTCGGCTCGTAGCTCACGATCCCGCAATGACCGGTGGTGGCGAGCGGCGCCCCGGAAGGGCGGCGTCCTAGAAACTGCTTGGTATTGCCGCCTTCCACGCTCAATGACTTGCCTGTTTCGGCGGCGGCGAGCACCGCATCGCGGAGATCCTCGGTGGCATCGCCGCTCGTCATCGGCCGCCGCCGGACCGCCCAGTCACGAGGGTTTGGGTGCGCACCGCAGCCCCTCAGAACCGTTCCAGATCGGGATGCGGCAGCTTGCCACGGTGCACGTGCATGGCTCCGAACTCGGCGCAACGGTGCAGCGTGGGCACCGCCTTGCCGGGATTGAGCAGCTCCGCGGGATCGAAGGCGCGCTTGACCCGATGGAACTGCTCGAGCTCCGGTGCGCTGAACTGCACGCACATCTGATCGATTTTCTCGACACCGACCCCGTGCTCGCCGGTGATCGTGCCCCCCACCTCCACGCAAAGCTCGAGGATCCGCGCCCCCAACGCCTCGGTGCGCTCGAGCTCGCCGGGGACGTTCGCATCGTAGAGGATCAGCGGATGCAGGTTGCCGTCGCCGGCGTGAAACACGTTGACGACGCGCAGCTCGTACTCGGCTGAGAGCTGCGACATGCGGCTCAATACGTTCCCCAGCTCCCGGCGCGGGATGGTGCCGTCCATGCAGTAGTAGTCGGGAGAGATGCGGCCGACGGCCGGGAATGCCGCCTTTCGCCCTGCCCAGAACCGCAGGCGCTCGTCCTCGGTCTGCGAAATCCGAATTTCGGTCGCCCCGCAGCCCTCGAGCAGCGCCTTGACCTGCGCGATCTGCTCGTCCACGTCGTCCGCGGTGCCGTCGAGCTCGCATAGCAGGATCGCGGCCGCATCGACCGGGTAGCCGACCCGCACGAAATCCTCGGCCGCCCGGATCGCGGGGTTGTCCATCATCTCGAGACCGGCGGGGATGATCCCGTCGGCGATGATCGCGCCGACCGCGGTTCCCGCCGCCTCGACCCGGTCGAACGCGGCGAGCAGAACCCGCGCGCCCTCGGGCTGCGGCAGCAGCTTCACCGTCACCTCGACGATCACCCCCAGCAACCCCTCCGAGCCGGTCATCAACCCAAGGAGGTCATAGCCCGGCGCATCCAGCGCGTGGCTGCCCAGGGTGAGCAGCTCCCCATCCATCCCGACCACCTTGAGCTGCAGGATGTTGTGCACGGTCAAGCCATACTTGAGGCAGTGTACCCCGCCCGAGTTCTCGGCCACGTTGCCACCGATGGTGCACGCGATCTGCGATGAAGGGTCGGGCGCATAGTAGAGGCCGTGCGGGGCGGCCGCTTCCGAGATGGCGAGATTGCGGACTCCCGGCTGCACGCGCGCGATGCACGCGCCGGGGTCTACCTCCAGAATCCGGTTGAACTTGGCGAGGCTGAGCAGCACGCCCTCTGCCAGCGGCAGGGCGCCGCCGGAGAGTCCGGTGCCCGCGCCCCGCGCCACCACTGGCACCCGGTGCTCGGCACACACTCGCATGACGCGCTGCACCTGCTCCACGGTTTCCGGCAACGCGACCGCGAGCGGAAGGGCGCGGTAGGCCGAAAGCCCGTCGCATTCGTACGGGCGGAGATCCTCGGGCTCGTGCAGCAGCGCTTCGCCCGGCAGCACGCGCGCGAGCTCGCGCAGCAGCGGTGCACGCTCAGTCACGTGTGACGCCATGATTGCCCTTTCCTTCTCGCGGTGAGGCCTCGATACCTCATTATCCACACGAGCGTACCCGCGGCAATGCGCGACTGGGGGCGGCGGCTTGCCGAGGGACGGAGTTTGCCCCCCCGGCCGGCGAGGACGTAATCTTGTCCTGCCACCAGTCGGTCCCGGGCCCGGTTGAGAGGCGTGAGCGGACGGTACGAGTGCGAGGGCAGGAGCTAAAGGATGCCGAAAAAGCCGGTGGTGGTAGCGACCCGCAAGCTTCCCGACGCGGTCGAGGCGCGGCTCGAGCGTGACTACGAGGCCCGGCTCAACCCGGACGATCGGT
>JBFHLI010000260.1:0-5150 GCA_041594935.1 Gammaproteobacteria bacterium | reverse complement strand
TCGACCGTGAAGCGGCAGTAACGTCGGCGGCGGAAATAACGTGACATTTGATCCTTCCTCCGGTTAATTCGATACGTCGTCCGGTGCTGCCTCAACCGCTTCGTCGTCCGAATCTGCCTCTTGCGCGTCCACCGTCACCGGCTCTGCGGCGGCGGCAACACTGTCGCGTTCCCGCCCACTGCCCTCGCGACTCGACGCCCGCGCTCCCCGGGACGGGCGTTCGTCATCATCCCGCTCGTCCTTGGATTTTGCCAACGGCGACGCGTCGGTGATTGCCTCGGACCGGGCGATCACGAGATCACGTATGACGGCGTCATTGAACCGGAACGCACTCTTCAACTCGTTGAGCACACCCAGGTCGCACTCGATGTTCATTAGCACGTAGTGTGCTTTGTGGACCTTGCTGATGGGAAACGCCAGCTGGCGACGCCCCCAATCCTCCAGTCGGTGGATGTGCCCGCTGCCGGATTCAATCATCGAACGGTAGCGCTCGATCATCGCGGGGACTTGCTCGCTCTGATCCGGATGGACCAGGAAAACTATCTCGTAGTGTTTCAACTCAGACTCCCTGTGGATAACGCGTTATCGGGCCAGACCCGCACGCTGCAGCCTCCCGTATTTACGGTGAGGCAAGGAGATGATGCTCAACGGTTACTCACCGACGCCAAATCTTTGAAATGATCCTCAAATGTTACGCTACGTCCAGCGCCAAAAGCAATCGCTCCGGGCTTGAGATCAAGCGCCAGCCTGTTGCCGTTGGCGTCGGGCCTCGAACAGGCACACCGCCGCCGCGGCCGAGACGTTGAGGCTCTTGACGGCTCCGGCCATCGGAATTCCTACCAACCAATCACAAGTTTCGCGCGTCAAACGCCGCAGACCCCGCCCCTCTCCCCCGAGCACGAGCGCAACCGGTCCGGTGAGGTCGGTAGCAAACAACGATTGGCTTGCATCGCCCGCGGTGCCGATCACCTGCAGTCGGTGCGCCTGCAGCGTGGTGAGCGCGCGCACGAGGTTCGATACCCGAAGCATGGCCACCGTCTCCGCCGCCCCGCAAGCCACCTTGCGCACGACCGGCGTGAGGCCGACGGCCCGAGCCCGTGGCGCAATCAACGCATGAGCACCAGCCGCATCCGCACTCCTCAGCACGGCTCCCAGATTATGCGGGTCCTGAACACCGTCGAGAACGACAATCAGCGCAGGCTCATTGAGTCCGTCGAGCAACGCCTCCAGGTTCTGGGAGCCCCCCCGTCGCCTGAGACACCGCGCCAGGACCCCCTGGTGGACCCCCCCTCCAGCTCGCCGATCGAGGGTAGAGCGGGGAACCCGATTGACCGCAATTCCCTGCCGTCGGGCGGCCGAGACAAGCGCCTGAACGCGGGCGTCGCCCCGCGCCTCGAGCACCCACAGCTCCCGCAGACTCAGGGGGTCCCGCTCGATGAGCGATTGCACCGGGTGCAGGCCGTACACCCACTCATCCGGCACCGCGACGCCTCCGGGTTCTAGTCGCCGGCCGCCCCCGTCGCTTTGAACCCCGGCCGAGCGTTCGGGCACGGTCCCGCGGTCGCGGGCTCAACAATTCGAGGTCGATCTTGCGCTCATCGAGATCAACCCGCGCGACCTTGACCGTTACCTCGTCGGCGAGACCGAAGCTCATGCCGGTGCGCTCGCCCTCGAGACGGTTACGTTTGGGGTCGTAGTGGAAGTAGTCATTCCCGAGTCCGCTCACATGAACCAGGCCCTCGACATAGACCTGGTTCAGCTGCACGAATACTCCGAAGGAGGTGACCCCGGACACCAACCCCGTAAAGTCCTCACCGATCTTGTCCATCATGAATTCGCACTTCAGCCAGACAACGGCGTCGCGCGTCGCATCGTCGGCGCGGCGCTCGGTCATCGAGCAGTGCTCTCCGAGCACGTCGAACGGCCGGTCAGTCCCGGTAAACTCAGCCGCGGGGCGTCCCGCCAGAACGTGGCGAATGGCCCGATGCACCAGCAGATCGGGGTAACGCCGGATCGGCGAGGTGAAGTGGGCGTAACACTCGAGCGCCAAACCGAAGTGACCGATGTTTTTCGGGCTATACACCGCCTGCGACAAAGAGCGCAACATCAGAGTCTGCAGCAAGTGCGCCCCGGGCAGCTTCGCGATCCGCTTGGCCAGGGCGGCGTAGTCGGCGGGCTCGGGCGTTCGCGCCTTGGGCACCCGCAGGCCCATTTCTCCGAGCACGAGAGCAAGGTCTGCGACCTTCTCGGCCGGTGGCGGCTCGTGCACCCGATAGAGCAAGGGCAGCTTATGCCGGGTCAGGAACTTCGCGGCCGCGACGTTGGCGGCGACCATGCACTCCTCGATGATGCGGTGAGCATCGTTGCGCACGACCGGCTCAATCCGGTCGATTCGACGCGCCTCGTTGAACACGATGCGCGACTCCATCGAGTCGAGGTCGAGGGCGCCGCGCGTCTCGCGCGCTCGCTGAAGTGCCTTGTACAACGCATGAAGCTCGTCCAAATGTTGCACAACGGTCTCGTGTCGGCGTCGCACCCGTTCCTT
Source organism: Gammaproteobacteria bacterium (assembly GCA_041594935.1). Lineage (GTDB taxonomy): Bacteria > Pseudomonadota > Gammaproteobacteria > HK1 > HK1 > JBFHLI01. The sequence continues at coordinate 2,605 of JBFHLI010000260.1, read as the reverse complement.
GCGTTCAACCACCGCCTCGGCAACCTCGTCGTAGGTCAGTCGCGCGTGTGAGCGCATGACCGCCTCGCAGAATTGGGTGCGGGTGACGCGCCCGTCGACGCTCACCGACATCTCACACACCATGCATAGGCGATCCTCGTGCGGGTTCAGCGAGCAGAGACCGTTCGAGAGCGCCTCCGGCAGCATCGGAATCACGCGCTCGGGGAAGTAGACTGAATTTCCTCGAAGCCTTGCCTCCGAATCCAATGCGCTGCCGGGGGCGACGTAGGCCGAGACATCCGCGATGGCAACGAACAGCTTCCAGCCGCGCGCCCCTCGCTCGCAGTACACCGCATCGTCGAAGTCCCGGGCATCGGCTCCATCGATGGTGACCAACGGCAGCGATCGCAGATCGCGCCGGTTCCGCACCGCCGCCTCGGGAATGCTGTCCCCGAATGCGCGCGCTTCCAACGGCACCGCCTCCGGCCAGGTGACGGGGATGTCGTGCGCGCGGATCGCGACATCGATTTCCATCCCCGGTGCCATGTGATCGCCCAGGATCTCGACCACCCGTCCGAGCGGTTGGCTGCGCTCGGTCGGCTGTTCGGTGATCTCGGCGACGACGATCTGACCATCGGCCGCCTCGCCGACCGCATCGGCGGGAATCAGCACGTCGTGGTGGATTCGCGCATTGTCGGGGATCACGAACGCGACCCCGCGCTCCCGGTGAAGACGACCGACTACACGGTGGGTGTTGCGCTCCAGGATCTCCACCACCGCCACTTCCTCACGACCCCGCCGGTCGACTCCCGACACCCGCGCGACCACTCGATCGCCGTGCATCAAGGTGCGCATCTCGCGGGGGGAAACGAACAGATCGTCGTGCGCCTCGCCTGAAACCGGGTCGCGAATCAAAAACCCGTAACCGTCACGGTGCGCATATACCCGTCCCCGCACCAGGTCCATGCGCTCGATCAGGGCGTACTCGCCGAGACGGTTGCAGATCAGCTGACCGTCGCGACGCATTGCATTGAGGCGCCGCGAGAGTGGGTCCGCGTCGAGCTCCGGGTCCAGGGCCAGGTCAGCAAGCAAGCGCCCAAAGCCGACCGGACCGGGATAGTCTCCCAGGACCTCGAGCAGGAATTCGCGACTCGGAATCGGGCGCGCATATTTGAGCGCCTCTCTGTTCCGGAATGGGTCCGTGCGTCGTCTTCTTCTGGCCATCGTTGACAACAAATTACCCGCTCGTTACAGTTCACCGCCTTCCACACTGCGTGCTCTGCAGGCAATTGGAACGCTACCTAGGCCGAGGTGGCGGAATTGGTAGACGCGCTAGCTTCAGGTGCTAGTGGGGGTAACCCCGTGGAGGTTCAAGTCCTCTCCTCGGCACCATGTGAAACTTCCCCGACAAACCACCCCAGACGACGCAACACATTGTACGATCGAGGATTCTATCTGCTTCCCCTTACGAGCAGAAGAGCATGTCATGGTCTCCCGAGTCTCCCAAACGGCACGTGAGCGGCACGCAGAGATACATAGCCATTTTTTTCGAAGGCACAACTGAAGCCATCAGTTAAGCTGACGGTCGCGTCCGCGTAAATGTTAAGGGCCTGCCTTCTCTTCGATTCCTTCGCCCAATTTCCCCGAGTTCTTTCCGTCGAAGACACCGGGGCAAGGGTCGATTTGACTCAAAAATTCCACCCAATGCGAACCCAACCGACTCTTCACGTCCAAGCTACGAGAGCCTGAGGGCAAACCCGGCACTACTAGCTGTCCAGAGACGTGACCATAGCACCGTAGGAGTGTGAAGAAGCCTCCTCCGGCGAGGATCTTTTGTCTCTGGTCAGAACTCCCAGCCTCCTCTTAGAGACATCGCCCGCGGGAAGTTTTACAAGACTGTTTATATACCCAGTTACCGTACTTTGAAGCATGCCACCACCGGCGAAATACCGACTTGGCATTGCCCGTGGGATCTGCGATCGCATGGCCGAGGGGGAGACCCTGACCGCGATCTGCAGGACAAAACGAATGCCTGGCTATCGAATAGTCCGTCGATGGCGTGAAGAGCCTGAGAACATGATCGGAGACCAATCCTTTGCAGACGCATTCCTCCAGGCTCGGGAGGACCATTCTCACCGCTGGGCGGATGAGATCGTCGATGAGAGCCAGGTCGAGATCGAGGGTGGCAAGTTCGACAGCTCCCGCGTACACGCAGCGGGACTACGAACCGATGCAAAGAAGTGGGCGGTCTCGAAGGTTCTTCCGCGCGTCTACGGGGACAAGCTCCCGCATGCCGGGAGTTCGGAGGCACCGATCAACGTCATCATCCGCAAACTCGCAGGCCCGGATTCATCGTGATTATTTGTGTACGAACGGGGGAGGAAGTGGCGGTCATCTGATTGGCAGGGAATGGTCGGAGTATAGGTGTGCGCCATTAGCAAGCATAACCCTCCGTGCGCGTGCATGATGGGCTGTGACCATGGCCGGTAGGTTGAAAAGCTACTCGACGCTCTACGGGGGCGAAAACCAGTAAGGGCACGTCGGCGCGGGTACGCACCTCCAGGCCGCGCCCATTGCCGATTTCCAGCAGCCCACGGACCTCGTCCAGACTAAAGCCGAGGGCCTG
>JBFHLI010000259.1:0-5150 GCA_041594935.1 Gammaproteobacteria bacterium | reverse complement strand
GCGCACCGCCATCGTCTTCGGGTTCCAGAACTGCTCGCCCATCGAGGATGACATCGGGCTCGTGGAGATCTGCCACAGGCTCGGGGCGCGCTTCATGCAGCTCTCCTACAACAACCAGTCGCTGCTCGCGACCGGTTGCTATGAAGCAAACGATCCCGGTCTCACCCGCATGGGCCGCGAGGTCATCAAGGAGATGAACCGGGTCGGCCTGGTCGTCGACATGTCACACTCGGCCGAACGCTCGACCCTGGAGGCGATCGATCGCTCGGACCGCCCCATCGCAATTACCCATGCGAATCCGAGCGACTGGCACCCAGCCCGGCGAAACAAGTCCGACGCGGTCTTGAAGGCGCTCGCCGAATCGGGCGGTATGCTCGGACTCTCGCTCTATCCGCATCACCTCGCGGGCGGCTCGCGCTGTGCGCTCGAGAGCTTCTGCGACATGGTGGCCCGCACTGCGGACCTGATGGGCGTCGACCACATCGGCATCGGCTCCGATCTCTGCCAGGATCAGCCCGACAGCATTGTCGAATGGATGCGCACCGGACGCTGGACGAAGTCGGTCGACTACGGTGAGGGCTCCGCCGAAACGCCGGGCTTCCCGCCCCAGCCCGATTGGTTTCGCGACAGCCGGGATTTTCCCAAGCTCGAGCACGGGCTCGCCGAGCACGGCTTCGCCCCGGCCGAGGTCGCTCGGCTCGTCGGCGGAAATTGGCTCGACTTCTTCGAGCGCTCGTTCGACGGAGGTGCCGGGCGCGCCGCCTGAGGCGCAGTTCGAAGCCGATGAGCGCCTCGGAGGAAACCGTGCCGCCAGTCGCGATGCGCCCGCCCGCCCAGGTGATGCGCCTGGAACGGATGGGCGCTTTTCACCAGAGCCGGCTGAGTTTCATGCGAACGCTCCTGCGGCGGGTCAGCCGCGAACGCTGGCGCTTCGATCGACCGCAGTGGCGCATCGACCCCGCCGGGATGGGGGTGGCGGTGTATCGTGCGATCGCCCCCGGGCGGGTTTACAGCCTGGTTTGCTTCTCGCACGAGCTCGACCCCGCGCAACGCACCGACCGCGTGATTGCCGAGGCCTGGGACGCGACCTTCGTCCTCGTCGACGGTGAGCCGAGCGAGGCTGATATCGTGCGTCTCGCGAGTAACGTGCCCCGCCAGGAGGCGGGGCGGTGCTCCCACCGGGAGCTGGTGCTGTCGCGGGCGAACAAGAGCGTGCGCCTATTCGACCACGTGGTCGAGCGACTCGCGGCGGGGCGTCAGCCGGACTGGGCTCGAATCGAGCCGGTCGGATATCTGATGCGTACCACTGCCGTCTACGGCAACGGCAAGTTCGGCATTGCCGATCGCGATCTCATCGCTGGCCGCGCGGAGTTCGCCGGACCGTTTCGGGCGGAGATGCTCACGGTGTGGCTGATCCGCGCTTTCACGGTCGATCTCGCCGAGCACATCGCGCAAGCGCGCGCTCCCGAGAGCGCGGTTCGCCTCGACCGGGACCTTCGTCGCCGGCTGGGGGTCGGCAACTCGACCGGTCTCGGGATGGCGCCATTCCTGATCAACCACCCCGCGCTGCTGCATCGCTGGGTGCATGCCCGCGAGAGCGCGCTGGCGCGGGTGAGGGCCCTGCCGGATGCAGGAGCGGAAGCGTTCGAGTCGTTGGGGGCGGCGCTCATCCGGGCCCGGCAGCTCGCGGCGGAGTGGCGCACCGGTGATGCCCGGCAGGCTGCCCGGGTCGTTAGTCTCGCGGCGGACCTCGAGCGGCTTCAGGCGCAATCGGCGCGTCTATCGCGCCATACTCGCTCGCCGTGGGACGCGCTGTATCGATGGGCCGAGCGGGAGCTGTCGCTCGAGGGCCAGGAGATGGCGGTCTCACTCCTGCTCGAGCCGCACGGTGCCCTCGTCGACGATCTCACCGAGACGATGCAGGCTGATGAGGACGAGGCCTTCGTTCTCGACGGTGCGGTGCCGGTCGCGCGGGTGCGGGCCCAGATCGAGAAAGACTACCGGTGGGCGCTCGATATCGATTTTGATCGGCCGGGGTCGACTTCCCGGTTCTGGTACGTCTCGGAGGAGAAGCTCGAGCCGCGCCTCGGTGAGCGGCTCACCGAGCCGGGCGGTGAGCGAGAGCAGCCTCTCGCGACCGGGCGCGACGTGGCGCGCCTGTACCGCGCGCTCGGCGGCTGCGGTCCGTCGCACGCGCTCGCGGAGTTTCTCCTCGCCCAGCCCGAGCACCGGCACGCGGCGCGCCGGGTCCAAATTTGTGCGCGCTATCCGTACGCCGAGATTCGCGACAACTTGATTGGTGAAGACCTGCTCGCGATCGACTTGCTGCGCTGCAAGCTGTCGTTCTTTGGTGCGACCAAGTTCGACCCGCGCTCTGACCGGTGGGTGCGGATCACGATGTACCAGGACGCACCGTTTCCCGACGAGATTGCCCGATGCCCCGCCGACGACTGGTCGTACCCACCGCTCGCGCGGGCCGCCGACGCCGGAGGATGATCGCGTGCTCTTTGAACGAGGTCGAGACGCTGGGTCGGCGTGCCGCGCGCGGCGCGGGCATGGCCTGGGGTCTGGCGGAGGAGGCGGGTAAGGCCGCGCGTTGGCTGGCGGCGCGCGGAATGCCGGGGAGCGAGCTTCTCGCCGGGCTGCTGGCCGAGAACGACGGTCGGGCGTACGCATCGATGGCCCCGGTCATTGGCAACGGAGTCTGGAGCGCTCCGGCCGGCGCCCTGTGCCCGGTCGCCTGCGGCGCCGCGCTCAGCGATCGGGTAGCCGAGCTTGCCGCGCGCTATGAGATCGCGCTCGATCGAGTGTCCTATCCCTTGCTGCTGGCGCCGTTCGTCGCGCGCATGGCGCGTTGGGCTGACACGGAATACGACCTTCACTGGCCGAGGGCCCAGGCCAGGGTTTCGCCCGCGGGGGATTTCGTCACGCGATCGCACGGAGGCGCCATCCTCCTCGCGGAGGTGACCGAGGTCGCCGTGACCGTAGCTGAGGGGCCGTCCCCGGGCGTGCTTGCGGACCGTAGCGCCACCGATATCGAGGTCGCCAGCACCGCTTGGAAGGCGCTCACCGCGTTGGCTCGGCGGACCTACCTGCCCGCCACCGACGCATCTCGCGCCCGGGGCGCGGGCCCGTCTGGCGGAGACGGAGACTAGTACCTCGGCAGCTGTCGTGAGATAGACGGCTCCGCGACTTCGGTGCGCGCTCGGGGTTCAATTTTAGTCCTGTCTCACCCTACCGTGCGCGGCAAGAGGAACGGCTTCGGCCGCGTTGCGGCCGTCATTTTGGATTAGCTATTCGGTCGGCCCCGGGCGTGCAACCCCGGGCGCCGCCGCGGCGTTCGATAGGACCGGACCGACCCGTACCGGCACTACCGGTGGAGATCGCTAAGGTATCCACGGCGCCGGCCGATGTCAGGATCTGTGTCTGCGCGACAACGGTCCTTGGCAAATACCAGTTCAGCCGTTAGCCGGCGAGAAATTCTGCTGGCCGGCGGCTCGGCTCTGGCCGGGACAGGCCTTGTCGCCGCTTTTTCGGGGCTCGCCGCGCGTCGGGCCGGCGGCCTCACCGCCCCTTATAGCGAGGACTACGGTCCGCTCGAGCCGCGGGCCGACCGCTCCACTGGGCTCGAGTTGCTGCTGTTGCCCCCGGGGTTTGAGTACTGGTCGTATGGGTGGACCGGCGACCCCCTCGATGACGGATCGCCGACCCCGCCCGCCCACGACGGCATGGGGGTCGCGGATGTCCAGTCGGATCGAATTGTCCTCGTTCGCAACCACGAGAACTCGCTGCCCACCGGCGCATTTGGGGCCCGGTCGTCCGCGTACGACCCGAGCGGGAGCGGGGGAACCACCAGCCTGGTATTCAACCCTCGCTCGGGCAAATGGCTCAACAGCTGGGTAAGCCTCAACGGCACAAGCACCAACTGCGGGGGTGGCGCCACCCCCTGGAACTCATGGCTGTCCTGCGAGGAGACCCTGAACGGTCGCGATAACGGCTTTCTCGAGCCTCACGGCTGGGTGTTCGAGGTCCGGCGAGGCGAGCCGCTCACCGCCCCCGAGCCGCTGGTCGAGATGGGCCGGTTTGCGCACGAAGCGGTGGCGGTGGACCCGGCGAGCGGCTACGTCTACGAGACGGAGGACCGCGGGCGTTGCGGCTTTTACCGCTTCGTCCCGCGGCGAAGCTGGGCGCAACTCCACCGCGGGGGACGTCTCCAGATGCTGCGAGTGACCGGTGTTCATCAAGCGGACCTCTCTCGTGTCATCCCGGTTGGCCGCACCTTCGAGGTCGACTGGGTCGACATCGACGATCCGGGCCTCGCCCACACTCCGGGGTCGAACCCTCCCGACGCAGGCGGTGTATTTTCCCAGGGCTATGAGCAGGGTGGTGCCTCGTTCCGACGCCTCGAGGGCTGCTGGTACGACCGCGGCCGGATCTACTTCGTGTCCACCATCGGGGGCATCGCCGGATCGGGTCAGGTGTGGGCCTACGAGCCGCGAGCTTCGGTGCTTACGCTGATCTTCGATTCGCCCGGGCCGCATAGGCTCAATGGTCCCGACAACATCGCAGTGAGCCCCCGCGGGGCCCTCGTATTGTGTGAGGACGGCGGGGGCGGCTACGGCATGGTGGGCGGTAACCGTCTGCTCGGTCTCAGCCCGGCGGGGTCGCTGTTCACCTTCGCGGAGAACAACATCGTTCTAGAGGGGCAGAGAAACGGTATTACCGGTGACTTTCGGAGCGGAGAATGGGCTGGCGCCACCTTCAGCCCGGAAGGGCGGTGGCTGTTCGTGAACATTCAAAGACCCGGGGTCACCTTCGCGATCACCGGTCCTTGGAACAACGGCGGCCTGTGAGGAACCGAGGCCTGCTCCGGGCTACTCAGGTCTCGACTTGCGCAGCGCCGGGTTAGCCCGATCGAGATCGGACTGGACCTGGTCGCGTGAACGCTCGTAGACGATCTCCCGGCCCATGACCTTGCCCGCGTAGGCCAGACCGTTGCGGGTGGGGGTCAGCTCGCACGGCACGTTGTGCACCCCCTCGCCGAGGACGACCTGGATGCGGTCGGCGCGCTTGCTCAGCACGACGACGTCGATGGACTCCCCGCTCTCGGTGATGCGCACCTTGATCTTCTCGTCTCGCATCGGCTTCGT
>JBFHLI010000258.1:0-5153 GCA_041594935.1 Gammaproteobacteria bacterium | reverse complement strand
GCTCGATGATCGGCAGATCGGTCTTGGCCATCGCTTGTCTCCCTCTCGGGCACCCACGCGGATCCTAACCTACTCGTGGACCGCAGCCGTGTCATCCGGCCGCCCGGCCCCGGCGAAGAGCGCCCCGGCCGGGGTCATCGAGCTGGCACCGTCGGACGTGATTGGTCTTATACTGCGGATGGATCGATCAGGATGGAGGGCCGGAGATGGGGCAGAAGACGAAAGCCTGCGCGATTGGTTTCAATCACGTCGCAATCGAGGTCGGGGATATCGACGAGGCCCTCGCCTTTTATCGCAAGCTGTTCGACTTCGAGCTGCGGAGCAAGAGCGAGACCCAGGCATTCATCGATCTGGGCGATCAGTTTCTTGCTCTTTCCACCGGGCGCCGCCAGGGACCCGACGACGCGCGCCACATCGCGATCGTGGTGGACGACAAGGCGGCGGTGCGCCGCGCCCTCGAGGCGAACGGCGTCGAGATCCTCCCGGGGCGATTTCTTGATTTTCTCGACCCGTGGGGAAATCGGGTGGAGATCGTCGCCTACGAGGGCATCCAGTTCACGAAGGCAGCGCATGTGCTGCGGGGCATGGGGCTCGAGCATCTTGCCAAGAGCGAGGCAGCGATCGCGGAGCTCACCGAGAAGGGCATGAAGCCCTAGCCTGGATAATGCGATCGTCGAGATGCCGGCGGGCCGCGATCAGGTTGCGGGGTTATCCATGAGTGAGCCCGCGGTGCTGCGGATCGAGATATTCTCCGATCCGATCTGCCCTTGGTGCTACATCGGGAAGCGGCGTCTCGAGCGGGCGCTGGGGCAAACTCCCGATGTGTGCCCGCAGATTGTGTGGCGACCGTTCCAGCTCAACCCCGAGATGCCGCCGGAGGGGATGGAGCGCCAACGTTATCTCGCACAGAAATTCGGCGGGGCCGAGAAGGCGCGCGAGATCTATGCCTCGATCGAGGTGGCGGGCGAGGCGGAGCAAATCGATTTCTGCTTCGACCAAATCGCGCGCACTCCGAGCACGCTCGCGTCGCACCGGTTGATTCACTACGCCCGGTCTCAGCCGGGCGGGCAGGAAGCGGTGGTCGAAGCGTTGTTCGCCAGCTATTTCTGCCGCGGCGAGGACATCGGTGATCTGGATGTCCTGACCTTCTGCGCGATCGAGGCCGGGCTCGATGCCGACGCCGCGCGCGCCTACCTCGAGAGCGATGCCGAGACACAGCGGGTGCAGGCCGAGGATCACGAGGCGCGGCGGCTGGGCATTCAAGGAGTGCCGTTGTTCGTGCTGGAACGACGATACGCGGTCTCTGGTGCGCAGTCCCCGGACGTATTCTGTCGGTTGTTCCAGACGCTGCAAGCGGAGTCGGCGACAGCGAGTCCCCGGGGCAGATAAACTGCGGGCCTCGAACCGACCCGGAGCGCGAGCTTGCGCCTGACCGAAACCCTAACGGCTTTTCTCGAAGACGTTACCGCGGGGATGGACCTGCCGCCGATAGCACGCGTGGTGATGCCCGAGCGGGCTTCCAATCCCTGCAAGGATGCGGATTTCGGCTTGGTGGCGCTCACGGACGAGAGTGTGGGGTTCTTCTACGCTTGGCTCGGCGATGTCGAGCTCGGGGGGCGATCGCCGGCAGGACTCGTCGGCGAGGACCCCCGCCAGCTCCTCGGGGACCTCTCGCATCCGATCCTCGCCCGACGCGCCCTTGCCCTCGGCGGGTTCAATGCGATCGGACAGTGCGTGCTAAAGCAAGTCGGCTACCCCCTCCCGGCGGCCGACTCCCTGGGTGCGATGCGATTCGAGCCGGGGGATCACGTCGGCATGGTAGGCCTTTTCCCCTCGCTCGCGCGGCGACTCCAGCGCGAGGCGGTGAGGTTCACGGTCTTCGAGCGCAAGGAAGCATTGCTCGACTCGCCGGAGGGCTTTGCGGTCACGCTCGAGCCTGAGGGGCTTCGCGGCTGCAACAAGGTCCTCATCACCGGTAGCACCCTGCTCAACGAGAGTCTCGAGGAGGTTCTGCGCTATTGCCGGGCCGCCGACGAGGTGGTGCTCCTCGGCCCGACCGCGAGCGGCCTCCCGGACCCCCTGTTCGAGCGCGGGGTCCAGACCGTCGGCGGGTCGGCGGTGGTGAACCTCGAGTCCCTGCTGACTCGGATGGCGCGCGGTGAGCCCTGGGGCGATGCGGTCAAGAAGTATGTCATCCGACGGGGCGACTATCCGGGGGCCGAGCGGCTGCTGGGGCGTCGCGAGTCGCCCCAAGCCCGTCCGCTCGCGAGTCCGAGATGACGGTTCTTCCGCGGTAGTGCGCAACGGGTGGCGGTCGACGCTGCGACCAGGCTGATTTACTCCGCCGGCGCGTCTTCTCGTCCCCGGAGATAGTAATACGCGCACCATGCGGCCCGGGCGGCGCTGCACTCGGGAAAATCCATGAGCAAGGTGTCTCCCTCGAGGAGCGCATAGCCGCTGCCGGAGAGGTGGACGAGGCGATAGGGCATCGCCAGCGCCTCCTGTTTCGCGTTGAACTCGGAGAGCGTGCTCAAGCCCTCGAGCCAGCTTGCGTCACCCTCGGTCAGGCGCATGAAGACATGCTCGGATGGCTGCCGATGGCGCTGCCTGGCGAGCGCGAGCACCGCGGCGCGCAGTCCCTCGAACTGCTCCTCGACGGCGTGATCGAACACCGGGTCCGGTCGGTCGAAGAGGTCGAAGTCGATCTCGGCCAGATCGTCGGCCGAGAGCACCCTGAGTGCGGTCGGGAAGAATTCCCGTTCCTCGAGCTGCATGTGACGACGATACTGATCGAGAAAGTCTTCAATTGAGGTCTCGAGGCGTCCCAGCGCGCCGGGGTTGGCCGACGCGTCCTCAATCGCGAACAGCAGGTGCTGGCTCAGACGCGCGAGCTCGATGTGATCGCGCTCGATCCTGGCGAAGGTGTCCGCTGCCCCGGGGTCTCGGCCGTGGAGCTTGCGGTAGACGAGATCTTCCTTGGGGTGGTGACACCGATCCTGGTAGCTCGCGACGTACTCGAGCGCGCTTTCCAGCAGCTCGAGATCCGGGGACTCGCGATCTCGAATCGCTTGCAGCTGAGTGGCGAAGAGCTCGAGCACCTTCAGGATGTTGCGATGCTCCAGTCGGAGCAACAGTATCGTCTCCGACATGATGCCTATCCCGTCTCCTCGCCGGTTCCGGTCCGGATTATGAAAGCGCCGCCAGTGCACGTGTCAAGCACCGTTGCCGACGGGCGCCGGTCTCTCGTTCTGACGCGGACGAACGGCGCCGACGGCACCGGAGCGCCGATGTCGATGTCGCGCCTCGCGTGTGAGCCGGGGCGGTGAGGCCCGGCTCGCTGGTTTTCCCGCTGCCCACCTCTTAGTATCTCGCCACTGCGACTTGCAAGGGCACGGCGCTTCGGCCAGTGCTCCGCCAGGGAGACCGTCATGAAACTAAACGGGATCTACACCCCGCTGATCACCCCCTTCAAGAAGAGCTACGAGATCGATCGGGATGCCCTCGCGCAGGTCATCGAGTACCAGATTGCGGCGGGCATCTCCGGGCTCATCGTGAGCGGTACCACCGGCGAATCCTACGCCCTCACCGTCGAGGAGCGGACGGGTCTGTTCGGTTTCGTGGCCGAGGTCATCGCCGACCGGGTGCCGATGCTCGGCGGAATCGGAGCCGCCCGCACCGAGGAGATGATCGAGCTCGGCCGCGCCGCCAAGCGCGCGGGCGCGAGCGCGGTGCTGATGCCGGCACCGTACTACTCGGTACCGAGCGAGAAGGAGCTCGCCCAGCACGCGATAGTCGTCGACAAGTCGGTCGGCCTGCCCATCGTGCTGTACAACTATCCCGCCCGCACCGGCACCAATATGGGCACGGAGTTCCTGGACCGGGTCGCGGCACGACCGAACTTTTGCGCAATCAAGGAAACCAGCGGTGACGTCAATCGACTGCACCTGCTCGCATGCAACTATCCCGAGCTGCAGCTGAGCTGTGGAATGGACGACCAGGCGCTCGAGTTCTTTGCCTGGGGGGCGCAGAGCTGGATCGCGGGCGGTGCGAACTGTCTGCCCGAGGAGCACATTGCCCTGCACCGTGCGTGTGTGGTCGAGCGGGACTTCGACAAGGGCCGACGCATCATGACGGCAATGATGCCGCTCATGCGCGTGCTCGAGCAGGGTGGAGAATTCATTCCGTGCGTGAAGTTCGCCTGCGCCTGGCGAGGGCTCCCGGCCGGCCACGTGCGTCGGCCCTTGCTGCCGCTCGACGCCGCCCTGCGCCGCAAGATGACGTCGACGCTCGAGTCGCTGGTCGATGAGGTGGCGAAGATCGTGGGCCACCGGGCGAGCGGCTCCGAGGCGGTGGTACCGATTCGTTCGCAGACTACGACCGCGCGTCGCCGATGACCGCGCCGGGCTCGCACTTCGGTGGGTCGCGCTCGGCGCCCGGCGAGAAACTCTTCGGTAGATGACAGGGTGCGGCCGCAGAGGTCGACCCGGGGAAAGAGAGACATGACCTTGGTAAGGCAAACCGTCGCGAGTGCCCGCCAGCACGGCGCCATGGAGTACTCCGAGCCGCCGACGGACCTCGACGAGGTGCGACGGTACCGCCTTGAGCGCGTCCGCGAGGAGCTGCGAAGGAGAGACTACGCGGGCGTCTTGCTCTATGACCAGCTGAACACCCGCTATGTGACCGATGCCACCAACATGCAGATCTGGTGCCTGCACAACGAGACCCGTTACGTCGTGGTGCCGACCGAGGGTCCGGTCATCTTGTGGGAGTACGGCAATTGCCGGCACCTGGCCGAGGATCTGCCCACCGTGGACGAGGTGCGTCCCACCGTACCGTGGTTCTACTTTGCCACCGGACCTCGCTTCGAGGAGAAATCCGAGGTCTGGGCCAAGGAGATCGCGGAGGTTTTCCGCCAGCACGGCGGCGGCAATCGACGCATCGCGGTCGACCGTGTCGGCCATCTCGGCATCGAGCATCTCAAGCGATACGGGTTCGCGATCCACGACGGCTTCGAGCTGATGGAGCATGCGCGCAAGATCAAGTCGGCGGGCGAAATCGCGTTGATGCGCCATGCGGTCGAGACCTGCGAGCGGGGCATGCGGGCCATGCGCGACGCGCTCGTGCCCGGCATCACCGAGAACGCGCTATGGGCG
>JBFHLI010000257.1:0-5162 GCA_041594935.1 Gammaproteobacteria bacterium | reverse complement strand
GAGACGTTCGCGCCCATCCTGGCCATGCCGGCCGTGCCGCCGGTGCCCTCACCGGTGATCGTGTAGCTCTCGGGGGGGCGGATGTCGGAGAGCGCCACCCGACCGGAGAATCTTGCCCGCACCGGTCCGACCTTCGCCTGGACGATGGCCGCGAACGCATTGGGCCCGTCCTCGGTGAGAGACTCGCAGCCGGGTATGCAGGCTCGCAGCACCTGCGGGTCGTTGAGGGCCTCCCAGACTCGCGGCCGCGGGGCCGCAATTCGGTGCTCGCCGTGTAGCTCCATCGCCGATTCCTTTTCTATCGCAACGCCCGAGCTCGCCGTGTCCCCGTCACGATCGGGAGAGCTCCCACAGCCGGCTCGGGGAGAGCGGGACCTCCAGGATCTCGACCCCGCGCGCGGGAAGATCCAACGCATCCTCGAGGGCTTGAGCAAACAGGGCCCCGACCGGAATCGCCCCCGCTTCGCCTACTCCCTTGATGCCGAGCGGGTTCGTCTTCGAGGCGGTCACGGTGTGATCGAGCCTCATGGGCGGGATATCGAGCGCCGTCGGCAGCAAATAGTCGGCCAGGGTCGCGTTGAGCAGCTGACCCTGGTCGTCAAAGACCAGCTGCTCGTAGAACGCGTTACCGATGCCCTGGGCCACGCCCCCGTGGATCTGTCCCGCGACGATGAGCGGGTTGATCGCGGTGCCGCAGTCGTGCACGACGACGTAGTCCTTGATCGACACCATCATCGTCTCCGGGTCGACCTCGACGATCATTGCGTGCACACCGCTTGCGACCGTCCCGCTCTCCGGACCGAAGTAGCGTGTCGCCTCGAGGCCCGGCTCGGTCCCCGGACTCACCGCGCCGCGCATCGGATTGGCCTTGGTCGCGAGCGTGCCGAGCTCAATCCGCTGGTCCGGCTTTCCCGCCACGCTGACCTCGCCGCCGTCGACGATGAGCTCGTCTTCCTTGCAACTGAAGTGTTCCGCCGCGACCCGCAGGATCTTCTGGTGGACCGCCTCGGCCGCCTGGTAGACCGCATTGCCCGCGACCACCGCGCCGCGGCTCGCGAAGGTGCCCGCCCCCCAGTAAAACCGATCGGTATCGCCGGTGATGACATCGACGTCACGCACGCTGACCCCGAGTCGATCCGCGGCAATCTGAGCGAGACTGGTGTAGTGTCCCTGACCCTGGGTGCCGATGCCGGTCACCACGCACACCCGGCCATTGGCCTGTATCTGGACCCTGGCGCCCTCGTAGGGCCCGATCCCGGTGCCTTCGATGTAGCAGACCACCCCGATCCCGGATCGCACCCCCCCGGCGCGAAGCCGTGGTTGCTCCTCTTGCTTGAATCGCCGGTAGTCGATCCGCTCGAGGGCACGGTCGAGGATCGGCGCGTAGTCACCGCTGTCATAGCGAAGCTCGGTGAAGTCCTGAAACATGATCTCGTTGCGATAGGGGAACGCGCCGGCCGCGATGAAGTTGATTCGGCGGATCTCGGTGCCGTCGATTCCCATCTCGCGGGCGGCGATGTCGAGCAGTCGCTCGATCACGAACACGCCGTGTTGCCGACCGGCCCCGCGGTACGGGGCGACGATTGGCTTGTTGGTGAACACCGCGGTGAAGGCGCTGTCGTAGCTCGGGACATGATAGGGGCCGAGGATCGAGCACTGACTGTTGATCGGCACCGTCAGACCGTAGGGATTGTAGGCCCCGGTGTCGTGCAGGAACTCGTCCTTGATGCCAAGGATTTTGCCGTCTTCGGCAAGCGCGATCTCGGCATCGTGAATTTGCCCGCGCTCGTGAGTGGTCGCAACGAAGTGCTCGCCGCGATCCTCTATCCATTTGATCGAGCCCGCGAGCCGGATCGCCGCCCAGGGGATCAGGAGCTCTTCCGGGTAATACATCAACAGCTTGGCCCCGAAGCCGCCGCCGACGAACGGCGCGATCACGCGCACCTGCGCTTCGTTGATTCCGAGCAGGGCGGCGAGTCCGTTGCGAAGGGAGGTCGGAGCCTGGGTCGTCGCCCACACGCACAGCCGCTCGGCCCGTTCGTCCCACTGCGCCACCACCCCGCGGGTTTCCATCGGCTGCGCCATGCCGTGCTCGTAGAAGAAACGGCGTTTGATGATCCTCGCCGCCTCCCGGGCCGTAGCCGCGTAGTCGCCCTTGCGCTGGTGGACGGTGGCGGCGATGTTGCCGGGCACATCCTCGTGAACCCGCGCCGAGGCGATCGCGGAGGCTTTCTCGAGGTCCGCCGCCACCGGGAGCGGGTCGAACTCGACCACGATGTCTCCGAGCGCGTCCTCGGCGACGTATCGGCTTTCCGCGACGACCAGGGCCAGCGCTTCGCCGAGATGCCTCACCTTGTCCTTGGCGAGGGGGAACTGGGTGCGTTGATTGAACACCAGGCCCTCGATCGGAGGCGGCGGCACCACCAGCGGCGCCGGGCGCCAGAACTCGCCGAGGTCGGCGGCAGTGTAAACGGCCACGACCCCGTCTCGCGCGCACGCCCTCGCGGTATCGATCGCGCCGATCCGGGCGTGGGCGTGGGGGCTACGCAGGACCGCCGCATGCAGCAGGTCCGCGAGATCGACATCGTCGACGAACTGCGCTCGGCCGGTCAGCAGGACCTCGTCCTCGTTGCGTGTGACCGGGGCTCCGAAATACCGGTTCTTCACCATTACCCCTTGCCGCCCATGCGGCCGGCGGCAAGGGCCACTGCGGCCACGATGTGTTGATAGCCGGTGCATCGGCATAGGTTTCCCGACAGGGCCTCTCGGATCTCTTCCTCGCTGCGCGATGGGTTCTCGTCGAGGAAGGCCTTCATCGTCATCAGAATCCCGGGGGTGCAGAAGCCGCACTGCAGGCCGTGGGTTTCACGAAACGCCTCCTGGATGGGATGCAGCTGCCCCGGCTCGGGGCTGAGCCCCTCCACCGTCAGGATCTCTCGGCCCTCGGCCTGGGGGGCGAGCATCAGGCAGGAGCGCATGGGCAGTCCGTCGACCAGAATCGTGCAGGCCCCGCACACGCCGTGCTCGCACCCGACGTGGGTGCCGGTGAGCCGGAGCTCGTGGCGGATGAAGTCGCTGAGCAACATGCGGACCTCGACCACCCGGGCGTAGCTGACGTGATTGACCGACGTCCTGACCGTGAGCAGTTCCTGAAGCATGCCTCCCGTCCTTACTGCGTGCCGCCGCGAGCCGTCGTTCCGGCTCTCTGCAGCGCAAGGGTTACCGCCCGTCTCGTGAGCACCCCGGCGAGATGACGCTGAAACGGTTCACTTGCCTGCACGTTGCCGGTGGGCTCGACCTCTCGCCGTGAAAGCTCGCCGGCCTCGCGAATCTGCGCCTCGCCGGTGCCGTGTTCGACCAGCAAGCGTGCCGCCCGGGCGGCGAGCACCGGCGTCTCGCCCGCGTTGCAGTAGGCGAGTCTCGCGTGGGTGCACACGCCGTCCCGGTCCAAGGTCACCACCGCCGCAACCCCCATCATCGCGTAATCACCGGGCCGCCGGGACACCTCCAGGAAGGCAGTGCCGGTTCGCGGGGCTTCGACCGGCAGCTCGATCTCCACCAGCATCTCGTCTTCCTCGAGGACGGTGGTGAAGACGCTCAGGAAAAATTCGTTCGCCTCGATCCAGCGCTCCCCGCGCGCCGAGCGCAGCCTCAGCCGTGCCCCGAGGGCGAGGATCACCGCCGGCATCTCGGAGGCGGGGTCGGCGTGGGCCAGATTCCCGCCCAGGGTCCCGCGATTTCGAATCTGCGGGTGCGCGACGCTGGGAGCCGCCTCGTGCACCAGCGGTTGAGTGCGTGCGATGAGCGCATCGTGCTCGAGGGTTCGATGGCGGGTGAGCGCCCCGATGCGAAGCGCTCCGTCTTCTCCCTCGGTGACGTGGTCTAGCTCGGTAAGGTCGTTGACGTCGAGCAGGATCCGGGGTTGGGCGAGGCGAAAATTCATCGCCGGGATGAGGCTTTGACCGCCGGCGAGAAACTTCGCGTCGTCCGCGTAGCGCGCCTTCAGCTCGAGCGCCTCTTCCAACGAGCCGGGGCGCGCGTACTTGAACGGTGCGGGCTTCATGGCGCCGGTCTCATTCGCAGTCGTGCGTGTCCCGCAGTCTTTCGCGCAGATCCTTCTTCTCGACCTTACCCATCTTGTTTCGCGGCAGATGGTCGACGAAGACGACCCGCTTGGGCACCTTGTACCTGGCGAGCCGGGTTGAGAGGTCGCGGCGAATCTCGTCCTCCGATAGGGTGGCTCCCTCGCGTGCCGCGACCACCGCGGTCACCGCCTCGCCGAACTCCGGATGGTTGAGGCCGATGACCGCGCTCTCCGCGACTCCCTCGAGGGCGTCGATTGCACCCTCGACCTCCGCCGGGTAGACGTTGTAGCCCCCGGAGATGATGAGGTCCTTGTCTCGACCGACGATGCTCAGGTAACCGAGCTGATCGATGAGGCCGAGGTCGCCGGTGATGAAGAATCCATCCTCGCGCAGCTCCGCCGCCGTCTTCTCCGGCATGCGCCAGTATCCCTTGAACACGTTCGGACCACGCACCTCGATCATGCCGACCTCGCCCGGTTCGAGCACTGCCCCGGTGTCACGGTCGGTGATCCGGATCTCCACCCCGGGCAGGGCGAAGCCGACGGTCCCGGCTCGCCGCGCCCCGTCGTAGGGGTTGGAGGAGTTCATGCTGGTCTCGGTCATCCCGTAGCGCTCCAGGATCGCGTGACCGGTGCGGGCCTCGAATTCCCGGTGGGTCGCGGCCGAGAGCGGCGCCGAACCGGAGATGAAGACGCGGACGTGACGCACCCGCTCTCGAGTCAGGTCAGCGCGCGTTAGGAGACGCGTGTAGAAGGTCGGGACTCCCATCATCGCGGTGGCTAGGGGCAGCGAGCGCATGATCTCGTCCAGGTCGAACCGGGGCAGGAGAATCATCGCCGCCCCCGCCATCAGGGTGACGTTGGTTGCCACGAACAGCCCGTGAGTGTGAAAGATCGGAAGCGCGTGCAGCAGCACGTCGTCGCTCTCGAACCGCCAATACTGCGCGAGGACCTGCGCGTTCGAGCTCAGGTTGCGGTGGGTGAGCATCGCGCCTTTGGAGCGACCGGTCGTGCCCGAGGTGTAGAGGAGGGCGGCGAGATCGTCCGCGCCCCGATCTCGATCGGTGAACTCGGCGTG
>JBFHLI010000256.1:0-5185 GCA_041594935.1 Gammaproteobacteria bacterium | reverse complement strand
GGCGAGCCCGACGGCGGTGCCATCTTGCAGCGTCGCACGGAGATGCATCATCCCATCTTTCGGCTCGAGCGCGAGCTCCGTCACCTGCGCGTGCCCACCGCGCTCGAGCGGCACCGCTTCGTCGAGAAACTGGGCCGCAAATGCGAACACCCGGGCACCGCGGACCGGGTTGTAGGCAGCGCCTCGGTCGGCCCCGTCGTCCTCGGGAATGACATCGGTGCCGTACAGAGCATCGTACAGGCTGCCCCACCTCGCGTTGGCGGCGTTCAGTGCATAGCGCGCGTTATCGACCGGAACCACAAGCTGAGGGCCGGCCACGGTCGCGATCTCCGGATCGACATTCTCGGTAGTGACCTTGAACGGACCGCCTTCGGCCTCGAGGTAGCCGATCTGCGACAAGAACTCACGGTACTCGACGAGGTCAATCGGCTGTCCGCGGCGGCTGCGGTGCCAGTCGTCGAGCTTTGCCTGCAGCGCATCGCGCCGTTCCAGCAGCTCGCGATTTCTCGGTCCGAGGTCCGATACGATCCGAGCCAGCGCGACCCAAAACGACTCCGGTTCGACATCGGTTCCCGGAGCTACCTCGTCCCGGATGAGCTCGGCCAGGGGTCTCGCGATCTGGAGACCGCTGATTTCGACATATTCTTGGTCTTTCATCATCCTCGTCCGGAGGCCATCCTTCGAATCGAAACCGCCGCGCGCCGGCGCTGCTCCTACGGTAGATTGCGACCGCCCCCGGGCGGCCGAGGGACCTTTCGCCCGAGGGCGCAATCAACAAGTGAGAGGAGCGCCGGATCGGGCACCATCCCAACCAAACATGTCCCCACTCCGATCAGGGTGCCCGCGGGCGAAGCTCCGCGGTGATCGGAACAAGCCGCCCCTCAGGCATGCTCCTCGATTGCCTCCATGAGCGACGCCTCGACGATATCGAGGCCCTCATCAATCACCGCGTCATCCGCGGTCAGAGGAACGAGCACCCGGATGGCATTGGCGTAGATCCCGCAGGAGATAACCACCAGACCCTTCGCGATGCACTTGGAAATCACACTCTTGGTCAGTTCCGGAGCCGGCTCACGAGTCTCCCGGTCCTTGACCAGCTCCACCGCGACCATCGCCCCAAGACCGCGGACGTCGCCGATGCAGGTCAACGTGTTCTTCGCGGCCATCTGCTTGAACCGCCCGGTGACGCGCTTTCCGACCTCGACACTGCGCTCGAGGAGCCTGTCTTCCTCGATCGCGTCGAGCGCCCCGAGCGCCGCCGCACAGGCGACCGGGTTACCCCCGTAGGTGCCCCCGAGGCCCCCCGGTGCCACCGAGTCCATCACATCCGCGCGGCCGATGACCCCCGCCAGCGGCATGCCGCCGGCGAGACTCTTTGCGGTTGTGATGAGGTCCGGCACTACCCCGCTGTGCTCGATTGCGAACATCTTCCCGGTGCGAGCAAAGCCCGATTGGATCTCATCGGATATGAGCAGGATGCCGTGCTCATCGCAGATCGCCCGCAAGCGCTGGAGAAACTCGAACGGCGCGACGTAGAAACCGCCCTCGCCCTGCACGGGCTCGATGATGATCGCGGCGCACCGGGCCGGGTCGAGATCGGCTTTGAAGATCGTCTCCAGCGACCGCAGGGAATCTTCGACGGACACGTGATGGTACTCGTTCGGAAATGCCGCGTGGTAGACGTCACCAGGAAAGGGACCGAAGCCGCTCTTGTAGGGGACTACCTTGCCGGTCAGAGACAAGGTCATCATCGTCCGTCCGTGAAAAGCCCCGGAGAACGACACGACTCCCGGCCGGCCCGTCGCGACCCGTGCGATCTTGACCGCGTTCTCGACCGCCTCCGCCCCAGTGGTCACGAAGATGGTCTTCTTGGAAGAGTTCCCCGGGGCGAGCTCGTTCAGTCGCTCCGCGAGCGCGATGTAGGGTTCATAAGGCACTACCTGGAAGCACGTGTGCATGCATCGCTGCACCTGTGCCTCCACGGCGGATTTCACCTTGGGGTGATTGTGCCCGACATTGAGGACCCCGATGCCGCCGGCGAAGTCGATGTAGCGCTTTCCCTCCACGTCCCATATCTCGGCGTTCTCGGCCCGCTCGGCGTACACCGGGAAGTAATTGGCGACGCCTCGAGGCACTGCCGCCTCTCGACGTTGCTGAAGATTCGCATTCGTTGCCACTATAAGCCCCCACGTTCTGAGAATTTCACACCGCACCCACTCCGCGTTCCGGCCACGGTCGGGGACGTAAAATGCTGCATTGCTACTGCGATTCCACCCTCTGTTTCGTGACCCCCGACCCGGGCACCGATCCGGTTCAACCTCAGGCGGCCCGCTCCACTCGCGCCGCGCAGTACTTGAACTCGGGAATCTTGCCGAACGGGTCCAGCGCCGGGTTGGTCAAAACATTGGCGGCTGCCTCCGCATAGCAGAAGGGAATGAACACCAATCCGGCCGGGACCGCCCCGTCGAGACGGGACTTCAGCTCGATCGCCCCCCGGCGGGTGGTCACTCGGATCGGGTCCCCGGGGGCAATATTCAAGCGGGCGAAGTCTTCGGGCGACATGCTCGCGACCGCCTCCGGCTCGAGCTCATCGAGCACTGACGCCCGCCGAGTCATGGCGCCGGTATGCCAATGCTCGAGCTGACGTCCGGTGGTGAGCACCATCGGGTAGTCGTCGTCGGGCTGCTCGTCGGGCGGAATGATACTGGCCGCCACCAGCTTCGCCCGCCCGCTCTTGGTCGGAAATCCTTCCCCGAAGACGATGTCTTCCCCGGGGCGATCCGGCGCTTCGCACGGATAGGTGACCGAGCTCTCACGTTCAAGTCGCTCCCAGGTGATGTTGTCCAGCGAAGGCATCGCCAGTTTCATTTCCGCGAACACGTCGCCCGGTCCCGAGTATTTCCACTCGAGGCCGAGGCGCTGCGCAATCTCCTGAATGATCCACCAGTCCTGCCGCGCGTCCCCGGGCGGCGCGAGCGCCTTTCGCCCCATCTGCACCTGCCGGTTGGTGTTGGTGACGGTACCGTCCTTCTCGGGCCAGGCCGAAGCCGGCAGCACCACGTCGGCGTGAAATGCAGTCTCGGTGAGAAACAGGTCCTGAACCACCAGGTGCTCTAGCTTAGCGAGACCCTCTCGCGCGTGCTCGACGTCGGGGTCCGACATCGCGGGATTTTCGCCCATGACGTACATACCCTTGATCTGGCCGGCGTGAACCGCGTCCATGATCTCGACCACGGTGAGGCCGCGCTTCGCATCGAGCGGCGTGCCCCAGAGGTCGTCGAATCGTCGGCGAATCTCGTCCGCCTCGACGGATTGGTAGTCCGGCAAGAACATCGGAATCAAACCGGCATCGGAGGCACCCTGAACATTGTTCTGCCCTCGCAACGGGTGGAGCCCGGTGCCCGGCCGACCGATCTGGCCGGTGATCAAAGCCAACGCGATCAGGCAGCGGGCGTTGTCGGTGCCGTGCACGTGCTGCGAGATGCCCATGCCCCAGAAGATGATCGACGCTTCCGCCGTGGCGTACTGACGGGCCACGGTGCGAATCGTCTCGGCGTCGATGCCGCATACCGGCGCCATCGTCTCGGGCGTGAATTCCCGGATATGACGCTTGAGGTTCTCGAAGCCCTCGGTCTGCGCGGCCACGTATTGCTTGTCGTAGAGCTCCTCCTCGACGACGACGTTGATCATCGCGTTCAGCAGGGCGACGTCGGTGCCGGGGTTGAACTGGAGCATGTGGGTAGCGTGGCGCTTCAGCGCCTGCCCCCGAGGATCCATGACGATAAGGGCGGCACGTTTCGCCGCCTGCTTGAAATAGGTGGCGGCAACCGGGTGATTCTCGGTCGGGTTGGCCCCAATCACGATGACGACGTCCGCGTCCCTGCACGCGGTGAACGGCGCCGTCACCGCGCCCGAGCCGATCCCTTCCAGGAGAGCCGCCACCGACGAAGCGTGGCAAAGGCGGGTGCAGTGATCGACGTTGTTGGTACCGAACCCGGTGCGCACCAGCTTCTGCACCAGGTACGCCTCCTCATTCGAACCCTTGGCCGAGCCGAATCCGGCGAGCGCCTGCCCCCCATCGCGCTCGCGGATTCGCTTTAACCCCTCGGCGGCCAGGTCGAGAGCCTCTTCCCAAGTCGCCTCCCGAAAATGAGTGTAGGGATTGGCCGGATCGATATCGCCATCCGCCTGCTTGGGGACGCCGGGCTTTCTGATCAAGGGGTTTGTCAGGCGATGGGGGTGCTTGATGTAGTCGAACCCGAAGCGCCCTTTGACACACAGACGCTGCTCGTTGGCAGGGCCGCTTCTGCCCTGCACGGCCACGATGTCATGGTCGCGAATCTGGTAGGTGATCTGGCAACCGACCCCGCAGTAGGGACACACGCTCGCCACCTCCTCGAGCCCGCCGGTATGACCCACCCCACGCGCGTCGACCAGGCTCGCCTCCATCAGGGCCCCGGTCGGACAGGCCTGCACGCACTCACCGCAGGCCACGCAGGTGCTCGCGCCCATCGGGTCGTCGAAATCGAAGACCACCTTCGAGCCGTGCCCACGATACGCCATGCCGATGACGTCGTTCACCTGCACCTCACGACACGCGCGAACGCAGAGGTTGCAGTGGATACACGCATCGAGATGCACCCGCATCGCCGGATGGCTCGGATCGGGCGGCAGAGCTTCTCGAGCGGGAAATCGGCTGCCCGACACGCCCATCCGATCCGCCCACTGCCAGAGGCGGGAGTTGGGATCGTGCGCCACCTCGCGCTCCGTCTGATCGGCCAGCAGCAGCTCCATCACGGTCCTGCGCGCCGCCACCGAGCGCTCGTTTCCGGTCGCGACCTTCATGCCGGGGCTCGGCCGCCGCAGACACGACGCGCTCAGTACGCGCTCTCCCTCAACCTCAACCATGCACGCGCGGCAGTTCCCGTCCGGACGATAGCCCGGCTCGTCGGCGTAGCAGAGATGGGGTATCTCGGTGCCCTCTCGCCGTGCGACCTGCCAGATCGTCTCACCCGCCGCGGCCTCGACCTCCCGGCCGTCGAGGATGAAGGTGATTGGGTCGCTCATCGTACCTCCTCGCGAAAATACCTCAGCACCGAAAGCACCGGGTTCGCGGCCGCCTGGCCAAGCCCGCAGATCGATGCATCGGCCATGCTGCGACTGAGCTCTTCGAGCAACGGAGCAT
>JBFHLI010000255.1:0-5197 GCA_041594935.1 Gammaproteobacteria bacterium | reverse complement strand
GAGCGAGGCCGGCTCGGCCAGTATCTCGTCGTAGCGGGGCATGATCGATTGCTGGCTCATCTTGAACGCGCTCAGGAGGTCGAACTGGGTAACCCACCCGAGGAACTCCCCGTCCTCCACGACCGGTAACGCGTTGTACTCGAACGCTTCGAACAGGTTTCGAAGCTTCGCAAGCGGGGTGTTCGACTCGATCGTCAACGGGTCGGTGGTCATCACGTCGGCGACCGCCAGGAATAGAAATGGAACCATGATCCGGTGCTCCTCTCGATTCAACCTGTCCAGTGCGCGCGCGGAACCGGGGTCGATCACCCACCGGGTACCGGCAGCAAACGCCTCAGCTCCTTGAGCTCCCGCTCGACCTCCGCCGGCAGGTGGGTCCCGGCGGAACCGGTGTAGCCGAAGATGATCTGTTCCTCGAGCAGGGCAAAGGCCCGCCCCGCGAACTCCGAGCCGGGATCCGCTATCACCGCGTTCCTCAGATAGTCCTCGGCCTCGCCGAGCCACGCGCTCTGCCCGATCCCGTACTGTGTCAACCCCAGCAGGTAATAAGCCTCCGACCGCTCTGGCCCCGGCTCGGGATGGAGCTTGATGTATTGGTTCAAGACCCGAGAGGCGACGATGTAGTGAATCATCGGCTGGCGGCTGTAGGGCACGATGGCCCACTGACGGGCACGCTCCAGAAGCTCCCGGGCGGCGGCGATGCTCGGAGCCGGGACGCCGCTCTCCTCGTACTCAGTGAGGGCGACGATCCAGTCGCGGACGTCCTCGGCGAGGGCGGTCCACACGTCGGCGCGTTCGGAGAATCGCAGCAGCACCGGCCGCGGGCGCCGAAAGTCCCCCCTGACCCGCACGTTGACCACCAGATAATCCACCAGCGCATCCAACAGCTCCGGCGCCGGGGTGCCCTCGGATGCTAACAACGCCTCGAAGCTCGAGCGGGCGCGGTCAAACTGGCGGGTCGCAAGCTCGATCCTCGCCTTCTCCTCGAGCCCGAGGTCGGCAAAGACACGCTCGTCGATGAAGTGTTTCGCCAGCGGCGCATCCCGCGGCTCCGGCAGCCGGGTGTGACATGCGATGCAAAGCTGGGTCATGTTTCGGATCTCGAACTTTGCATTGTCCACCCTGCCTCCGTCGAAGCTCTGCAGCGCACCGATTGCCGCCCCGCGGAGCGCGCTCGCGAGATAGTGGGTCCCGACGTCAGTCTCGCTCGCATGGACCTCGACCTCGAGCGCCCTCCCCGCGATGTCGGTGAGGGCCCGTTGGATCCGTGCCCGTGCCTCCGGGTCGGTCACGGGCCCGGCGCTCACGCTCCAGGGCAAGACGGTGCGAATGTCGTCGAAGATTGCCCCCATCGTCGCGCGCGTATCGTGCTGATCCCCGGTCGCGGGACCGAGCGCGAGCGCGGCGAGCACGCCGGTCATCACGAGCCCGATCGATGAGCGATGTGGGATGGTTTGCATGGATCAGCCTCCGTTCGTGCCGCGTCCGCCGCGCACGGTCATTACACGAGCCCCGGCGTCCGCGCCCGGCCAAGTTGTTGCCCGAAGCCACGCCCGCCGTCGCTTCCGATCGGGTGGTAGCCGCGGGCTTGCATCTAAGCCGCCACCACCACCAGGCAGCTCAGCGATTCTAGCGCCGCGTGGGCGGTGGCGTCCCGGAGCAGAAAGCCGCCACGATACAGCACGAGGAGGCTCCCGCCCTCCTCGGCGACGGCTTGCCGCACCGCACCCGGCTCGGGAGCGGACGCGACCACGAAGCGGGCCGCGAGCGCCCGATCGCCGATGATCTCAGTCGCTTGCGTCTCGAGCGTGCGTGCATCTCGCTCGGGCGAGGTGAGCAGCATCACCGCCAGCGGGGCCTGCCCCTCAGCCAAGGTCCCGGCCAGCCTGAGCGCCCGATCCGCCTCGGGCGAGCCGTCGTAGAGAACCCACACCGGCTCGGGTCGCACCGATCCACCGCGACCCCCGCCCTTCAACCCCGGCTCACCGGCGTGACTGACGCCGAATGCGGGCCGTCGGGTGCGTGCGAGAAACAATACGTCCGTCTCAGCCGCGGCCGACAGGGCTTCGGTCATGTACCGGCCCCGCACCACCTGCATCGAGGCGCGGACCGAGAATGTCTGCGTCACCCGGTCGAGCGCCCGGCGAGCAACCTCGGCGCGGGCGCGCAACGCTCTCGACACCTGGGAGTGGTCCAGGGCCCGAGTCTCGCCGGAGGTGCGATCGACCTCACGGGCAAACGGCAGCTCGGCCAGTCGCATCAGGTCGATATCCTCGACGAACAGGGCCACCAGCTCCGCCCGCAGGCGGGCGGCGAGACCGGCCGCCGACTCGAGCGCAAGCGGGCGGTGGCCGGTGAAATCCACCGCGACCAGCACTCTCCGCGGGTGGCTCACCTCGTTCACTCTCGTCGGTCCTCTCCCGGCTCGGCCAATCCAGTCGCGTTAGCACCGCGCGCGGCGAAGCGGCTGCGGGCGATCCCGAATTCACGTAGACACTGCTCCACCCGGGCGTTGACGCTGTCAGCGGGAAACGTCCCGGACTCGTCCGGCGCCCCGGCCGGTGTCGCGGTCAGCAGTGCCATCGCCTCGTCCACTCGCGCGACCGCAAAAACCCGAAATCGCCCCGCCCTCGCCGCCTCGACCACCTCGTCTCTGAGCATGAGGTCCTTGACGTTCGCGCTCGGAATCACCACCCCCTGCGTTCCCGTGAGCTCGCGCTGCGCGCAAACGTTGAAGAACCCCTCGACCTTCTCGTTCACGCCCCCGATCGGCTGCACGGCTCCGTGCTGGTTCACCGAGCCGGTGACCGCGAGTGATTGGTCGATCGGCAACCCCGAGAGCGAGGACAGGATCGCGCAGAGCTCCGCCAGCGACGCGCTGTCGCCTTCAACCATTGCGTAGGACTGCTCGAACACGAGGCTTGCGGTCATCGAAAGCGGTGCATCACGGGTGTAACGGGCAGCAAGAAAGCTCGAAAGGATCATCACGCCCTTGGAATGCAGCGCACCTCCGAGCTCGGTCTCGCGCTCGATGTCGAGCACCTCACCCTCTCCGATCCGGGTGGTGGCGGTGATGCGCGAGGGCCGACCGAAAGAGAACTCGCCGAGCTGAATGACCGACAGGCCGTTCACCTGGCCGACCACCGCGCCGGCGGTGTCGATCATCACCGTGCCCCGACGGATCTGCTCGTACATTCGTGCTCGGATGCTGTCGGAACGGTAGATCCGCTGGTCCACCGTGCGATCGACATCCGCACGGGTGATCACGTCGCGCCCTTCGAGCCCGGCCCAGTAGTCAGCCTCGTGCAGCAGGTCGCTCAGGCTTCGCAGGTGGGTCGACAGCTTCTCCGCATCACCCGCGAGGCGCGCCAGCTGATCGATCACGCGGGCGACACCCCCGGGGTCCAGCGCGCGCAGGCCCTCATGGCGTGCCATCGTCGCGATCACCTTCGGGTAGCGAAGGTGCGCCTCGCGGTCACGGTCCATCGTCTCCTCGAAGTCAGCCGCAACCTTGAAGAGCTCGATGAACTCGGGGTCCAGCTCACACAGGAGGTAGTACACAAGCCGGTCTCCGAGGAGGATCACCTTGAGATCGAGCGGGATCGGCTCCGGCTCGAGACTCACGGTGCTGACCAGACTGAGAGAGCGCTCCAGCGACTCGATGCGGATCTCGCGGGAACGGAGGGAACGCTTGAGCGCCTCCCAGGCAAACGGCTGCTGGAGCACCTTTCGAGCCTCCAGGATCAGGTAGCCCCCGCTCGCGCGGTGCAGGGCGCCGGGCTTGATCAGGGTAAAATCCGAGACCAGGGTGCCCATATGGGCCCGACTTTCCGCCCGGCCGATGAGGTTGGAGTAGTTCGGCAGGTCCTCGTAGACCACCGGCGCGCCGGCCTCGCCCGCGTTGTCGACAATCACGTTGACCTTGAATCGCTCGAGCGCGCCGGCGCGGCCCCCGTCGCCCAGCATCGGTATCGGCAGCTCGGCCCGGGGCAGGAACTGATCCACGTGCTCGACGATGTTCTGCTGCACGTTGCCGAGGTACGCGAGCACGTGGGGTAAGTCGTGATAGCTCGACTCCAGCGCCTCGATGAGATGGTTGACCGCAAAGCTGGCGATCTCGCGGTTTAGCTCCTTGACCCGCGCGTGCATCTCCTTGTGCCACACCGGAAACTGGCGCAGGCTTTTTTGAAGCTCCTGCTGCAGCTCCTTTGCCGCCGCCTCCAGCTGTTCTTGCTCAGCGCGCGGGAGCTTGGAGAACCGCTCCGGAGAGAGCACCTCGCCCCGGTCGTCGAGCGGGGCAAAGGCGAAGCCGCCAGGAGTCTCCAGCAATGCGAAGCGCCGCGGCTTCGCGCGCTCGCGCAATCCCTCGATCGCGCTCGATTGCCGCTCCTTTAGCTCCTCCTCGAGCTCGTGCACCCGGGACTGGTAGTGCTCGCCCTCGAACCCGGCCGGAATCGCGCTGCCGAGCTCCTCGACAAGCTGCTCCATGTCGCGCTGGAAGACCCGCGCGCGCCCGGCCGGGACGCGGAGCGCCCGCGGCTTGGCCGGATCGGAGAAGTTATTGACGTAGCACCAGTCGGCCGGAACCGGTCGCCGCGTCGCATCCTCGCCCGCGAGCTGACGAACCGTCGAGAGCTTGCCGACCCCGGATGACCCGAGCGCAAACACGTTGTACCCCTCGTCCTCCATCCCCATGGCGAACTTGAGTGAATCCTGCACCCGGGGCTGACCGATGACGAGATCCACCTCGGCCAGCTCCGCCGTGGTGCGAAATTCAAACTGCTGCGGGTCGCAGGAACGACAGAGCAGGGTCGGGTCGAGGGGTTTCGGTTCTGCCATTTACCAGATTCTCGGGATCGAGGGACCGAAACTCTAACCGCTGCCGGAGCTCACGCCTTGACCTGGGTCAAGCGTTCCCGGCACCGCGTCAGCCGGACGCCCCGTCGTCAACGCTGCGGTAATGGCGTCGACACTCGGCCTCCATACCCCTCACCACCCGCCGGCCGGCGAGGGTCCCCCGCGTCTCGGTGACCACCGTGCACTGCCCCTCGCGATGGTGATCGTCGTAGAAGTAAATGACCACCCAGTCGTCGGTACGACCGAGCTCGTGGGCGCGCGCGGTGTTGGAGTATAGGGCGCTGAAGTGCCACCCGCTCCGCTCGGTGTGCAGGACCGGCAACCATGCCTTGCCCTGTGG
>JBFHLI010000254.1:0-5305 GCA_041594935.1 Gammaproteobacteria bacterium | reverse complement strand
TCGCGGCGGAGGTGGGGTTAACGGACTGGGCCGGGCGGCTCGCGCCGCGCGTGCTGGATCCGCAGGAGCGGCTTGAGATTCTACGCCACGTCCATCGTGAAGCGACTCGAACAAGACTCGAGCCCGAGCTGGTGCTATCGGTCATTCAGGTTGAGAGCAATTTCGACCGATTCGCGATCTCTCACGCGGGCGCCAGAGGGCTGATGCAGATAATGCCGTTCTGGCTTGAGGAGATCGGGCGCCCCAACGACAATCTATTCAAGATCCGCACCAATCTACGCCTCGGATGCACCATCCTGCGTCATTACCTGGACATCGAGAACGGTGACTTGCAGCGGGCACTGGCCCGCTACAACGGTAGCGTCGGGAAACTCTGGTATCCACGTCGGGTGTTCGAGGCATTGCGACAGAGATGGTACCCCTGACGATTGCGAGCTTGCTCCCCGATCCGGCGAACGAAGGTGCGGTAGCCGCCGAAGAGCAGCTGATACGGTGTGCGGCGCCCCCCACTTGGGGCTGATTCTTTCAGGTTTTTTTCGAATGACCGTTAAATGGTGACTCGAGCCACCAATTCTCGGGTAATCAGATGTCGATGCCTGTAAAGCTATCCATACCGACCATAGGAGAGAGCCTGGACCCCGAGGTCGAGACACGAGTGGTGTATGTAGAGGAGTGGGTCGAAACACTGCCGTTTGCGAACCCGCCCGTGATGATGCGCAACCTCCTCGATGCGGTGTCCCGATTGAACCGCAATCCGGTCAAATCCGCTAATCGCCTCGCTCTGATGGAGCGTTATGCGAAACCCTATCAGTATCTCGTGGACCTTCACGAGCGAGAAGAGTCGGTGGGTACCCTGGGAGCATTCGAGCGGCGGCGGTCGACGAGCGATGCCGCCCGTCGAATCGCAATCGAGCTCGCCGCCGGATACAAGATCGTGCTCATCGCCGCCACCGGCAAGAGATCCATATTCAACAAAGGCAAGGATGAGGCCCTCGCGCTACAGCGCTCAGTGCTGTTTCTCTGCTTGGGACTGCTTCATTCCTACGATCAGTACATACCGACCCCTGCCAATCTCTGGAATGAGCTCTGGGAGCTCTCCTGCCACGCACGACAAGTGGGACTCGAGGACCAGCCTGCCCCGGGGGCGAGCTTGCGGGCTGACTTCCAGAGGCCGGTGGGCCACCTTTATCGACGAATTCTGATGACTAGCCTCGTCGACCCTTACCATTTGCCCCAGGGAGATATCTGGCGTGTCTTCGGACTACTCGAAAGATATGCGGACGCGGCTTGTCTGGTGCCCGCCCGCGAGCTCGACAAACACACTGCGCAATTCATCATCGATCCCGCCAGTGACCCGAGACCGAGAACCTACGCCGAGGCGCAGAGATCGGGATTTTCCGAACAGAGCCAGATCCTCGACGCCAATCCCGTCATTCGCGCGCTTCAGGCCGAGCTCAAGCTTGACCAAAGCGCGACGCCCGCCAACCGCTTCCTCCTCGGCCGAATCGCCAGGTCCTTGGGCATCCCGCCTAAGCGGCACACCCCTCGCGAATCCACGGGAGGCCAGGTGCGTCTCGCCTCAGGAATCAGCTCCCTCCATCACTTCCTGAGCGGTGGAACAACCGCGTTGAGCACAACGTCCGCGACTCGGCCAGAAGACAAAGCAGATATCGAGATTCACGATACGTCGTCCGACATACCATCAGGACTCGGTCCCGCCTACCAGACCGACGAGTGGGAAATCGTGAACCAAGGGCCGAGCGGGGTAGGCTTGCTTAGGCGCGCTCGCCCCAGGGTTTCGACCCGGGTCGGAGAACTTCTGGGTATTTGTTTCTCACCCATCACGGATGTGAGCAGGGACTGGGTCATCGGTGTGGTGCGCTGGCTAAACATCGCCGATGAGGGTGAGTACTTTGTGGGAGTGCAAGTTCTTTCCCAACAAGCCCAACCCGTGCTGGCGCGGCTCGTTGATGTTGATAATGACGGTGGTGGGGAATTCGCCGCGCTCGCGTTGCCGAAGGTCGCGGCGGCAAAAGGAGCGACTTTGTTGACCCCGAAAGGCTATCACACCAAGGAGAAGGTCTTGTCGCTGCAAACCCCCGGGGAGATGGTTCGCATCCGAGTGGGCGCGCTGGTCGAAAGCACCGAGGTCTACGATCGGTTCAGTTACGAGATACTCGGTCAGTCCAAGTGAGGGGGGAGTGGAAGTTTGATGGCCTGTCCTACGCATGCGCCCATCGTCGGCTCAACCACACGGCCAACTCCATCGGGCGGAAACCCACCATCAGAGATAGGACGATTCCGCCGTCCTCGCGCTCCTAGCCCGGCTATCTCACCAAGGACCCGGGACGATGGCGACGGATAGGCGAGGCTGGACGCCGGGCTGGAGCGCAAGGGATAGCCGTAGCTATCGCTTGGCCGAAGCCCAAGTCCGGGCACGCATGGCCGAGTCAGCGCCCGGGTAGACTTGCCGCGGAAACAAATTGCACCGGGCTCGGGCCGCCCAGAACGGTTCGTTTTCTCATCGCCCTCAGAAGCTTAATGACGAGCGGCGAGGCGCCTTGGTGAAATATCCAGGTTAGTAGCCGAGCTCGACCTCTCAACCGGAAAGAAAATGCGCGTGCAGCGCGCGCAGCGCACGGTCCGCATCCCGGTCCGCCACCACGAAAGTGAGATTGAGCTCGGAGGCACCCTGGGAGATCAGCTCGATGTTGATTCCCTCGGCGCCCATCACGCTGAAAACCGCGCCGACGACGCCGGGCTGCACCCGCATGCGCTCCCCAACAACGCAGAGAATCGAGCGCCGACGGGCCACCGAGGTCCGCGCATAGCGTTTGAGCTCCTTCAGCGCCCGCTTGGTTGCTTCGGCGTAACGCCCGTCCACCGTCATGCTGAGGCTGACCTCGCTGGTTGCTAGGCAATCGACGCTCACGTCATGCCGCGCGAGCACGCCGAACACGTGGGCGAGATAGCCTTCCGCCTCGAGCATGCGGGTCGATGAAAGATTGACCACCAGGTTGCCGCGCTTCACCGCGAGCCCCTCCACCACCCGGTGGCCGGGCTCACGTTCCTTCACCACGAGCGTCCCGGGATCGTCGGACTCGAAGGTATTCAAGATGCGCACCGGGATCCCGACCTCGACCGCGGGCTCGACCGTCTTCGGATGCAACACCTTGGCGCCGAAGTAAGCGAGCTCGGCCGCTTCGGCGAAGGTCAGCTGCCGCAGGGTGAATGCCTGCGGGACCACGCGCGGGTCACAGCTCATGATGCCGGTCACGTCGGTCCAGATCTGGATCTCCTTCGCCCCGAGCGCCCTACCCACCACCGCCGCGCTGTAGTCGCTGCCGCCCCGACCGAGGGTGGTGCGCTGGCCGGCGCGACTGCGACCGAGAAAACCGGTCACCACCGGCACCCGCTTGCCGAGCTCCGGACTCAAGCTCGCCTTGATCGCGGGATAAGTCTCGGGCAACACGGCCGCCTCGCCGTGCGCCTCATCGGTGAGCACGCCTGCATCCCAGGCGCACCACGGGTGGGCGGCAACGCCGGTCCGCGCGAGGTACTCGGCGACGATCTTCGCCGAGAGCACCTCTCCGAACGACACCACGTAATCGAGGGAACGCGGCGTCAGCTCCCGCAGCAGGTAAATGCCGTGCAGCGCTTCGCCGAGGACATCGAACTCGGGGTCGACGAGCCGGCGGGGAAGCTTGAGCTTCCCCAGGACCTCCCGGTGCTTGCGTTCGAGGGGTTCGATGAGCGCCTCGGTGGTGCTCTCCCGGGCCTGAGCCCCGCGCGCCGCCGCGAGGAGATAGTCGGTCATCCCCGAGAACGCCGAGACCACTACCACGGGCTGACTCGCGAGCGCACGCTTGACGATGCGCGCTACCTGGCGGATGGCGGTCGCGCTGCCGACGGAGGTCCCGCCGAATTTCATGACGATCACGGGAACCTCCCGCCTCAGCCGCCGTTGGTGCGCGCCTCGAGCGCCACGTAGGTCCGCGCGGTCGGTCCCACGTATACCTGCCGGGGTCGGTCGATGCGTCCCTCGGGGTTGGTGCGAACTTCTCGCCAGTGCGCGATCCACCCGGGGAGGCGCCCGATCGCGAACATGACCGTGAACATGTTCACCGGTATCCCGATCGCGCGCATGATCATTCCGCTGTAGAAATCCACGTTGGGATAGAGCTTTCGCTCGATGAAGTAATCGTCCTTGAGCGCGAGCTCCTCGAGCCGCATGGCAAGCTCGAGGAGGCTGTCGTGGCAACCGAGCTTCTCCAGCACGTCGTGAGCGGCCCGCTTGATGATCTTGGCGCGCGGGTCGAAGTTCTTGTAGACGCGGTGGCCGAACCCCATCAGGCGAACGTTCGAATCCCTTCGCTTGACCCGCTCGATGAACTGCTCGAGGTTTTCCTCGCTCTGATCCAGGGCCTCGAGCATCTTGATCGCGGCGGTGTTGGCACCGCCGTGCAGCGGTCCCCACAGGGCACACACCCCGGCCGCGACCGAGGCGTAGAGATTTGCGCGGCTCGACCCCACCATTCGCACCGTCGAGGTAGAGCAGTTCTGCTCATGATCGGCGTGCAGGATGAGCAGCGTGTCGAGCGCCTCCACCACCACCGGATCGGGCTCGTAGGGGCGGAAGGGCAGGGAGAACATCATGTGCAGGAAGTTGGCGGTGTAGCGAAGGTCAGAGCGCGGGTAGTTGATCGGCTTTCCGGTCGATTTGCGGTAGCTCGCCGCCGCGATCGTGCGCACCTTGCTCATGATGCGGGCGGCGGCCTCGATGAAATGATCGTCGTCGTCGGCTTCGATGAGGGCGGGCTGAAAGCACCCGGCAGCGTTGATCATCGCGGACAGGATGGGCATCGGCGGCGCATTGGGCGGAAACCCGTCGAAGTGGTGGCGCAAGTCCTCGTGGATGAACTGATGCTCCGAGAGCAGGCGCCGGAACTCGGTGAGCTGGCTTTCGCTTGGCAGCTCTCCGAAAATCAGCAGGTACGCGGTCTCGACGAAGACGGACTGCTCGGCGAGCTCCTCGATCGGGTAGCCGCGGTAGCGGAGTATTCCACGCTCGCCGTCGATGAAGGTGATTTGGCTCGAGCAGGCCCCGGTATTTCCGAACCCGTCGTCGAGGGTGATGAAGCCGGTTTCCGCGCGCAGCCGGCGTATGTCGATTGCACGGTCGTTCTCGGTGCCGACGACCACCGGAAGCTCGTGCGACTCGTTTCCAAACTGGAGAGTTGCTTTCTCGGCCATGTTCGCTGCTCCGACCTGAGGCCCGCGCCAAGGAGGCTGGCCAAAAACGTGT
>JBFHLI010000253.1:0-5343 GCA_041594935.1 Gammaproteobacteria bacterium | reverse complement strand
GCTCGGCTACGCGTACCCGGACTTGGGCTTCGGCCAAGCGATAGCTACGGCTATCCCTTGCGCTCCAGCCCGGCGTCCAGACTCGCCTATCCGTCGCCATCGTCCCGGGTCCTTGGTGAAATATCCGGGTTAATCCTCTTGCCGGGACGAATCCCGGTTTGCCAGGCGATATGCCGGTGGCCGATTGCCTCGCGGGAGCCCCTCGGCGCGCATTGCAGCCTTCATGTCATTCGCTTGTCTCGCTCGAGTCCGAGCCTTAGGCTGCCGAATCGGCCGCCGGGGCGGGGGAATCCAGCCTCGACCCGATCCCCCGCGCCAATCCGGCGATGGCGGGCCGGTGGTGCGTTTGAGTTGAGAGAGGGCATGCGTCCCGTTGTGCAAGTGGACCGCGTATCGGCGGTGGGAATTGACAACGGTGGTCACCAACCGGCCTCCGGGGTCAGCCGGTGACAA
The DNA here is from genome assembly GCA_041594935.1 of Gammaproteobacteria bacterium. GTDB lineage: Bacteria > Pseudomonadota > Gammaproteobacteria > HK1 > HK1 > JBFHLI01. The sequence goes on along the minus strand of JBFHLI010000253.1, from coordinate 4,890 downwards.
CAGAGGCTCCTGAGTGACGTCGTGAAAGGGCACCCGAATCGCCGCGTTCCTGCTTCGGTCGCACTCGCATTGGCCGCGGTCGCAACCCTGCTCGCCGCCTCCGGGCTGCCAGCCCAGCCCCCGTCTCGGCTTGACGCCGCAACCGAAGGTCCGTCCTTGCAGGATATCCAGTCTCGGGTGGAATCGCTCCAGGCCTCGAGCGATCTGGCGGAGGAAGTACGCGCCGCTGCCCTCGCAGTCTATCGGTCCGCGCTGGCTCAGGTCGAGGCCACCGACAAGCTCCGCGAGCTTGCGAGTCAGTACCGGGCGGCGCTCGAATCCGGGCCAGTCGAGCTTGCCGAGGCCCGTAGAGACCTCGAGTCGTCGCGCGATGGAGAAGGAGAGACGGCGGCCCCGGACATTCCGACCGGTCTTCCCCTCGCCGAGCTCGAGTCGCGGCTGCTCAAGGCCCGCGCCGACGAGGCGGCAGGCGCGAGCGCGGTGCAGGCCATGGAGGGCCAGCTGCAATCGGAACGCGACCGGCCGGCCAAGATCCGAGATCGCCTGGGCGAGCTCGAGCGCAGCGCGAGGAAGCTCGAAGAGCAGCTGAAGAGCGATGCGGCGAGCGACGAGCCCGGGGTCGTGCGGGACGCACGCCGCACCTTGCTGCAGGCCGAGCTCGTCGGGGCGCGGGCCGAGATGGAGGCGCTCAATGAGGAGCTGCTCAGCTACGAGCCGCGAGCCGCGCTGCGCTCCGTCCGGATGGAACTCGCCCGGCGCGCCCTGGCGAGGGCGGAGGCGGCTAGGAAGTCGATCGAAGCCCGGGTGGCCGAGGTCAGACAGCTCGAAGCCGATCATGCCCAACGGCAAGCGGCGCTGGCCCGGATCGAGGCGATGGGCAAACATCCGGTCATCGCCGGGTTGGCTGACTACAACGCCGAGCTCGGAGCTACTCTCGCCGAGATCGCGGCCAATCGTGCCGCTCTCGGCGTGGAGCTGTCGGCCAGTAAGGAGCTGGCGGAGGAGATCGGGCACGAGTTTCAGTTGGCCCGCCAGCGGGTCGAGATCGCGGGCTTGAGTCAGGCGCTCGGCCGCTCCCTCTTGGAGGTGCGTCGCAATCTTCCGGACTTGAAGCGCTATCGTCGCGAGGTGGCGAGTCGCCAGCCCACACTCACCGAGATCGGGCTCGCACAGCTGCGCATCTCGGAGCGTAAGCGAACCTTGTCGGCGTTCGATCGGTCAGTGGACCAGCTCCTGGCCGGCGACCGGAAGGCCCCGCTTTCGCGCGCGGAGCTGGACGGAGTGGCGGCGCAGCTCGAGGCACTGGGCTTGCCGGTGGTGGATCTCGACCAGCTGTTCACACCAGGCGTGGAGGCACGCGATGCGCTTCACCGGCTGCTCAGAGATGAAACGCAGTTGCTGGACAAGATCGACGAGGGTTATGCCGACCAGCTCCGGGCTCTCGTCGATCTCGATTTCTCCCAGCGCGAACTGCTCGAGCGGGCACAAGAATTTGCCGCCTTCCTCGATCGTCGACTGCTGTGGATACCCAGCACCAGCGTGATCGGCCTGGAAACGTTGCGCGGCGTGGGACCCGCGCTCGGCTATCTGTTCGACGGTGAGAACTGGAAGGCCGTGCTCAGCGCGCTGCTCGCCGAGGCGAGCAGCGCGCCGGCGGCAGCGTTGCTGGCCGGAATCGTGCTGGTGTTCGTCGTGTGGTTCCGACCCCGCGCGCATGCAGCCCTCATCGCGCTCGGCCGGCGAAACCACTACCCCTATGCCGACCGGTACGGTCTTACGATCAGGGGCCTCGGAAACACGGTCATTATCGCGATTGTCTGGCCTTTCATTCTCGGCTTCATGGGATGGCGACTGCAGCTTGCCGCGGAGTCGCCCGATTTCGTGAACGCGCTCGGCTACGGCCTGTCGCACACGGCGTGGCTGCTGGTGTTCTTCTACGGCTTCCGGGAGCTGTGCTGTAAGGGGGGCATCGCGCGCGAGCAGTTCAAGTGGCGGGCATCGGTTGTAAATCTCCTCAGCCGAAATCTGCGATGGCTGCTGGTGGTCGTTGTCCCCGGGGTTCTGGTCGTCATGACCCTCGACGCTCAGCCGGACCGGGCCCACGTCAACAGTTTAGCTCGGCTGACCTTCATGCTGATCATGGTCGGATTCGGAGTTTTTCTGCAGCGCGTGTTGGGCCCGGCACGCGGTGTCGTCGCGAAACAGGGCGAGGGTTGGCCGACACGGCTTCGTGGCCTGTTGTACCCGCTCGCGGTCGGAGCGCCCTACGCTCTGGCGGGGCTCGCTGCGCTCGGATACTTCTACAGCGCCGGCGCGCTGGCCCGGCCCCTGTACTACACCGTGTGGTTGTTCGTCGGCGCCAGGATCCTGAGCGACCTCGTGGTGCGCTGGCTGGTGGTCACGCAACGGCGTCTCGAATGGCGCGGTCTGATGGACGACGATGGGCCGACCCGCACCGTTCGGTCCGTGAGCGAGGCCGATAAGGCAGGGGAATCCGGCCCGGCCGTCGCCAAGGACGATGAACCACTCGACTTCCATACCGTCAACGACCAGACCCGGCGGCTGCTGAAAGCGGTCTTGTTCGTCGGCGTGATCGTCGGGCTGGCGTTCATCTGGTCGGACGTCGTTCCCGCGTTCACGATTCTCGAGGACGTGGCGCTCTGGGAGCACGCGGTCAACCTCGACGGTAAGCCGCAGCTGGTGCCGGTAACGCTGTTGGACCTCGGGGTCGCGGTCGCGATCGGGGTCGTGATCGCGGTGGCCGCACGAAACTTCCCCGGTCTCCTGGAGGTCGCACTGCTCCGGGCGCTGCCGCTGGATGCGGGCCTGCGCTACGCGATCACCAGCATCTCACAGTATCTCATCGTCGCCGTCGGCATCGTGGTGGTGTTCAACACCGTTGGGGTCGGCTGGAGCGATGTGCAGTGGCTGGCGGCTGCGCTCACGGTGGGGCTCGGCTTCGGCCTGCAGGAGATCTTCGCGAACTTCGTCTCTGGCATCATCATCCTCTTCGAGCGCCCGGTGCGGATCGGGGATACGGTGACGATCGGTGGTTTCACCGGCACGGTCACGCGTATCCGGATCCGGGCAACCACCATCACCGACTGGGACAACAAGGAGATCGTGGTTCCCAATAAGACCTTCATCACCAGCCAGCTCACGAACTGGACCCTCTCCAACCCCATCGTCCGGGTGGTCATTCGGGTCGGTGTCGCCTACGGCTCCGACCCCAAGCTTGCGCACCGGGTCATGCTGGAAACCGCCCAGGCTAACCCGAAGGTGCTCGAGCATCCCGCGCCCTCGGTCTACTTCTTGAGCCTCGGCGAGAGCTCCCTCGACTTCGACGTTCGGGTCTACGTCAGAAACATGGGAGACTGGTTGCCGGTCGTGCACGAGTACCACGTTGCGATCGTCGAGGCGCTCACCGCCCACGGTATCCAGATCCCGTTCCCGCAGCGCGATATCCACGTTCGATCCGTCCAGTCGCTGCCGGTCGGCGAGTCGATGGGGGTAAATCCGACCGAGGAGAGCCGTGTGGCGATGGCCGGCAGAGAGGGTGGGTGACGATGGCGGAACGGGCGAACCGACCGCGGCACGAGCGGACCAGCTCGTGCGGGACCCAGCACCATGACCCCTCGGCGGGCTCAATTGGCTTTGAAACGTAAGGCCTTCAGCTCGTGTGCTTCACCGAACCGATCGGTCCGGCCGTCCCGGCCCTACGAAGCGCTGCTCATCGACCCGAAATTGCGCGTATCGCACGGATTGCGGAATCAAGCTGGGTTTCCTGATCGCGGATCTCCCAGTGAACGAGATCGCCGATCGAGACCAATCCGACCAGTCGCTCATTTTCTACTACCGGAAAGTGTCGGCAGCGCTTTTCCGTCGCGACCGTCATCAGATCGGTGACCGACGACGATCCGCTCACGCAGATGGGATCCGGGGTCATGACCCGGGCCACCGGCGTCGTGTGCGAATCGAGGTCCGCCCCCACCACCCGCGTAAGCACGTCCCGTTCCGTGAAGATGCCGACCACGCGCTCTTCTTCCAGCACCACCGCCGCGCCGACCCGATGCTGGTTCATCACGCCGACCGCATTGAATACCGTGTCCTCCGGGGACACGGTATGGGTGGTGGCACTATTAGCCTTCTGCTCAAGAACATCTTTAACCTTGCTGAGCGGGTTTTGCACTCTCTTTCCCCCTGCGATTGCCCGAGCATTTCCGGCCACGATGCCGGCCAGTCCAAGCGATTCGACTTTGATTCACTGCTCGTTATTTATCTCATCTCCGGGCTGACTTCAATGATGCTCGCGCGAAACGGCGCACACGAGCTCGATGTCCGTTCCGGTCGCCGCGGATCCGAGGTGACGATAGCAGCCCTTCGCGTCAATCCCGACCGGCACAAAGAGTCGAACGACTGGATGGATTGTCCGCGATTCAGGTGCCGGGCCCCCGGGCCGCCACCGGCCAGATCGTCTCGACTCGCTGGTCGCGCACGCCGACGTACCAGTCGTGCAGATTCACGGTGGGATCGCAGTGCCCGGGGACGAGACGCACCCGCTCGCCGAGTCGAAGCTGGCGGTTCGATCGGCTGAGATCAAGGTTTCCGTGCTCGTCCGAGGGGCCGAAATAGGTGACCTCGACGAGGTCGGCGACGTCGGGGAGACCGGAGTCGACACTGTGTGCCTTGAGCCCGGCATCGACCACCGCCCGCTCGCGATCGGGAATGCTGATGACGCTGGCGAGGACAAACAGACTGTGCTCGAAGGTGTCGACCAAGGCGCCATCCGCGCGCCGATTCCGGGCGTAGTCCGCGTCCATGAAGACGTAGGAGCCGGCCTGGATCTCGTTGTAGACCCCGCTTGCCGCCTCCAGCTCGAAGGTGCCGGTT
>JBFHLI010000252.1:0-5394 GCA_041594935.1 Gammaproteobacteria bacterium | reverse complement strand
GCGAGCGGGCCGGTGAGTTCGGCTGGGAGGTCAGCCTCTACGAGACGGTGAACGTGCCCATTTCTGAGTGGGGGCCGACGCTGGCAAAGATACGACAAGACCCGCCGGGGTTGATTGTCATCACCCACTTTTATCCGGGGGACCTGGCGCAGTTCATGCTCCAGTTCGTGCCCAACCCGACCCCGTCGCTGGTCTACATGCAGTACGGACCTTCGCTTCCCTCTTTCCGGGATATCGGCAAGGAGGCGACGAACGGGGTACTTTACGCCACGGTTATCGGTGCGCTCCAGGACGAGATCGGAAGGGAGTTCGAGGCTCGCTACAAGGCCAAGTACGGTGAGAATGCAGGACACAACTCCGGGGCGCAGCCGTACGACGGTTGCTATGTGTGGGCGACGGCCGCGGCACTGGCCGGTGGCACCGGCGGTCCCGATGAGCATGAGCAGAACCGGAAGGTGGCGAGCCGCATGCGCGCGCTCATTCACCGAGGCGTGACCGGCACTACCCGATTTCATCGCACCGAACAAGCGGCCTACACCTATCCTACGCAAACCAAGGATTCGTCTTTGGGCATGCCCCACCAGTTCTTGCAGATCCAGGATTACAAGTCGGGGCCAGGGTTGATCGCGCCGGCGCCCTACGACACGGCACGCTTCGAAATGCCACCGTGGATGAAGTCCTGAGAACGGATGAGATACGGGGATGGCGCCGAAGAACCACTGCTGTCGCTGAAGTCGGTCAGCAAGCTATTCGGCGCGCTTGCCGCGGTCAACAAGCTGAGCTTCGATGTACTCAAAGGTGAGGTGCTTGGCATCGGCGGCCCGAACGGAGCGGGCAAGACCACGTTGTTCGACATTGTTTCCGGCTTGGCCCCGGCCTCGTCGGGACAGGTCCTGCTCGAGGGTCGGGATATTTCTCGTCAAAGCCCGGAGTCAATCTGCCACGCGGGTATCGCCCGTACCTTTCAGCTCAACGCCAGCTTCGAGACGCTGACGGTCTTTGAGAACGTCTTGGTCGGCGCGTACTTCGGGCGCGACAATCGGATGGCACCCGGCCTGCGCACCGATAGGAAGAGCCTGGAGCGAGCCGAGGGGGCCCTGGTTCAAGTCGGCCTCATGAACAAACGCCACCTCGTGGCGGGGCAACTACCGGTGCTCGATCGAAAGCGCTTGATGCTGGCGGGCGCCCTGGCGACGGAACCCCGACTGCTGTTGATGGACGAGCCGGTCGGGGGACTCAACCCCAATGAGATGGACGCGGTGAGCGACATCTTGCGCGCGATCGTGGCGAGCGGGGTGACGATTGTCCTGATCGAGCACGTGATGCGTTTTCTCGTGCAGCTCTCTACCCGCGTCCTCATCTTGCATCACGGAGAAAAAATCTTTGATGGGTTGCCGCTCGAAGTGTTTACCAACCCGGACGTCATCGACGTCTACCTGGGCGGAGGGGCCGCGTCCCGTCTGCGGGAGCAGTTTTCACGGACTGGCGCGCCATGAGCCATGTGAGTCTCAGCATGGTAGCGGTGAGCAGCGGCTACGACGGTAATCAGGTGCTGAGCGAGGTGAGCCTCCAAGTCGAGGCCGGTCAATGTGTGGCCATCATCGGCCCGAATGGCCATGGTAAGACAACCTTGCTCCGGACCGTCTCGGGTCTGGTAAAGCCGCGAACCGGCTCGATTCATCTGGATGGACGGGACATCACGCGTCTGCGGCCGCATCAGATCGCCGCAGCCGGCATCGCGCATGTTCCTCAAGGCGACATGCTGTTTCCCAACATGACGGTGTTGGAGAACCTGCAAATGGGCGCGTACCTGCCGGTGGCAAGGAGGTCATTCGAAGCCAGCTTGAGCCAGGTGTTTGAGCTGTTGCCGATGCTCAGCGAGCGGCGAAGTCAGCCGGCGAGAACGCTATCGGGGGGAGAGAGGCGCATGGTCGGCGTCGCCCGAGGTCTGATGATGGGCGCTCGGGTGCTCATGCTCGATGAGCCATCGCTCGGCCTCGCCCCGCTCATCATCGATCAGATCTATGGGCTGATCGAGCATCTCACCGGGTCGGGTCAAACCGTCTTGGTGGTGGAGGAAAACGCCATTCGTATCGCGGAAATTGCCGATCAAATGCATCTGCTTGACGAGGGAATGTTCGTCTGGTCCGGCTCGGGTGACGAGCTGCTGGCGCAGCCAAGAATTTTGGAAACCTATCTCGGAGCTTAGCCGGGATGATTCACCAAGGCGCCTCGCCGCTTGTACTAAGGCGATGAAAGTCATGAGAAACACATCGGCTTCGGGCATCATCGGTCTTGTGCACACCGTTTCTGCGGCGAGGCTACCCGGGCGCTGGCTCGGCCATGCGCACCTGCGCTCGGCCTTCGCGCAAGCGATAGCTACGGCTATCCCTTGCCCTCCAGCCCCGCGCCCAGGCGCACCTGTACTTCGCCATCGCTCCGCGTCCTTGGTGAATTACCCCGGCTAGAGCGCGGTGGATGTCTTCATTCAGATCGTTGTCTCAGGCCTGACCCTCGGGGCCATGTACGCGGTATCCACGGTCGGTTTGTCATTGGTGTACGGCTCGTTGAACATGCTGAACATGGCCCACGGGGCCATCCTGAGCAGCGGCGGCTATGTTGCCTACTGGTCCATGCAGAAAGCGGGCTTCCCTCCGTCGGTCGCACTGGTGGCCGCGATCATCGCCGGCGGTGTCATCGGGCTCGTGATCTATGTGCTGCTGGCTCGCCCGCTGCTTCCGCGACAATCCTTCGAAACCAGTATCTTCATCGCAACCATCGGTGTCGGTGCCGTGCTGGAGAACCTGTTGCTCAAGGGGTTCGGTCCACAGCAGGTCCCCCAACCCTTGAGTCTCGAGGGCGGCTTCAAGATCGGTAAGGTGCTGGTCCTGCACCAGAACCTCGCGATACTGCTCTCGGCGGTCGCCATGATGGCGTTGGTGGCGATCGTGCTGAGGACGAGTCGGCTTGGACGCGCGATTCGGGCAACTGCTCAGAATCGCGAAGCGGCGCAGCTCGTGGGCGTCGATGTCGGAAAGATCTACGCGATCGTGCTGGCGCTCTCCGGCGGACTCGCGGCCGTCGCCGGGATCATGATCAGCTCGCTGGCGACGCTGTCACCCACGATGGGCGGTGACCCGATGCTCAAAGCCTTCGTCATCTGCGTCGTGGCCGGTCTCGGCAATGTTTCGGGTGCGGTGATCGCGGCAATCGCGATCGGTCTGCTCGAGGCCGGGATACAGTACACGCTCGGCGTCCGATTTGGATTCGCCACCTTGCTGATGATCGTGATCGCGACCTTGATTTGGCGTCCCGCAGGCCTGTTCGGGGTGCGGCAGGAGGTTCGGTTGTGACCCCGCGCACCCGAGCATTATTGCCGGCCCTTGCACTGCTCGCCCTGCTGGCGGCGATTCCTTTCGTACTTGACGGCCGTTACGTCATCACCCAGATGACGCTGTTCTTTATCTGGGCGACCGTTGCCACTCAGTGGAACCTTGTGCTCGGATACGGGGGTATCTTTTCTCTGGCGCAGATGGCGCTGTTCGCGTGCGGCGCGTACGTGACCGCGATGCTTGGCTACTACTTCGATTTGACATTGTGGCTGGCAATGCCGATTGGTGGGGTGGCCACGATGCTGCTGAGCATGCTGATCGGGCTGGCTTGCCTGCGGCTCAAAGGGCCCTACGTTGCCTTGCTCACACTGGCGGTGGCGCAGGTGCTGTACATCTTGATTATCAATGATACCGAGTGCTTCCGGATGACGGACTCGGGATGCATGCCCCTGATGGGGGGCGTGCGTGGGATCAGCCGCTTCGGGGACCTCGGGTTTCGCGAGCTCTTCGGCCGCAACTGGATCGTGGCAAGCTACCTGTGTGGCCTGTTCCTCCTGTTGGTAGCGACCGTCTTCACCGTGATCATCACCCGTGGTCCGATGGGGCTAGCTTTTCGCGCCCTGCGGGACAATCCCGGCTATGCCCTGTCCCGGGGCATCAGTAAGTTCAAGTATCAGCTTTGGCTATTCGCCATGTCGGCGTTCTTCACCGGGTTGGCTGGCGCGTTCTACGCGGCCCATTTTCGCGTCGTCGGGCCGGCCGTGTTCTCGATCACCCTGCTACTCTTTCTGCTGTCGATGGTGGTGGTGGGAGGGATCGGCACGTTATGGGGCCCCATCCTCGGCACCGCGATACTGATGCTGGCGGATGAAGGACTCAAGGAGCTTTCGGACTATCGCGCGCTCGGGTTGGGCTTGGTGTTACCGCTGTTCATCGTGCTTCTGCCAGCCGGGGCGGCGGGGACCTTGGCGAAGCTGAAGATCAGACCGGCTCGAGCCGCCGTGCCGCCTGATGCATAGAGGCCACCCCGCGACTCCTCTAGCTTGGGCTGAAGCCGATGAAGGACGCTGCCTTGCAGAAAGCCGCCGCGATTGGTGATCGATCGGTACAATCTGGCCGGCATCAACGCGGCCTGCGAGAATTTGCTCACGGGCGCGGTGGGCCGCGGGGTAACTATTCAGTGAACGACGTCCTCGAAGCGCTGGTGCCCACCGGGGTCTTGCGCGCCGGGATCAATCTGTCCAACTTCTTGCTGGTGAACGACACTAACGAAGATGGCCAACCGGTTGGGGTGTCTCCTAGCATGGCTGCCGCCTTGGCTGAGCAACTAGGGGTGGACCTGGAGCTCATCACGTTTCCGTCTCCGGGTGAGCTGGCCGATGCCGCCACCGAAGACGTATGGGACATCGGCAACATCGGCGCCGAGGCGGGAAGGACCCAACACATCGTATTTTCCCCGGCATACTGCGAGATCGCGAGCACCTACATCGTTCGACGGTCAGCCGGAATCAAGTCGATTGCCGATGTCGACCAGGTGGGCGTAAGAATTGCCACCAAGGCTCGAGCCGCGTACACCCTCTGGCTGGAGGACAACCTTAAGCACGCCACTCTGATTCAGACCGAAAGCAATGACGATTCATTCGACGCCTTTGTCGACCAGCGCCTCGAGGTCTTGGCGGGTTTAAAGCCCAGGCTCTTGGGCGACGTAGAGCGTCTGGAAGGTGCCATCATCCTGGACGGCCAGTTCCGTTCCGTGCAACAAGCCATCGGCACTCCCCGACGTCGCAACCCAGCGGGCGCTGCCTACCTGGCCAAGTTCGTGGAGGACGCCAAGGCCAGCGGATTGGTGGCCAGCCTCATAGAACGCTACCACGTTCGCGGTCTGTCGGTGGCTTCTCCCGCGTGACGTTTCCCGAGGCCCTAGCCGAGTGGGCGGTCGCGCTCGGCCCCGGAAATCGCGAGGCGCGGGCAGAAGCCAAGCTGAGCTTCGCAGACACCCGGGCCTGCATTGCCGCCGGTGACAGAACGGAGCAATACGCCATCGTCGTGACCCTTTGCGAGG
>JBFHLI010000251.1:0-5405 GCA_041594935.1 Gammaproteobacteria bacterium | reverse complement strand
CGCTCGAGCGCGGTGAACTCGCCGCGCTCGGCGGTGCTCGGCTCCGCGTCCTCGGCCAGGACCGAGATGTCAGGGGTACCGTGGGTCATCGCGCCCGGCGCCTAGAGCCCGATCCGGTGGGCGCGAGCGGAGAAGAAGATGCCGCTCGGCTTGTCCGCGGCCAGCACCGCGAGACGCTCATAGGATGCCGTATCGTAGACGTCGACCCGATCCTCGTCTCGCACCGAGACCCACACGTGCTCGCCGCGGGGGGTGAACTCCATGTGCAGCACCGCCTTGCCGGGGGTCAGAGTCCGCACGATGTCCAGCGACTCGACGTCGATCACCTGCACGGTGTCGTTGTCGGGCAGCGCGAAAGTTACCCAGACCTCGCGGGCGTCGGGACGCGCGATCACGAACACCGGCTGGCCCCGTACCTCGATGCGCGCGTGCTCGCGCCATGGATGGCGATCGATTACCAGCACCTCGTGCCGACCGACCGCCGGCACGAACGCGTAGTCACCGGCCATCGCCCAGCCCTCGAGGTGCGGCATCTTGTAGACCGGGAGCGCCTCCTCGCCGCGCCCGTAGCCGTCGAGAATTCGGGTCACCCCCCGGTCGAGATGCCACAGATCGAGGAGAGCGAGCCCGTCCTCGCCGAACAGTCCCGCAAGGTAATAGCGTCCGTCGGGAGTGATCAGCGCGTCGTAGGGCTGAGTACCCACGCTCTCGAACTTGTGGGTATTCGGTTGGGCGGGGTCGGAAAGGTCGAGGACCCAGATCTCGCCCGCGTCAAACAGACTGAAGACGAAGCGCCGGCCCGGCGCATCGACGAGCCCCACCACCTTCGAGCGAGTCCCGCCGCGCGACGCGAACGCGGGCACGTCGAGGACCTCCTCCAGCGTCTCGGCGTCGAACACCTTCACCCCGCCCGGCTCGTAGTTGGAGACCGCGACCAGTTTCCCGTCCTGCGAAATTGCGCCACCGATGCTGTTCCCGGACTGGACGATGCGCCGATCGACGCGGCCCGCCAGCAGGTCGACCTTCGTCAGCCCGCCGTCGCGCCCGAACACGTAGGCGAATCGCCCATCCCGCGAGTAGGTAGCCGAGGCGTGCGAGAGGTCTCCCAGTCCCTCGATGCGCGAGAGCGCCTTCTGATGGCTGGTCTCGACCACCCAAACGCTCCCCTTGGCTCGCTCGATGACGATACCGAGGTCGCCGGTCCCGCGGACGCTCGCGCACCCGAGCACCCCGATCGACACCAGCGCCAAGCCCAGCCAGCGGCTGAGAATCGCAGCCGGCGTCGAGGCACGGGATAACCGGTCCGGGTACCTCACGGCCCGTGACTCGCAACCAACGGCTCCCCCCGCTTGAGCCCGTCCACCAGCCACCGGGCCTCCTCCGGGCTCAACATTCGATCCCACGGCGGCATCGCCGTACCCGGCCGGCCACGAAGGATGGCCTGCACCAGGAGTTCGGTTGGCTTGCCGGTGAGCGCGTCCGCGGTGAGGGCGGGCCCGAGCCCGCCGGTGAGCCGCATGCCGTGGCACGACCCACAGTCATGCCGGAGCAGGTGCAACAGCTCCGCCGCACGCACCGCGGTCACCTCCGCCGCCGCCGGAGCAGTAACGAGCACCAACGCGAGCGCGGACGGCCACCGCTTCAATAGACGTCGTGCACGGTGTTGTACACGTTGAACTTCCCGGTCGGCGTGACGAGCTTCGCGTCCTTGATCACGTGCTTGAGGGTACGCGTCTTGTCGTCCACGATGACGATCGCGGACTCCTCCTCTTTACCGCTCCACACCGAGAACCAGACCTCATCACCGGCCTTGTTGTACTCCGGCTGAACCACCCGCTTCGGGCCTTCGCCAAGAGCGGCCCACTCGGCGATGGGCAGCACCTCGAAGCCCGCGTCGAGATCGTCGACCTTGAACACCGCCGCCGACTGGCTGACCGCCGGGTCGGGATGCAGCGGAGTATCGACCCACAGATTCTTTGACTTCGGATGGGTCTTCACGAACAGCGAGCCCCCGCCCTGCCCCTGCAGCACTCGCACCGCCTTCCAGGCGTGCTCCTTGTGGTTGACCGGGTCAGTGCCGATCATCGTGATATTGGCGTTACCGAGCGCGCTGGTCACCCACAGGGGCCCGAGCTTCGGATCCACGATGTTGGCGCCCCGGCCCGGGTGAGGAATCTTCTCCGCATCCACCAGCGCGGCGAGCTTGCGCTCCTTCGAATCGACCACCGCGATCTTGTCGGACTGGTTCGCGGCGGTCAGGAAATAGCGCTTGGTCGAGTCCCACCCGCCGTCGTGCAGAAAGCGGGCGGCGCCGATCGTCGTCACCTGGAGATTTCTCACATCCTCGTAGTTGACGAGCAGGATCTGCCCGGTCTCCTTCACGTTGACGATGAAGTCCGGGTGCTCGTGGGAGGCCACGATCGCGGCTACCCGCGGCTCGGGGTGATACTCCTGGGTGTCCACCGTCATCCCGCGGGTGGACACCACCTGCAGCGGCTCCAGGGTGTCACCCTGCATGATCACGTACTGCGGCGGCCAGTAGCTGCCGGCGATTGCGTAGCGGTCCTCATAGCCCTTGTACTTGGAGGTCTCGACCGAGCGCGCCTCGAGCCCGATCTTTATCACGGCCACGTTGTCCGGCTCCTCCATCCACAGGTCGATGAGATTGATCTGGGCGTCGCGCCCGATCACATAGAGGTATCGACCGGAAGACGAGAGCCGCGAGATGTGCACCGCGTAGCCGGTATCCACAATGTTCACGATCTTCTTGGAATCGCCGTCGATGAGCGCCACCTGCCCCGCATCGCGCAGGGTCACCGAGAACAGGTTCTCGATGTTGATATCGTTCATCTTCTTCTTCGGGCGCGCCTCCGCGGGAATGAGCACCTTCCAGGTATCGCGCATCTCCTTCATGCCGAACTCGGGCGGCTTCGGCGGCTCGTGCTGGAGAAATCGCGCCATCAAGTCCACGTCGGCCTCGGTGAACTCGCCCGAGGTTCCCCAGTTCGGCATGCCCGCGGGCGAGCCGAAGTTGATGAAGACCTTCAGGTAATCGGTGCCCCGCTGCTGAGTGATATCGGGGGTGAGCGGCTTGCCGGTCGCACCCTTGCGCAGCACGCCGTGGCAGCCGGCGCAGCGCTCGAAATAAAGCTGCTTCGCGCGCTCGAACTCCGCCTTGCTGATTGCGGGAGCTCCGGGGGTGATGACCTGCTCGCCGGGCACCGCCTGGGCGGGAGCACCCTTGTAGCGAAGCTCACCCTCGGTGGTGCTCGGGTGCTCGCTGGTCTGGGCGATAGCGGGGCCGGCAAACAGGGTCAAACAAAGAACGGGTACGATGGCAGCAGGGCGGTTGGCGAGATTCATGGCAGCACTCCGTGGCTAGAACGCGACTAACGACCTCAGGGATTTCCCCAGCGCGCAATCTAATCACGGCCGAGGGGGTTTGCTTTGACCTGGATCAAGTAACGAGAACCCGACGGACGCCGGCGCCGACTCAGAGGGTGAGCCGCACCTTCTGACCCCGGCGCTCGAAGCGCTTTCGCCGCTCCACTAGCGGCGGGCATCGGTAAGGATTCCAGAACGTCACCTGGCAATCGAGGCAGTAGTGGCACTCGAGGGCATTGATCTCGCCGGTCGGTCGAATCGCCTGCGACGGGCACTCCTTGGCGCAGGTCTGGCACGGCCGACCACATTCCTTGCGCCGGTGCAGCCAGTCGAAGATTCGAAAGCGGCTCGGGAAGGTGAGCGCCGCCCCGAGCGGGCAGAGATACTTGCAGAAGAACTTGCTGTCGAACACCGAAACGACCACCATGCCGAGGGCATAGGCGACGAACGGCCAGGCCCGATCGAAACGCAGGGTGATCGCGGTCTTGAACGGCTCGACCTCCGCGAATCGCACCACGTCGGCTATCGACTGCAACGAGAGCCCGAACAGCCCCAGCAGGATGATGTACTTGATAGCCAGCAGGCGCTCGTGCACCAGCGCCGGAATCTCGAACTGCGGGACCTTGAGCCGGACCGCGAGCTTGTTCACGAGCTCCTGCAGCGCCCCGTACGGGCACAGCCAGCCGCAGTAGACCCCGCGTCCCCAGAGAAGGACGGTGACGCCGACGAAGCCCCAGAGGATGAAGATCAGCGGCTCGATCAGAAAGGTTTCCCAGCGAAACTCGTGCATCAGAGCATTGGTGAAGGTGAACACGTTGATTACCGAGAGCTGGGCGAGCGCGTACCAACCAATGAAACCGAGGGTGTAGACGAGGAAGCCCACTCGGATGTAGCCGAGCAGGCGCGGGTAGCGGGTCAGCCAGTCCTGCAGCACCAGGATGGCGGTCAGGAGGACAAGCCCGGCGCCCAGAATCCAGATGTCGAGCCGGCGCCCCTGCCATGACTCGACCCACAGCGGCGTCAGGTCGCCGTCCATCGCGGCCGCGGAACTGCCGCTCGCGGCCTCGGCCGCGGCGCCATCCCTGGCGATGGGAACCCCGCGCGATTCGGCCACCTTGCGGACCGCCCGGGTGATGGACGCGTTCAGGACCATGGTGGTGATCGTCGCGCCGCTGATGCCGTCGATGGTGACCGCATCTGGCCGCGGCTGCCCGCCGATCTTCACCCGGTCGCGCACATCGAGGCCCCGGTATTGATCGATATAGGCGCCGAGATGGTCCTCGGTGACCCCGATCACGAGGATGGGCTCCTCGTGGTGCACGATTCTCACCCCGGTGGTGCGCCCTGCGAGGTCGAATCCAACCAGGGTGCTGATCGGCTTACCCGAGTAGGCGGGAAGCGCGGTGACGTCGTCGGTAAGAAACACGTAGCCGAGAAGCCGCTCGCCCGCCGACACCGACGCGGCGAGCGGCTCGCCTTCGAAGGCCCCGAGGCGGTCCGCCCCGGGGAAAAACTCGAACGCGAGAGACCGCACCCGCTCGTCACGAGCCGCGAGGCCCACATGGGCCGGGAGCGCAAGCAACAGGCTCAGCCCCAAGAAGAGAACCCGCCACCGGCCGGCTCGAGCAAACCGCCAGTGATCAACCACCAATAAGCACCCCGACGAATCGCGCGAGACCGGTCGCGCAATTACAGCCGGGGCGTGTAGAACCGACCTTGATCAGGGTCAAGTAGAGCCCGAGGGTACGTAGTGCCCGTAGCCCCCGGAAAAGGCCCGCCCGCGGCGACCCGCGGGCGGACATCGGCCAGGCAAGTCAGCGCCGCCGGCTAGGGATTCTCGGGATCCTCTTTGCCGACGAGCCGTTTCAACGAGTCCGCACCGCCGAAGCGCTTCACCTCGTCCTCGTACTGCCGGTTCTCCCGGCTGGTCTGCACGATGTGCCAGGCGATCCAGAGGGCGACGCACACCACGAACCACACGAACTCCGTCCCCACGAAGGGATAAAGGGCCCCGACCTCGG
>JBFHLI010000250.1:0-5410 GCA_041594935.1 Gammaproteobacteria bacterium | reverse complement strand
TCACTTCCCCTCGAAACGCCTCGAGCGAATCACTCAAGCGAATTTCCATGCGCAGACCCGCAATGGCCACGATCGGTTACGATCAGACTCTACCCCAGTCGGGCCGGCTGCGCCTAGCAGGGGTGATTGAAGGCACCGGTCGGGCGTGGCAACCGAGAGGGGTGATGGGAGGACTCGATGAAGAGAAAGAAGATCTTGATCACCGGTGCCGCCGGCGCCATCGGGACGACGATGCGAGGTCACTTCGCGGGCCGATACGAGCTGCGCTCGACCGATATCGAGACTCCCCAGGACCTTTTACCCGATGAGCGCTTTATTGCCGCGCCGCTCGAGGACCTCGCCGCTCTGACCGGGGTCGTCACCGGGATGGACGGAATCGTGCACCTGGGGGCGATCAGCTCGGAGGATACCTGGGACAAGATCCTCGTGAGCAACATCGTTGGCACTTACAATCTCTTCGAAGCAGCGCGCGCGGCCGGGGTCAAGCGGGTAGTGTTCGCGAGCAGCGTGCATGCGGTCGGCTTCTATCCGCGCGACCAACATATCGGCGTCGATGTGACGGTTCGGCCCGACAGTCGCTACGGCGTGAGCAAATGTTTTGGTGAGGCGCTGGGAGCGCTCTACGCGGACCGTTACGGGCTGGAGGTCATGTGTATCCGCATCGGTAACGCGTTCCCCGAGCCGGTGGACGAGCGTCGCCTGAGCATCTGGATCAGCGCGCGGGACCTCGCGCAGCTGATCCAGATCGGCCTCGAGCACCCCGCAGTTCAGTACGCGATCGTCTATGGCGCATCTCGAAACAAGCGCAGCTTCTGGGACAACCGCAATGCCGAGCGGCTCGGCTACGCACCCCAGGACGATGCCGAGGACTTTGCCCCCGAGCTGCTCGCGGGCGGTGCGATTGAGAATCCGGCCGATCCGGGCTCGAAGATCCAGGGTGGCGACATCGCGTTCATGGAGTGAGCGGTTCGGTCCCGCAGTCGGGGCGAGATCAGGGTCCTCGATTGCCGGGGCCGCGTCGGTGCCGGCCCCGCGGTCCTTCCCTCGGTGTGCGGCGCTCACCCGCGCCGGGGTGCGGAAAATGGACGTGGCGGGACGGATCAGTTCCCTTTGCGCCGTCCCTCGAGTGCGACCGCGATCCGGGCGGCGAGGGTGGCATTGGCGACGAGCAGGGCCTGGTTGGCCCGCAGGGTTTTGCCACCGCTCAGCCGGAAAAGCTCCCCGAGCAGGAACGGTGTCAGCGACTTGCCCCGGATCCCCCTTGCCTGCGCGGTGCGCTCCGCCTGCCCGACCCAGTCCTCTAGCTCAGTCGGATCGAGGGCCTCATCGACGGAAACCGGCTGGGTCACCAGCAACCCCGCATTGCCTACTTCCCGGCTTGCAACGATCAACTCTGCTACCGCGTCGGGGGAGTCGAGGCGGGCATCGACCGCGAGGCCGCTGTCGCGCACGTAGAAGGCCGGGAATCGGTCGGTTTGGTATCCGATCACCGGGACCCCGAGGGTTTCCAGGCGCTCCCGGGTGCGGGCTATGTCGAGGATCGACTTCACTCCGCTGCATACTACCGCCACCGCGGTGGCACCGAGCTCGGTGAGGTCGGCGGAGATGTCCATGCTGGTCTGGACGTCTCGGTGCACGCCGCCGATGCCGCCGGTCGCCATCACCGCGATTCCGGCCAGGGCGGCGCACGCCATCGTCCCGGCGACGGTAGTGGCCCCGTCTCGGCCGAGGGTGAGCAGCAACGGGAGGTCGCGGCGGCTCGTCTTCTCGACCTGCTCGGCGCGCGCGAGGTGCTCGAGCTCATCGGGGGTGAGCCCGATGTGGATTTGCCCCCCGAGAAGGCCGATGAACGCACCCAACGCACCTTCTCGCGCGATGGCTTGCTCCATCGCGAGGGCGGTCTCGAGATTCTCGGGCCGGGGTAAGCCGTGGGTGACGACGGTCGTCTCGAGGGCGACCACCGCGCGCCGCTCGGCGAGCGCCTCGCGCACCGGGCGGTGCACGACGAGGCGCGATGCGGAGTTACCCGCTGTCACGGGTGACGGCGGCGCCTTGGAGACACCGTCGCAGGGGCTCGCCGAGTGGAATGGCTCTCTCGGTATGGGGATCGACCCGGACCGTGATCGCCTCCGCGGTCGCGACGCAGGCTCCGTGGTGAAACAGCCCCTGCGCCAGCGTGTAGGACGAGTTGCCGATCTTGAGCACCGCGGTGCCGATCTCCACCGTACCGGGAAACCGCAGCATCGCGTGATATTCCACCGTGTACTTCACGAGCACGAAGCCGGTGAGGATCTCATCGGCCAGCTCGGCCAGACGCTCACTTCTGAATCGGACCCGCCCGTCCTCGAAGAAGGCATTGATCGCGCCGTTGTTGACGTGACCGTTCGGGTCGAGATCGCAGTAGCGAATCGTGTCGGTGGTCCAGGTGCGGTAATCGCGTGGGTCCTTGAGCATGAGGAAGCTCCGATCGCGGGAAACGCGTGCCGGGATCGCTAGACATGATGTCTAGCCCGGATGTTTCACCAAGGCACCTCGCCGCTCGTCATTAAGTTCCTGAGAGCGATGAAAATACGAACCGTTCTGGGCGGCCCGAGCGCGGCGCAATTTGTTTTCGCGGCAAGTCTACCCGGTCGCGCTCACGGCTGGGAATTGGGTACCACGACGAGCTGTGAGATTACGACGTGGGGTGGTTGCTGCAACGCGAACGCAACCGCCCGCGCCACGTCGTCGGGGCTCAGGCAAGTGCCGAAGTCGTCGTAGAATCGCTCGGCGCGTTCGCGCTCTCCCCAGCGCGCCTGCGCGAATCCGGTGCGGACCATCCCCGGCATGATCTCGGTAACCCGGATGCCGGAGCTCACGTAGTCCAGGCGCAAGCTCTCGCTGAAGCCGTGCACCGCGTGCTTGCTGCTCGAGTACATCGTGCCGGTGGCATAGGGTTGAAACCCGGCGATGGAACCGATGTTGACGATGTGACCGTGGTCGCGCTCGCGCATGCCGCCAATCAGCTCCCGGGTCACCCGTACCAACCCGATCACGTTGGTCTCGATGATGCTCGCCCACTCCTCGGAGGTGCCCTCGTGGAACGCACGCCGTCCCCCGACGTCGTGCCCGGCGTTGTTGACGAGAATGCTGATGTCGCGCCAACCCTCGGGCAGGCGTTCGCCGAGGTGCTGCACCGAGTTCGGATCGGTGACATCGAGCTCGAGGGGTTGCGCCTGCTCTCCGAGCTCGCCCTCGATCTCGGCCAGCCGGTCGAGACGCCGGGCCGCGCACACCACCCGACAATCGAGCCCGGCGAGCCGCCGGGCGGTGGCCGCCCCGATACCGCTGCTCGCCCCGGTGACGAGTGCCACCGAACCCGGTGGCGGGTAGATCGCAGAGGTCATCGCCGGCAGCCCTGCGCCGTAGCCGGCTCCCCGCGGGGCGAGCGAGCGCACCGTTCCGGTGAATGCAGAGCGCGGCCCCGGCGGACTGCGATCGCCCGGGTCGTACGGCTACGACTGAATCCGATGGTCACGGCGCGAAGACTAACACGAGGTGGGAGCGCGGAGGTCGCTCGTTGTGACCCCCGACCCGGTCGATTATTCTTCGTGGCAACGCCCTAGCTGCCACCCCGAGCCCATGAAGATTTCCGGAATCACCGTGTTTCAGGTCGACCTACCCCTGCACGAGGGTAGCTACCATTGGTCCGGGGGTAAATCGGTCGGGGTCTTCGACAGCACCATCGTGCGGATCGAGACCGATGAGGGGGTCACCGGTCACGGAGAGGTCTGCCCGCTCGGTCCGTTCTATTTGCCTGCCTACTCGGAAGGGGCCCGCACGGGTATCGCGTGCCTCGCGCCGCTCCTGATCGGCGAGGACCCCACGCAGCTCGGAATGCTCAATCGAGCGATGGACCGAGCGCTCAAAGGTCACCCGTACGTGAAGTCCGCGCTCGACATGGCGGCGTGGGATATTCTCGGGCAGGTATCGGGTCAGCCGGTGTGCGCGTTGCTCGGGGGGCGCTACGGCGATGACTTCGTGCTCTACCGCGCCATCTCCCAGCAGACCCCCGAGGCGATGGCGGACAGTGTGGCCCGGTACCGGGCCGAGGGCTATCGCCGGTTCCAGCTCAAGGTCGGCGGCGACCCTGACACTGACATAGAGCGAATTCAAGCGGCCGCGGGGAGACTCGAGACGGGCGACGTGCTCGTTGCCGATGCCAACACCGGCTGGCTGATGCACGAGGCGGCGCGGGTGGTCCGCGCGGTTCGCAACGTCGATGTCTACATCGAGCAGCCGTGTCTCGGCTACGACGAGTGCTTGACGATTCGCCGTCGGACTGACCACCCGTTCGTGCTGGACGAGGTAATCGACGGGTTGGATGCGCTGCTGCGGGGCCATCGGGATGGGGCGATGGACGTCGTGAATCTCAAGATCAGCAAGCTCGGTGGCCTGAGCAAGACCCGGCAGGTTCGCGACCTATGTGTCGAGCTCGGGGTGGCGATGACCCTGGAGGACAGCTGGGGCGGTGATATCGTGACTGCCGCCATCGCCCATCTGGCGCACAGCACGCCGCCCGAGCTGTTGTTCACCGCCACCGATTTCAACAGCTACGTGACGGTGAGCACCGCGACCGGGGCTCCGCAACGCGCACAAGGACGGCTCGCGGCATCGACCGCACCGGGGCTCGGAATCGAGCCGCGGCCCGATGTTCTCGGGAGTCCGGTGATGGAGTTTGGCGGATGATCGACGCGCCGCCCCCGGCCGGCGTGATGAGCGGGCCAAGCGTGGCCGGGCGAAAGCTGGTGCGCCGAGCGGGACGGCTCAGGGCTCGACCAGCAGCATCGTCACATCGTCGCTGAAGCACTGCCCGGAGCCGCCGATCCGGGTTACCGCCCGG
This sequence comes from Gammaproteobacteria bacterium, assembly GCA_041594935.1. GTDB lineage: Bacteria > Pseudomonadota > Gammaproteobacteria > HK1 > HK1 > JBFHLI01. The sequence goes on along the minus strand of JBFHLI010000250.1, from coordinate 528 downwards.
GAGAGACGTCTTACCTTGGGCGTATCCGCCATCTTACGGATTAGATCGATGACGCCAGCATATCCAAGCATTTCCCCACAATCTCCCGGCGCTTCGAGCAACCCGTCGGTGAACAGGTAGAGGCTGGCGCCTTCGAGGGCATACTCGCAAACCTCGTACTCGGGCCACTCCACGATGCCCAGCGGGGGGGCGACCGACGGGATGCGGATGATCTCTCCGGACGGCTCCACCAGCAGAGGTGGGGGATGCCCGGCGTTCACGATCTGCACTCGTTGGCTGCGAGGATCGTAGATCCCCGCGACCAGGGTTACGAACATGCCATGCACCGAGGTCTCCAGCACTTCCGCATTGACGATTGCTAGGAGGCGACTCAGGTCCGGCAGCAGTCGCCCGAGGCAGCGCAACAGGCTGCTCGTCTTTGCCATCATCAATGCGGCATCCATCCCCTTGCCCGATACGTCAGCGAGATTGAAGAATCGCCGTCCGTCTCGGAGCGAGAAGTAGTCGAAGAAATCTCCCGAAAGCTCG
>JBFHLI010000249.1:0-5423 GCA_041594935.1 Gammaproteobacteria bacterium | reverse complement strand
GTGTTCATGGTGAATGCGTAGGGCCCGATGCCCTGCACCCCCATCTTGGCATCGGAGGCGCAGAACGAGATCGCCACCATGCCCTTGTCGTTCGCTACCGTCGCCGCTGGGGCTCCCATGTCGTAGTCGCACGACACCACCATGAAGTTAGCACCCTTGGCGATCACCTCGGTCGCGGCCTTCGCTCCTTGCACGGTGTCGGTCTTTGTGTCAGAGACGACGGCCCGGATCGAGTGCCCGAGGATGCCGCCCGCCGCATTGATCTCCTCGATCGCCATCATCGCACCCTTTAGGGGCGGCCCGTCATAGGCCTCCATCCACCCGCTCTGGGCTACCGCGAAGCCGATCACGACGTCCTCGGCCGCCCGCGCGTGAGAATACGCCGCGAGCGCGAGCGCAGTCGCGGTGAAGCCGGCGAAAAGTCGGTTGGTATTCATGGCTTGAGTCCCCCCGGATCGTTTGAGTTATGGTTTCTGGATCGCGTCTGGCAATCCGACACCGGAGGCTATATCTTTCCCCCAAAATAGCGCAGTTTGCAAGAAAGCCGGCCACCGCGGCCGATCGCCGGTCGCCGGAACGTGCCCTGGCGACTTTCCGGCCGAGGCGGGCCCCGGCCCGGGCAACCCAGACCGCGGGAGGCGCAATGCCATGGCCCAGATGACGGTCGACCAGGTCTACCAGCTCGACCGGAAGCTCATCTCCGATGCCACCAAGATCCGCTTCTTTCCGCTCGTGGTCGAGCGCGCGGAGGGCGTTCGGATCCGAGATGCGGATGGCAAGTCCTACCTCGACTTCACCGCCGCGTGGGCGCTCGCCAACACCGGTTACAGCAATGCCTACGTGCGCGACGCGGTCGTCGAGCAGCTGAACCGCACGATGTTTGCCGGCCTCGTCTCGGGACTCCACCAACCCGCGGTCGACCTCGCGGAGAAGCTCGTCAGTCTGACCCCCGGGGATTTCCCGAAGAAGGTCTGGTTCGGACTATCGGGCTCCGATGCCAACGAGACCCTCGGCCGACTCCTCCCGATCGCGACCGGCCGGCGGCGAATCGTCTCCTTCATCGGCGGCTATCACGGCACCACCGGGACGTCGATGGGAATGTCCGCCCACATTGCGATGGCATCGGTCATCGGCGGCGCCAACGTGGTCAAGGTCCCGTATCCGAATCCCTACCGGCCGCCGTTCGGCGAGAACCCGGAGGATTGCGCCGAGCGGGCCATCCGGTTTCTCGACGACTACATCTTCAAGACGATCTGTCCACCGGAGGACGTGGCGGCCATCATCCTGGAGGCGGTGCAGAGCGACGGCGGCGACGTCGTTCCCCCGCCGGAGTTCTTGCCGATGCTCGAAGAGCTGTGCCGGCGGTACGGGATTCACCTGGTCCTCGACGAGGTCAAAGTCGGCATGGGGCGCACCGGGAAGATGTTCGCCTTCGAGCACGGCGCGGTCGTCCCCGATGCGGTGGTCCTCGGCAAGTCTCTCGGCGGCGGTCTCCCGCTCAGCGCCGTCGTCGCCCGCGCGGAGCTGCTCGACGCCGGCTTCTCGCTGTTCACCGCCACCGGCAATGCGCTCTCGTGCACGGCCGGGCTCGCGACCATCGAGGCGATCGAGCAGGCCGGGCTGGTCGAGAGCTCGCGGCGGGTCGGAAGCCACCTGCACCGGCGGCTCAAGGAGCTCCAATCGCGCCATTCGCTCATCGGGGACGTGCGCGGCCTGGGGCTGTTCCAGGGAGTGGAGCTGGTCAGGGATGGCGCGACGAAGACACCGGCCACGGTCGAAGCCGCCAAGGTCGTGTATCGCGCGTTTGAGCTCGGCCTCATCGTGTTCTACGTGGGTATGTTCTCCAACGTGCTCGAGATCACCCCCCCGCTGATCATGACCGAGGGCGAGGTCGACGAGGGCATCGAGATCCTCGACCGTGCGCTCGGCGACGTGGCCGCCGGCCGGGTGAGCGACGATCTGGTCGCACCGTTCGCCGGTTGGTAGATTGCACCCGGGCGATACGATTCGAAGGGAGACGCCATGACCGCCGATGACCTGCTGCAGCGTCTGGACCTCGACCGCATCGAGAACCTCTGGGTCATCTACCACGACTACGGCGCTCGGTCGTGCGCGAAAGCGGTACCGAAGGAACGGTTCGGCTCGGTGGCCGAGCACGGGGTCGTGTTTGCGCGAGCCAACTTGAGCTTTCGCCTCGACGACCATCAGTCCGAAGGTGCGACCTTTCTCGCCGACACCGGCGACTTTCTCGCGGTGCCCGATCCGGCAAGCTACGCCCCCCTGCCCTATCATCCGGCCACCGCCCGGGTCCACGCCTTCATGCGGGCCGAAGACCGCGGCCCCTGGGACGGCTGCCCGCGGACGCGGCTCGGCGCGGTGCTCGATCGCTTCGCGGCGCGAGGCCTGAGCGTGCGGGCGGGGCTCGAGCCCGAGTTCATCCTATTCGAGCCGATCGGGGAAGGCGAGTATCGCCCGGTCGACACCGATGGCATGTTCACCGTCGCGGGCCTGGATCGCCACTACGGGCTGTGGCGATCGGTGATGGGGGACCTGCGCGAGATGGGCGTCTCGGTGGAGCAGTTCGGCAAGGAGTACGGCCCGGCGCAGTACGAGGGGACTCCGCACTACGACCAGCCGGTCAAGGCGGTGGACGATTATCTCACCTACAAGGAGGTGGTGCGCGCCCGCGCCCGCGAGGCCGGGCTCATCGCGAGCTTCATGCCCAAGCCGTACGCACACCTGCCGGGCAGCGGGCTGCACCTGCACCTGAGCCTGTGGGATGCCGACGCGGAGCACGAGCTCTCTGTGGGTGAGAACGATGACCAGCCGCTCTCGGAGCTCGGGGGCCAATTCGTCGCGGGCTTGCTCGCCCACGCCGCCGGGCTCACCGGGATAGGCTCCCCCATCGTCAACTCGTACAAGCGCCTGCAGCCCGGTTCCTGGGCGCCGGCGCACGTCTGCTGGGCGGTGGGCAATCGGGCCGCGCTGGTGCGGGTGCCGGGACTCGGCCGCCGGCGCCATCTGGAGTACCGCTCCGGCGACAACGCCGCCAATCCCTTCCTGCTCCTCAGTGCGGTGCTCGCGGCCGGCCTCGACGGAATCGAGCGGGGCGCGGAGCTCCCCCCCTCAGTCAATCACGTGGACGTGGGCCATCTCACCACCGACGAGGCGAAGGCGCGCGGGCTCGAGTTTCTCCCCGCCTCGCTTTCGGCGGCCCTCGATGCGTTCGAAGCCGACGCGGTGCTGACCGAGGCGCTCGGGCCCGTCATCAGCCGGGAGTTTCTCAAGGTGAAGCGCAGCGAGCTCGCGGCCTACGATCTGCACGTGCACCCGTGGGAGCGGGCGATGTATCTCGAAGCCCTGTGAGCGCCGACGCCCTCCCGGCGGGTGATTCCTTGCTCGCGCCCGATGAGCCGCCTCCCTACGAGATCGTCAATCCCAACGGGAGCCACCGCGCCATCCTGACCTGCGATCACGCCAGCAACCGCATTCCGCGCCGGCTCGGATCCCTCGGGCTCGAGGCCGGGGACCTCGACCGGCACATCGCCTGGGACATCGGCGCCGAGGCGGTTGCGCGCCGGGTTTCGGATGCTCTGGATGCGACCCTCATCACCGCCGGCTACTCGCGCCTGGTAGTCGACTGCAACCGCCCGCTGTCGGTGCCCGAGGCGTTCGCCGCGCGCTCGGAAGCCACCGAAATCCCGGGCAACGCGGCGCTCGGCGAGGCCGACCGACAGGCGCGGGCCGAAGCGTGCTTCTGGCCCTACCAGGACGCGGTCCATCGGGTCGTCAGCTCGCGGGCGCGCGACAGCGTCCCGCTGCTTATCTCGGTGCACTCGTTCACGCCGGTCTACCTTCAACGCCCCCGGCCGTGGAGCATCGGGGTGCACTATCGTCTGGACCGGCGGCTCGCAGACCTCGCCCTCGACCACCTGCGCTCGGAGGCGGACCTGATCGTCGCCGACAACGAGCCCTACCCGGTTGCCCTTGACGAGGACTACACGGTCCCGGTGCATGCGGAGACCCGGGGGATGCCCTACGTGCTGTTCGAGATCCGCCAGGACCACATCGACTCCGACGCCGGCGCGCATCTCTGGGCCGATCGCCTGGCGACGTTTCTGGACGAGGTCACGGGTCATGGGAGCCTCGGCGACTTCGGTCCGAAGGCGACTGACGTTCACGAGCCGCGCTATCGCGAAGGAGGTCCCGACCATGCTGCGAAGTGAAATCGACGCCATCCCGATCGAAGGTGATACCTCGTTCCGAGAGCGCGCGGTGGAGCCCGAGCGTACCGCATTGCTCGTCGTCGACCTGCAAAAAGGTGAGTACAACGCCGCAAAACGAGCCGCCGAGCCCGATGACGCCTATCTATGGGACCGCATCGAGCGGGTCGTCATCCCGAACGGGCAACGCCTCATCCAGGCGTGCCGGAGGGCGCGGGTCGAGGTGATCTACACCGTGGTCGAGAGTCTCACCCTCGATGGCCGCGACCGCAGCCTCGACTACAAGGTCTCCGGGATCTTCGCGGCCAAGGGCTCGCGGGAAGCGGAGGTAATCGACGAGCTCGAGCCGCTCGAGAACGAGATCATCATCCCCAAGACGTCGTCGAGCCTGTTCAATTCCACTAACTTCGAGTACGTGCTGCGCAATCTCGGCATCGAGTACCTCGCGGTGATGGGGATCGTGACCGACCAGTGCGTCGAGACCGCGGTGCGCGACGGCTGCGACCGCGGGTTCCTGATCACGCTCGTCGACGACGCCTGCGCTACCCACTCCGAGGAACGACAGGCGCAGTCGCTGCACGGGATCCGCGGCTACTGTCGGGTGCGATCCACCGAGCGGCTCATCGACGAGCTCGCAACCGCCACTTAGCCATCGCGCGCTCCTCGATCCGGGCCGCGACCGCCCGCCGGTCGTCGGCACGGGGTCTTCCCTCGACGCGACCGGCCCGGACCGTATTGAAATCACACCGGTAACCACTTGTACTTTCCCGCCGACCGGCGTTAGATAATCGGTTCGGATGAGCGCGCGCCGGGCGCTGGCAAATCTGCAATGCCGACGGCCGAGCGTTCGCAGCCAAGAATCGACGGGGTCCGCGGTTTTCGATGCCGAAAAGCCCCCACCGTAGACGCAACGAAGCTTCCGCCCACCGGCGGGCAGCGTCATCCGCGGCCGTTCCCAAGCCCCGCCCGAACGCGCCCTCGGCTTCGCCGGGCCCGGGTCATGCCGCCGGCTGGCCTGACGACCGGAGCGGGCTTAGCGAGAGGAGGTGACATGGCAAGCGAGCGTCTGATGAACCGTGATGGGGTCGAGGTCAGGTTGCCGACGGAGGCGATCGAGCAGCTCGAGGGCAGGCTTCGCGGCGCGCTGATTCGCCCCGGGCATGCGGAGTACGATGAGGCGCGGCGCGTCTACAACGCCGC
>JBFHLI010000248.1:0-5438 GCA_041594935.1 Gammaproteobacteria bacterium | reverse complement strand
GCACGGCGTCTCGCCGACCGCGCAGTCGACGTCGACCACCCGGCCGCAGGTGCGGCAAACCAAGTGGTGGTGGTTGTCACCCACCCGATGCTCGTAGCGGGCCGATGACCCGGCGGGCTGGATACGCCGGAGGAGGCCCTTGTCGACCAGGACGCCGAGGGCGTCGTACACCAGTCTGGCGCGAGATGGCGCCGATCTCGACTCGGACTACCTCGGCGACATCCTCGGCCGTACTGTGCGGTCGGCCGAACACCGCCCGCAAGACGGCCAGACGCTATGGCGTGATCCGGAGACCGTGTTGGCGAAGCAAATCAGCGAGTCCGACGGCGGGTTGCGCGAGCACGGCGATAGCTTTCGCCAAATCTCAGACCGTGTCAAGAATTGGTCATAGACCAGTTCTTGCCGAAGGCGGGAAAGGCTGCCCGGGGCGCCTTCGCCACCGGGGCCCAAGCGCACCCGCGCTTGCCGTCGACCAGGTGCACCGTCGCTTACGCTAAGCACCTAATGAACAAAGCAGCGGTGAACTGCTCAGCCCAAGCGAGCGTGACTCGAGTCCACGTCGAACGCAGCATCGCGCCCCTCCGTCAACCCGAGTCCGTAGACACGAACTCGCTGCGCCCGCCCCCGGATGGCGACCTCGTCGACGAATTCAACCCCGCGTGAATCGTGCAGACGATTGACGGTCTCCTCGTCGACCAGCAGGTAGGTGGAAACCTCCTTGTTGAGTTGCTCGAGGCGGGGCGCGAGGTTCACCGCGTCCCCGTGCACGGTATAGGACATGCGTCTGTCCGACCCAACGTTTCCGGCCGTGACGCGCCCGGTCGCGATTGCAAGTAATCGATGCTTCCGCTCAGCCCGAAGACGTTGCGCGCGCTCTGCGGCAGCGAAGCGCTGGCGGAGGCCGCGGAGCCGATGTCGACTCAAGCGAGGCTTCGCTGCGTCGGCGAAGCGCTCAGTGCGAGGTGGCAGACTTAAGGCCTAATCCATGCACGACAGCTTGGCGCGCCAAAAAAGCGACGACAGATGGTCCGCTCTTGACCTGAATCAAGTTGTTACATCGGAGTGCCACATAGATTGAACAGCCTCTCGTGAAGAGCCCGGGGGCAAATCGCCTCAAGGAGGCATGGTCGTGCCTGAATACCCGTCGAAAGCGTCAACGTATCGCTTGCCATCGCTTTCCATCGTCTACCGATTCTTGCTGGTGCTGGTGTCCTCTTGTCTATTGTCGTTTGTGCCGGCCGTTGCGCAGCAAACCGATGTCGGCACGGTCGGCGCTGGTGATTCGGCGACTCAACAAGCCGCACCGTCCACCGACGCGTTGAAGGCGAGAGTGAAGGCGTTGGAGGCCCAGCAAGATATCCCCGCCGAAGAAAAGGTGAAGCTGGTCGAGTTGCTCAAACAAGGGGTTGCAGCCGCTGAGCGTGCGGACACCCTGAAGGCCGATTACGAGCGGCTGACCGAGGAGCTACGGCGCGCCCCGGCCCGTCAAGCCGAGATCAAGGAAGCGCTCTCCCTTCCGGTGCCAACCTTCGATATCAACGAGCTAATGGCAAGGGCCTCCGCCGCCGACGCTGAGACGAAGCTTCGCGAGACCGAGGCCGAGCTCGCAACCGCCCGCCAACGCGTGGAATCGCTCACGGACGCGCTCGGGCGCCAGCGCCAGCGCCCGGAGGTGCTTCAGGCGAGTATCACCGAGGCGAAGGAGCGTCTTGCCAAGATCGCGGAGGACCTGAAGGCTCCAGCCGTCATGGACGAGACGCCCGGCCTCGTCGAGGCACGTCAGTCGGTGCTCGAGGCAAGACAGCGTATGAGAAGCGCCGAGGTCGTCCTGTTCGAGCAGGAACTCGCCGCTCACGATCAGCGCCTCGCGCTCCTCACCGCCGAGCTCGAGCTCGCTCGACGCGCGACCGGTATCGCCGAGAGTGCGCTGGCCGCCTGGCAAGGTGCGGTTCAGCGTCACCGTGAGATGGAGACGGCGGCGAAGACGAAAGAAGCAGAGGCGATCGAGCAGGCGCTCGCGGCGATGCCCGAGCCGGTACGCGCCGTAGGCGAGCGTAATACCGCGCTCGCCGAAGAACTCCAGGACCTCGATCGAAAAGAAGCTGAGATCACACAGCGCCTCACACTCACGGAGACTCGGCTGAAGGAAGTTGCCGAGGACTTTACCGCCGTGAGGGAGCGCGTCGAGCTTGCAGGGCTCAACGATACGATCGCGTTGGTGTTGCGCAAGCAGCGAGATGCGCTGCCTGCGATCAGTGATTATCGGTCACTGGCACGAAAGATACGCTCCGAGACCAGCCGTGCATCCGGACGCCAGCTCGATCATGAAGAGACGCGCCGAGACCTGGCAGATCCGGCGAAAGCGGCCATCAGCATCGTTGATTCGATTGACCCGCCGATTGCCGAGAGTGAGAAAACCGACATTCTTCCTCGGGTGAGCGAGGCATTACGCAAGCAGCGGGACCTCGCTCTCAATCTTCACGAGGGTTACGGGCGCTACATCAAGCAACTCGGCAAGCTCGACAATGCAGAGCGGACCCTCGTCTCGAGAGCCGAGGAGTTCAATCTACTCATCGACGAGCACCTTCTGTGGATCCGCAGCGCCCCCCCGGTCTCGGGCGTTACGCTCGGCCGGATCGGGCCGGCGATTACGTGGCTTGTCAGCCCCGCGGGCTGGGGAGGAGTCGCGCGTGATCTATGGGGCTCCGTGTCGCGCGCCCCGATGGCCTGGCTCGTGGGGATTGCGGCGCTTGCGCTTGCCTTTGCCTTCCGCCGACGCGAAAGACGTGACCTCGCGACAACCGCGGCAGGGGTCGGGGATGTATCCACGGATTCATTCTCACTCACCGCGCGCGCCTTACTCGCAACCATCGTGCTTGCGTCAGCTTGGCCCTTGGTCGGCGTTGTCATCGGGTGGCCGCTGTCTGTATCGGTTTCGTCCGACGCGTTCTCTCGCGCCGTCGGGGGTGGCCTGCTCGCAGTCGCGCTCATCGGCTTCGGTTTGGGGTTGCTCGGAGGCCTGGCGCGAGATGGCGGCGTGGGCGATGCCCACTTCGGCTGGCCATCCGCCGCCCGTCAGGAGCTGCGTCGGCACCTGCACTGGCTAGCGGTCATTGTGGTGCCGCTCGGTTTTGTTCTCTGGACGGTGGAGACCTACGACGACGAGGCGATTCGAGCCTCGCTTGGACGGGTGGTGTTCCTTGGCGCGATGCTCGCCTTGACCGTCTTCATAATCCAAGTGATTCGGCCGAACGGTGCGCTATTGGGCGCCCTCGAGGCGCGCCATCCGAGCGGTCTCGTACCAAGACTCAAGTACGTCTGGATTCCAGCCGCGGCGGCGGCGCCGCTACTCCTCGCGGTGCTTTCGGTCTTCGGCTACCACTACTCTGCGGTGCAGCTGCAGAACCGCCTCCAGGCGACTGCTTGGATTGTGATTACGCTCGTCGTGGTGAGCGAGAGCCTGATGCGTTGGCTCTACGTGACTCACCGCCGCCTTGCCCACGATCAGGCCCTGGAAGAGCAGGAGAAAGCGCGCCAGGAGCACGCGAAGTCGCAGGCATCGGCGGGGGACGAGGACGAGTTGGTCGACTTCGAAGAGCCGGAGGTCGACCTTGACGCAATCCAGGCTCAGACCGGCAGCCTGATCCGCACCGTCATGGGAGTTGTTGCCATCCTCGGGCTTTGGCTCACGTGGGCGTCCGTGCTCCCGGCGCTAAACGTTCTGGACGACGTCACGCTTTGGCATTACCCGACGATAGTCGAAGGGGTCGAGCAGCGCGTGCCGGTCACGCTGGTCGATGCCGGCATCGCCCTGTTGCTCGCCGTCTTCGCCTATCTCGGCACCAAGAATCTACCGGGGGCGCTCGAGCTCGCCGTCTTGAACCGAACGTCACTCGATGCGGGCGGTAAGTACGCCTTCACGACACTTTGCCGGTACGTGATCGCGGGCGCCGGCATCATCCTCGTGTTCAACTACCTCGGCATGGAGTGGTCGCGCCTGCAGTGGCTGGTTGCGGCACTCGGCGTCGGTCTTGGCTTCGGCATGCAGGAGATTGTCGCGAACTTCATCTCGGGCCTTATTCTGCTCTTCGAGCGACCCATCCGGGTTGGCGACATCGTCACCATCAACGGTTCGAGCGGAACGGTGTCCCGGATCCGGATCCGTGCGACCACCATCACCGACTGGGATCGAAAGGAGCTCATCGTACCCAACAAGCGGTTCATCACTGGGGAGGTGCTCAACTGGACGCTCTCGAATGATCTCAATCGCATCGTAATCAACGTGGGCGTGGCCTATGGTGCGGACACCGATCTTGCCCGCGAGCTGCTCCTTCGACCCGCACAGCAGCACCCGCGCATCCTCGAGGACCCCGCTCCCATTGCGAGCTTCGAAGGATTCGGCGATAACAGTCTGAATCTCGTGCTGCGCTGTTACATGGCAAATCTGGACGGTCGACTCGGAGTCATTACCGAGCTGCATACCGCGATCGATAAGGCCTTCAAAGAGGCGGGCATCGAGATCTCGTTTCCCCAGCGCGATGTTCATGTGGATGCGAAACAACCGTTGGAAGTGCGAGTGCTCCCGACGAGGACCAAGATCCCCGGTTCTGACGAGTCTTCGACAAGAAACGAACGATAGCGAGTGGCATCTAGGTAGGGCAACGAATCCAGTTGGTGCGGCGCGGCAGAGTCTCGCAGAAAATGCCGGGTCTCGGTTCAAGGGGCTTTTTTAGCGTGAAGCCTACTGCTCGAGCCTTCGACCGGGTAGACTTGCCGCGGAAAACAGATTGCACCGCGCCCGGGCCGCCCAAATCGGTTTGTTTTCTCATCGCTCTCAGAAGCTTAGTCACGAGCGGCGAGGCGCCTTGGTGAAATATCCGGGCTAGCCCTGACAGCCCCGCCCGTCTTGCCCACGTCATCAAGCGCTTGTGGTCAGCAGGTTCGCTAAACTCAAAGCCCGCACTGGCGGTGAGCTTCCATCTGTGGTGGGGGTTGCGGCTGACAGATATACTGAAAACCGACAAAGATAGAAGTCCCCACTGGCAATAGAATCATGTCTGACGACGCCTACCGGCGCAAACTTACGGTGATACTTTATACCGATGTCGCGGGTTATTCGCGCCACACCGGCAGTGACGAGGAGGGTACCCATCGCCGCGTGATGGAGATTCTCGATTTCGCCAGCGCGCAGATATCCGCTGGCGAGGGCACGGTATTGCGCTACGCCGGCGACGCGATCCTCGCCGAGTTCGCCAGCGCGGTTTCCGCGGTCAGAACGGCGCTCGAGATCCAACGAGTTCTCGCCCGTGAAAATAGGGAGCTCGACGACCAAAAGCGAGTGAAGATCCGTATCGGGATCAATATTGGTGACGTCATTGAGGACCGCGGAGAAGTGTTTGGCGACGGCGTCAATCTGGCCGCGCGTCTCGAAGCGTTCG
>JBFHLI010000247.1:0-5476 GCA_041594935.1 Gammaproteobacteria bacterium | reverse complement strand
GCCCGAAGCCAGCAATATCGCGTCCGCCGCCGCCATCGCCTCTCGGGAACAACCTTCCAGCATTCTGATGTTCGCGTCCGCCCCCGCGCGCTCGAGCACCGCGCGAAACAGCTCATGCGTCGCGCGATTGACCAACGGCGCCAGAAAACGCACTCCGGGGCGCCGTTTCGCGAGCCAGCGAGCGGTCATGACCATCGGCTCGGCCAGCGAAGCGACCTCGCTCACCCGGCTACCGGGAAGCAGGGCTACGATCTCTCCCTCCCGCGCTTCCGCGAGGGCATCCCTCGCGGCACCGCGATCCACCCGCTCGGGAATGAGGTCCGCCAACGGATGCCCCACGAACTGAACCGGTAGCTGATTGGCGCGATAGAACTCCACTTCGAAGGGGAACAAGGCTAGCATGAGGTCAACGGAACGGGCGATCTTTCGCAAACGATACCGTCGCCACGCCCACACCGAAGGGCTAACGTAGTGCACGGTACGTATTCCGGCCCGCCGAAGCCGCCGAGCGATCTCGAGATTGAAGTCCGGAGCATCCACCCCGATGAAGACATCCGGAGGATCGGCCAGAAATCGACGCGCAAGACGAGCCCGCACGGGCAAGAGCTCCGGATAGCGACCGAATGCCTCGAACAAGCCGATTACCGACAATCGCTCCATGGGATAATGCGAAACGCAGCCCTGGGCCTGCATCAGCGGTCCGCCAATCCCTTCAATCGATAGCTTCGAGCGGCGGTCCTTGATCGCGCGAAGCAACCCTGCACCTAGCAAGTCCCCCGAGGACTCACCCGCGATGATGGCGATTCGCACCGCTCTGCCCCAGCCACCGCGACCGTTCACGCCACCGCATCGGAAACTGCCGAGCCAACGACTGCGTTCGACCGAAACGGGCCGACCAGCATCGCATGGTCAGCGCACGATGCCTCGAGGAGAATCCCGGATAAATGCCGCGAGATTGGCAACCTCTGGACACGCCTGCGCTATCGCTTCGAGCTCAGTCACCGCGCGATCCAACGGCAACCCCTTGCGATAAACTATCCGATACGCTTGGCGTAATCTTCGAACCGTCTCGGGGGAAAAGCCGTGCCGTCTCAGCCCCTCGACGTTGAGCCCGCGCGGGCGTGCGGGGTTGCCCGCGACCATCACATACGGCGGCACATCCTTTCGCACCACCGTACCCATTGCAGTGAAGCTGTGGGCGCCGATGCGGCAAAACTGATGCACCAGGGTGAATCCGCCAAACGTCACCCGCTCCTGCACCGTGACGTGGCCAGCTAGGCTAGTGCCATTGGCCATCACTGCCCCGTGCCCAATCTGGCAATCGTGGGCGATATGCACATACGCCATGATCCAGTTGTCATTCCCGATCCGGGTCACCCCGCCACCCTGAGCGGTCCCGCGGTTGATGGTACAGAACTCTCGGATGACGTTGCTGTTGCCGATTTCGAGGCGAGTCTCCTCGCCCGCGTACTTCTTGTCCTGCGAATCGGCCCCAATCGAGTTGAACGGATAGACCTTGTTGCCGGCACCAATTGAGGTCGGACCGGTAATGACAACGTGGGGAGCGAACGAGCTATGTTCACCAATTTCGACGCTCGCCCCAATCTCACACCAGGGGCCGACGCATACACCTTCCCCGAGGCGTGCGGCAGGGTCGACCAGGGCGCTCGAGTGAATCAACGCTCGAGCTCTCTCAATGCCCCCATGATACTCGCGTCGGCGACAATCACGTCTCCAACCTTTGCATTGGCCGACACCCGCCACACCGCGCGAGCAGTGCGCTCATGCTGCACCTCGATGATGAGCTGATCTCCAGGCACCACCGGCCTACGGAATCGAGCTTTGTCGATGCCCACGAAGTAGTAGACCGAGCGTTCACTCGGGCGCCCGCCCATGCTCCTCAGCGCGAGCAGACCCGTCGCCTGAGCCATCGCCTCGAGAATAAGTACCGCCGGCATGATCGGCTGACTCGGAAAATGTCCCTGAAAGAACGGCTCGTTGAAGGTAACGTTCTTCAGCGCAACCAGACGATCATTCGGCGCATAATCCAAGACCCGATCAAGCAACAAGAACGGATACCTATGCGGCAGGTACTCGAGAATTCCCTCGACTCCCAATTCGTCCATGGCCTTGTTCACCCCGTAACGTGTATGGCGGCAGAGGGCTCGCCGGTAACATCAAGCGCTCGCACTTCACCCGAACCTATCGTTTGGCCTCATCCTCTAACGCCTTGAGACGGCGTGCCATGTCATCGAGCTGACTGAATCGAGCATGGGCGCGTCTCCAGCTGCGGTTGTCAAGGGCCATGAGCCCGGACGAGTAGATCCCGGGACGGGTGATGGACTTCGGAACCAAGGTGCCGCCGGTGATATGCACGTCGTCAGCGATTTCCAGATGTCCTCCAATGGAAACGGCCCCGCCAATCGTGCATCGACTGCCTACCCGAGCGCTGCCCGCAATACAGACACATCCAGCGATCGCGGTGTGCGCCCCAATGCGAACGTTGTGACCGATCTGAATCTGATTGTCGAGCTTTACTCCGAGCTCGATGACCGTGTCTTCGAGGGCCCCTCGATCAATGCTGGTGTTTGCACCGATTTCTACATCGTCCCCTACTTTCACGCTACCGAGTTGCGGCACCTTGACCCACACCCCGTTGTCATTAGCGATCCCGAAACCATCCGCACCGATCACCACTCCCGGGTGAATCACCCCACGGCTACCGATCTCGACGCCGTGACACAGGATGACATTCGCCACCAGACAGGTTTCGGGGCCGACGCGAGCTCCCTTGCCCACGACGCTCATCGGGCCTATGTAAGCTCCCTCGCCGACATGGGCGTTGCTCTCGATAATCGCGTTCGGCCCCACCCAGGCCGTGGCATGAACGCAAGCGTCCGCCTCGACCCGAGCACTGGGGTGAATCCCGTGCGGAGGGTCCGGCGATGGGTTGAAGATCGCCGCCGCCCGCGCATAGCCCAAGTAAGGGTTCTCGACCACAAGGGAGCCCACCGGGCATTCGTCAAGGTCGCGCCTGGCGAGGATGACCGCAGTGGCAGCAGTCTCTAGCAGATGCTTCTTGTAGCGTCGATTGGAAAAGAAGCTGATGTCCCCCGGCTGCGCTCGCTCCAGGGTCGCCACCGCCTTGACCGGGTCCCTGCGGTCGCCGTGTAGCTCGGCTCCGAGACGTTCAGCCAATTCCCCGAGCAAAAGACCCAACCTCTCCTCCCGGTGTGCGCGCCTCGCTCGGCTCTCTCGTCCGGACCACTCGAACCGGAAGCATCACCGCTCGGCAGATTCAAACATGGCTGTTGCGAGTTCCAGCGCCGATCACGCCAAGCCCTCAGTTCGAGCCCGATTTCTTCAATCGCCCGATGACACGGTCAGTGATATCCACCCTCTCACCGGCAAACAGCACGCCGTCACTCACGACCAAGTCGTACTTTTCCGCTCTCGCGAGCTCCTGAATGACTTCTATCACCTCGCGCTGCAACTTACCCAGTTCCTGATTTCGACGCAGATTAAGCTCCTCACGGAACTCCTCCTGCGCGCGGCGCATCTCCCGCCGGCGACCGCGGATATCTTGCTCGAGCTTCACTCGCTGATCCTCGGTCATAACCGCACCGTCGCGAACGAGCTGATCTTCGAGGGCGCGAAGCTCCTTCTGCTGGGCGAGCAGACGTCGGTCCTTAGGCGCAAACTCCTTCTCAATTCGTTCCCGAGCGTCTTCGGCCTGCGGTGCCTTATCAAGTACCCTCGCAACATTCACAAATCCGACCTTGAACTCAGCCGAGACATCAGGCACGAACATCAGCCCCGTCACCACGACCGCGAGGCAGGACAGCAATGTGTTCTTCAGCATATGGCTACGAGTCATGATCAAAAACTGGTTCCAAAGGTGAATTGTAATGGCTGGGTATCGTCCTGACTCTCATCATTCAGCGGCACCGCGAAGCTGAAGGTCAATGCTCCGAGCGGAGACAACCAAATGGCTGAGACCCCCGCCGAGGTGCGCAGCTCACCGAGGTCCAGATCATCGCCCTGACCGAAGACATTACCGAAGTCGAAAAACCCGGTGAGCCGCACCTGCCTGGAGTTCTCCACGAACGGGAGGGGCACAATCAGCTCCAGGCTACCGGTGAGCAACTTGCTACCCCCGAGCGGCTCGCCCAGCGAGTCACGGGGACCGAGGGTATTTCCCTCATACCCCCGTACCGATCGGATGCCCCCCGCAAAAAAATTGTCGATCAACGGTAATCTGTCGGTACCCGAAATCCCGTCGCCGTATCCGAATGTTCCGTCCGCGACCAGCACGAAGTCTCGCGCTAGGGGGAAGAACTGCTGATGGCGCAATCGCAGCTTGTAGTAGGACAGGTCGAGGATCGGCAAACCAATCTCAGTCGAAATGCTGCTCAAGCGGCCGCGGTCTGGGAGCAATCGGCTGTTACGAGTGTCACGCGCGAAGCTCGCGGTCAACAGCAGATTCGTGAACTGATCGCCCGCGCTGTCCCGAAACGCCAGGACTTCCCGAGATGGATTGACGCCCGGCTTGAAATCGATCCTCTCCGCCGCAAGGCCTACGTTGATCTGGTCAAACTCGGTGATCGGGATCCCAAAGGTCACGCCAGCGCCAAGCTCGTCGGTCGTGTAGTCAGACACGTTCGCGTCGGCTGCATCCGTGGTTCGGTAGTAAGCGTCGAAGCCCCGGCTTATACCGTCGATCGTGTAGTAGGGATTGAGATAGGAGACCTGAAACTGCCGATTCGCCCGGCTGTTGTTGAACGTGGCACTGACACGATTGCCGGTGCCGAGGAAGTTTTCCTGGGTAACGCTCGCGCTGACGATTACCCCCTGGTCCTGGGAGAATCCGAGCCCGGCGACGAGATTGCCAGAGGGGCGCTCCTCGAGAGAGAAATTGACGTCCACCTGATCCGTCGTGCCCGGAACGGCCGGAGTCTCGACATTCACTTCATTGAAGAATCCGAGCCGCTGTAGCCGAACGCGAGAACGCTCCACTGCGCTGGTCGAGATCCAACCCGCTTCCATTTGCCGCATTTCGCGTCGCAACACGACGTCACGCGTCTTGGTGTTACCCCTGAAGTTGATGCGACGAACATAGACCCGTTTTCCGGGATCGACGAAAAAGGTGACCGCAACCGTCTTGTCCTCCTCGTTGACCTCCGGGATCGCGTTGACGTTGGAGAAAGCGTACCCCTCGTCACCCAGCCGCCCGGCCAGGTCCGCGCTCGATTTGGTGATTTCCTTGCGGGAGAAGACGTCGCCACGGCTCACCGTGATCTTGTCGAACAACTCCTCCTCGTCAACGATCAGATCGCCAGCCAGATTGACTTCACTGAGCGTGTACTCCGCCCCCTCGGACACGTTGACGGTGATGTAGACGTCCTTCTTGTCGGGAGTCAGGGAAACCTGCGTTGAATCGATGTTGAAGTTGATGTATCCGCGGTCGAGATAGTGG
>JBFHLI010000246.1:0-5508 GCA_041594935.1 Gammaproteobacteria bacterium | reverse complement strand
GCGCGCCCCGAACATCGGCTCGTGGAACTCGGACCGGACCAGGCCGTCGCCGTGCTCGCCGGAGTGCGAGCCCTTGTACTCGCGCACCATCGCGAAGGCTTCCTCGGCTATTGCACGCATCTTCTTCACATCCTTCTCGTCCTTGAGGTTGAGAACGGGGCGAACGTGCAGGCACCCGACCGAAGCGTGCGCGTACCAGGTCCCGGTGGTGCCGTACTTTTCGAACACCCGCGTCAAGCGGTCGGTGTACTCCGCCAGGTCCTCGAGCGAGACTGCGCAGTCCTCGATGAAAGAGACCGGTTTGCCGTCACCCTTCATCGACATCATGATGTTGAGCCCGGCTTTTCGAACCTCCCAGACCGCTGCCTGAAGGGTGGGGTCGATCGCCTTCACCACCGAGCCCGGAAATCCCAGGGAGCCGGTGAGGGTCTCGAGCTCGTCGATCTTCGTAAGCTGCGCGGCGTGCTCCTCGCCCGCGAACTCGACGAGCAGGACCGCAGCCGGTTCGCCCTGGATGAAGCGATCTATCGTGCCTGCATACATCGGAATGGCCCGTGCAAGGTCGATCATCGTGGCGTCCACGAGCTCGACCGCGCTCGGTTTGAGATTCACGAGGTGACGCGTAGCGTCCATCGCGGCGTAAAAGGTTGGGAAGTGACACACCCCGAGCACCTTGTGGGCCGGGATTGGCTGCAGCTCGAGCTCGATCCGGGTGAACGCGCCCAGGGTGCCCTCGGAGCCGACGAGGAGATGGGCCATGTTGTGCGCGCGCGGCCCGACGCTATCGAGGTTGTAGCCGCCGACCCGGCGCAGCAGCTTAGGCCAGCGCTCATCGGACTCGAGCCACGCATCGGCTGCGATCGTCCGCATCGCCTCGACGAGCTCGAGGTAGGGCGGCGGTGCCTCGACGCTAGCGAGATTTCCTGGCACCTCGGAGAACTCGATGAGCTCTCCGCTCGCCATGACCGCGTCGATCCGACGCACGTTGTGCATCATGTTGCCATAGCGGATGGAGCGGGCGCCGCAGCTGTTGTTGCCGGCCATTCCGCCGATCGTGGCCCGGCTCGCGGTGGAGACGTCGACCGGGAAGAACAGGCCGTGGGGCTTCAAATATCGGTTGAGATCGTCGAGCACGACGCCTGGCTCGACCGTGACCGTGCGCGCCGCGACATCGAGCGCCACGATGTTCGCGAGATACTTGGTGAAGTCGAGCACCAGCGCCTCGCCCACGCTTTGGCCGCACTGCGACGTGCCGGCACCGCGAGGCAGCAGGGGGAGCCCGGACTCGGCTGCGATCTGCACCGCGCGAACCACGTCTCCGGGGCCCCGGGGCACCACCACCCCGATCGGCTCTATCTGATAGATCGAGGCATCGGTGCTGTAGCGGCCCCGGCTGAACCGATCGAAGAGCACCTCGCCTTCGAGCTCGCGCTCGAGCCGGCGCGCGAGGGCCGGGTCACCGGTGGCGAAGGAGGTTCTGGCCATCGCATCCTCGGGGATCGATCGGCAGCTCGTCGGCGAGGCCGGTTGCAAGTTCGAGTCGGGCAGCGGCGGCCAGCGCGCTCGACTCGCGGTGCGGCGGGGCAACGATCTGCAGGCCCACCGGAAGCCCCGATGCATTGAATCCGGCGGGCACCGAGACCGCGGGACAGCCGGTCAGGGTGATTGCGAAGGTGATGCCGATCCAGTGCACGTAGTTTTCGAATCGGTGGCCCGCGACCTCCTCGACGTAACGGACATCGACGTCAAAGGGGGGGACGATGGCGGTGGGACAGATCAGCAGGTCGTGGTCTGCGAAGAATTGCGTGACGGCGTGATAGAGACGGCCCCGCATGCGCTCGGCCGCCCCGATCTCGGCCGCGGTGAGCGCGAGCCCCTTCTCGATATTCCAGATCACCTCCGGCTTGAGCGCGTCGCGGTGGCGCGCCAGGTCCGCCTCGTGCTCGGCCGCGAAGAAGGCGGCGCGCAGGGTCTGAAAGCTCTCGATCGCCTCGGAGAAGTCCGGGCATCGGTCCTCCACCATCGCCCCGGCGTCGGCGAAGTGCTCGGCCGCGCGGCGGCAGATCTCGGCGACCTCGGGGTCGACCGGGAGGATGCCGAGGTCGGGACTGAAGCCCACCCGTCGCGGGGCCGGCTCGCGCCGGATCGACTCCAGGAACGAGATTGCGGGGCTCGCGAGCGATAGCGGGTCCTCCGGGTGCTCACCCGCCATCGCGTCGAGGGCAAGCGCGGCGTCGGCGGCGGAGCGGGCGATCGGGCCCTCCACGAACAAGGTGTCGAACGGGAGCTGGATCGGTCCCCGCGGCACCCGTCCGGGGCTCGGGCGAAGTCCCACGACCGAGTTGAAGCTCGCCGGTGTGCGCAGGCTGCCGCCGAGGTCGGAGCCCTGGGCGAGCCAGACCTCGCCGGCGGCCACCGCCGCCGCCGCACCGCCCGACGAGCCGGCCACCGACTTGTCCGTGTTCCAGGGATTTCGGGTCTTACCGAGCACCTCGTTGAAGGTGCTCGCCCCGGCCCCGAACTCCGGGGTGTTGGACTTGGCGATGACGATCGCGCCGTTCGCCTCGAGTCGCTCGACCAGCACGCACGAGCGCTCGGGCACGTGGTCGGCGTAGAGAGGAGAGCCGTAGGTGGTGCGCACCCCCGCCACCGGGTTGAGATCCTTGATCGCAACCGGCAGGCCGCCGAGCCAGCCGGGGGGACGCTCGCGCCGAGTCTCGTTCATGATGCGCTTCGCGTGGTCGCGGGCGCGCTCGACGCACCGCGTGGGCAGCGCGTTGAGGAAAGGCTCGACCGCCTCGATGCGCGCGGCCGAGGCCTCGACGAGGTCGAGGGGAGAGATCTCGCCCCGTCGGAGCTGTGCCACCGCCTCGACGGCGGAGAGACGGCATAGCTCGGGTACGCTCTCTTTATCGCTCATCGCTGCCGGCGGGGGAATCTCGGTGCGGCCCGCGCTCAGGCGTTGCGCCGCTCGGCGAGATAGTCGAGAGCGGCGCCGATTCCGCTCTCTCGGATCGGCACCGCCGCCATTCCCAGGCCCATTTCCACGCCACACAGCGTGCCGGCGAGCATCAAATCGTTGAAATCGCCGAGGTGCCCGATGCGAAACACGCGCCCGGCGAGCCGGCCGAGGCCGGTGCCGAGCGACATGTCAAAGCGCTCGAGGATCAGGTTGCGGACCCGATCGGCGTCGTGGCCCTCGGGCATGAGCACCGCGGTGAGCGAGCTCGAGTACTCCTCGGGGTCCGCGCACAGGATCTCGAGCCCCCAGGCCCGCACCGCGCGGCGGGTGGCCTCGGCAAAGCGGTCATGGCGGGCAAACACGTTCTCGAGCCGTTCCTCGAGCAACATGTGGATGGACTCGCGTAGGCCGTAGAGAAGGTTGGTGGCGGGCGTATAGGGGAAGAATCCGGAGCGGTTGGCCCCGAGCATCGCCGACCAGTCCCAGTATGCGCGCGGCAGCGTGGCCCGCTCGGATGCAGCCCGCGCCTTGTCGCTGATTGCGTTGAAGCCGAGACCGGGGGGCAGCATGAGCCCCTTCTGGGACCCGCCCACCGTCACGTCCACCCCCCATTCATCGTGGCGGTAGTCGATGGAGCCGAGCGATGAGATGGTGTCGACCAGCAGCAGGGCCGGGTGCCCGCTCGCGTCCATCGCCTCGCGCACCCGGGCGATGCGACTCGTCACCCCGGTGGAGGTCTCGTTGTGAACCACCGCCACCGCTTTGATCCGGTGTTCGCGGTCCGTTCGCAGCGCCTGCTCGACCGCGGCCGCGTTTACCCCGTGACGCCAATCACCCGGCACCAGCTCGGCTTCGAGCTTGAGACGTTTCGCCATCTCGTGCCACAGGGTGGCAAAGTGCCCGGTCTCGAACATCAGCACCCGGTCGCCGGGAGAGAGCGTATTGACGAGCGCGGCTTCCCACGCACCGGTTCCCGACGAGGGAAAGATGAGCACCGCCTGCTCGGTCTTGAAGACGTGCCGCAGGCTCTCGAGGATCTCCGCCCCGAGCTTGGCGAACTCCGGCCCGCGGTGGTCGATGACCGGACGTGACATGGCGCGCAGCACGCGATCGGGCACGTTGGTGGGCCCCGGGATCTGGAGAAAGTGCCTTCCGCTGCGGTTCAATCGGATGTTCCTTCGCCGTTACTTTTCGCGCGCGCCGGAGCGCGCTCTTGCCCGGGTCTGGTCTGGCCCTGGGCCCCGCGGGGGCCCAGCCGACCCCCCGCGCCGGTCGTGACTCTTGCACAGCCGGGCCCGCGATGACAAGGGATGCCGGGGAGGTGACCCGCGCCGCCAGGAGCGTGTACCGCATTGGTCGAGCAACCGAGGAACCGCAGCAAGATCTGCGATTCGCGGCCGGATTGTCCGGTCCTCTTCGTCAAATAGCTACAGCTATTCTCCTCGAACGACGGGACAATTCGACTCGCGCCTGCTGCCCCTCGCTTCGCCCGCCCAATGCGCTACACGCTCCTAGTGCGCAACGCCGCGCCACGCGATAGAGTTACGCGAGATGCCGGCGCGATACGGGAGTGACCACCGATGAACGATGAGACGACGACGCATCGGCGCAAGCGCCGCGGCGCCCGGGCGGCGGTGCATGCGATGCGCGCCGCAAAGCTGCCGGACGCGGATCGGCCGGTGCGCCCCGGGCTCGTGAGCGGGCGTTACAAGCCGCTCACCGACCCGCAGGTCGAGCGCATCCATCATGCTGCGCTCGACGTGCTCGAGCAGATCGGGATTGCCGAGCCCATCCCGTCGTGCATCGATCTCGTCACCCAGGCCGGTGGCAGCTTGAGCAGCGACGGCCGACTGCTGTTTCCGCGCGCCCTCGTCGAGGATCACATCGCCAGCGCGGCGCGCAATATCGTGCTGCCCGGCCAGGATCCGCGGCACGACATGGCGCTCGAGGACTCACGGGTGTACTTCGGCACCGCGGGCGCCGCGGTGCACATCGTCGACACCGAGACCCGGGAGTATCCGGAATCGACCCTCGCCGATCTGTACGACATCGGGCGCCTCGTCGACAGCCTCGACCACATCCACTTCTATCAACGACCGCTGGTGCCGCGCGACATGACGTTGCCGCTCGAGCTCGATGTCAACACCTGCTACGCGAGCGTGGCGGCGACGACCAAGCACGTCGGCACCAGCTGGGTATTGCCCGAGCACCTCGAGGTGACCCTGCCGATGCTTCATCTCATCGCCGGCGGGGAGGCGCGCTGGCGTGCGCGCCCGTTCGTCAGCATGTCCAACTGCTTCGTGGTGCCGCCGCTTCGCTTTGCGCAGGACGCCTGCCACTGTTTGGAGGCGGGGGTTCGCGCCGGGATACCGATCCTGCTGCTGGCGGCCGGGCAGGCGGGCGCGACGAGCCCCGCCGCGCTCGCCGGGGCGGTGGTGCAGGAGGTGGCCGAGGTGCTGGCGGGCCTGGTCTACGTCAATCTCATCGTGCCGAAGCACCCGGCGATCTTCGGCACCTGGCCGTTCGTTTCCGATCTCAGGACCGGG
>JBFHLI010000245.1:0-5516 GCA_041594935.1 Gammaproteobacteria bacterium | reverse complement strand
GTCTTGCCGCAGCCGGAGGGCCCGAGAAGCGTGACGAACTCGCCTTCTTTCACGGTGAGTGACAGATCCGCGACCGCGGTGATCCGACCGTGATAGGTCTTGGTCACGTTCTCAATAGAGATGATGTCAGGCATGCGTGGACCCCGGCGTAACGCGGCCGGCCCCGGGCGGGCGTGATGCCCGCCCGGGCTTCGAACCGAGCTCAGTTGGCAGCCTTAACCGCGTTCCAGGTGTTGGTATAGACCTCGAGCCGCGGGCCGAGATTGCGCCACAGAAGCAGACTGTCCAGGTAGTCGACATCGTCCTGATGCAGCTCCTTGAACTTCTCGGGCGTCATGCAGTTCTTCGCCGCGATCGGATTGGCGGAGGAGTAGCCGTTCACGTTGGACATGCCGCACTGGCCGAGCTCCGAGATCGCCATGTTGATGAACTTGTAAGCGCATTCCTCGTTGGGCGTGTTCTTCACCATCATCCACGAATCCATCCAGCCCTCGGCCCCTTCTTCCGGGATGAACTCCTTCACCGGGATGTTCTGCTCGGCGAGCAGGGCCGACTGATAGCCGCCCCAGGTGTTCGAGATCCACACCTCGCCGGCGGCGTAGAGGTCGACCAGCTCTCCCGCGGTGGCCCAATACTTGCGGACCAGCGGCTTCTGCTCGATCAGCTTCTTCTTCGCCGCCTCGAGCTGCATGTCGCTGAGCTCGTAGATATTCGAGTTGCCGATCGTGCGGGCTGCGACATACAGGGCGCTCTTGTCGTCCCAGAGCGAGATCTTGCCCTTGAGCGCCGGGTCCCAGAGCTGCTTGAGCGAGGTGGGAGCAGCGCTGAACTTATCCGTCCGGTACATGAAGGGAATCGAGCCCCAAGAGAACGGCACCCCATAGACCTTACCGCCATCGTTGATTCCCCCGGCGGTGCGGAACTTCTCGTATATCTCGTTCCAGCGCGGCACCCGCGCGAGATCGATCGGCTGAACGAAGCCGGCCTCGACCATGATGTTGGTGGTGTCGATCGAGGGCGAGATTAGGTCGTAGACGCCACCACCGGCCGCCAGCTTCGGAGCAAAATCATCGTTTGAGCCGACGTAGGTCGCGCTCACGGTGCACCCCGAGTTCTTTTCAAACTCCTTGATGAAGCTGTCGTCAGCGTAACCCTCCCAGGTGAGCACGCTGACCTCACCCGCCGCGAGTGCGGTGGGAGACCAGGACGCGAGGCCGACCAAGGCCCCGATGACGATCGCCAGAGCTGCGTTGAGTTTCTTCACTTTCCTCTCCTCCTCATTAACGCCGGCCAGTGCCGGCTCAAACTTGTCCCGCCCGATGCGACCGCGCCTGCAGCGCTTGACGGGCACGTGTTGTCGTCGCGCAAGCTTCGCACCCCGTCTTGCGCAGCACCCCCCGATCAGCCGGCGAGATAGGCATCGATCCCGGGGGTCCGGTAGCCATCGGAGCGCCATATCACCGGAAAATAATTCTCGTCGATGCTGTCGTCGGCAAGGCGCTTGTAGCGACTGTAGATGACTCCGGTCCCCTCGCGCAGGTGCGCGGGGTCGTAGCGGGTGTCCGAGCGCATCGCGTGAAGCACCAGCGAGCGGCGCGGCCGATCGCTTCTATTTTGACCCGAGCCATGCCAGGTCCAGCCATGATGGAAAGAGCCACCCCCGGCCGGGACCTCCACGTAGACGATATCGGGCTCGACTCCCTCGCAACGCGCTGCGGCGTGCATGAACTTGCAATAATCCGCCGGCCCGTGAAACTCCCCCTCGGGAACGCCGTGACGCCACCGGTGCGAGCCGCGAACGAACTCCAGGGTACCACCTTGCGCGCTCGTGCGATCCAGAGCGACCCACAGGCTGAGCAGGTCGGACGGCGTATACCAGCTCAAGTATGCATTGTCCTGGTGGTAGCCGAGCGAGCGCGCGCCCGGTGGCTTCCACAAGACGTTATCGATCATTATCCGCGTTCCTGGCCATCCGCCGAGCCGGGCAATCGCACGCCCGAAGTCCGCCCGCATGACCACGCGTGCGATCGTGCGGTCCGCCCGCCAGCCGTTGCATATCTGCCGCGTGAGCGTCGGATCACCGGTGCCTTCCTGCCAGTTGACCTCATCGGGCGTGACACCGGTTTCGAACTCGCCCCGGAACAGGTGCTCGAAGCTTCGTCGCAGCGGCTCTATCGCCTCGGTTTCGAGGATTTCCTCGCACCGCAGGAACCCGTCGTCGCGGAAGCTCTCAACCTGCTCATCGCTAATCTCGAGCATCGGCTAATCCGCTACGGCAAGCAGTCCAGATACTGCTTCACGTCCCAGTCAGAGACCTGCCAGATGAACTTGTTCCACTCGTCGCGCTTGTACCAGTCATAGACCTCGTGCATCCGGCCCGGCATCGCCGCGCGGATCACCTCGTCGCCGGCGAGCGCATTCAGCGCCTCATCCAAGGTGCGGGGAATTCGTTTGACCTCCTCACCGGCCGCCATCATCTCCGCGATGTTGCGCTGCTCGGGCGCTCCCGGATCGATGTCGCGCCGGATGCCGTCATCGAACGCCTTGAGGAGCGCGGCCTGGAACAGATAGGGATTGACCATCGAGTCGCAGGCGCGAAACTCGAAGCGATCGGGGCTCGACACCCGGATCGCGGTGGAGCGATTCTGCAGACCCCAGCTCCGCCCGACCGGTGCCCAAAGGCCCACGTCGTTCAGGCGGCGGTATGAATTGACGGTCGACGCGCCGACCGCGGTGAGTGCGTCGAGGTGCTCGAGCATTCCCCCCAATGCCTGGCGACCGATGGCGGCCGGCATCCAGGCATGCGCCGGGTCCGGGATCTCGTTGGTACCTTCCTCGGTGTAGGTGAACACCTCGTCCATCCCGGGCACCGGATCATCGACGAGGCGCACCACGCGGTCCGAGCCGCCGGTCCACAGGGAGAGATTGTGGTGGCATCCGTTCGCGGGCATGCCCATGTAGGGCTTCGACATGAACACCGCTATCAGATCGAACTCGCGCGCGACCTGCGCGCAGATCTGGCGATAGGTGGTCAAGCGATCACAGGTTCGAAGGGCGTGGTCGAAGGCGAAGTTGAGCTCCACCTGACCGGGGGCGTCCTCGTGGTCGCTCTGGATCATGTCGAGTCCCATCGCCATCGCGTAGTCGTAAACCTTCAGCCACACCTCGGATAGCTGCTCGAACTGATCGATGTGATAGGCGTACGGCTTGGTCGTCTCGCGATAGGGCACATTGCCGTCGCCCGGCTTCAGCCACAGCATCTCCGGCTCGCAGCCGACCCGCAGATGCAAGCCGCCGTGATCGTGCATGAACTGCTCGTGAATTCGCCGCAGGTTCCCCCGGCAATCGGTATCGAGATACGCCCCGGGCTGATCGGGGTCCTCGCGGCTGAAAAACACGGTCGAGAACACCCGCGCGAGGCGCCGGTTCCACGGCAGCTGACAGAACGTCTCCGGATCGGGCATCGCGAGCAGCTCGGAGGCGGTCGGCGGGTAACCGATCAAATGGCCGTCACGGTCCGCGAATACGTTGGTCACACCGCCGAGCCAGGACTGAATTCCGGTGCGGGCCGCCCGCTCCCAGTGGTGTGCGGGCATCGCCTTGCCCATGATTCGACCGGTGATGGAAATGTACTGGTAGTAGATGTGGGTCACCCCGAGCTCGTCGATCTTGGCGCGGACCTGCGCCACTCGCTCATCGCGCTGATCGTCGTCGAGATATCGCTGCAGGTCACTCATACTCAGGTCTCACCCTCAGATTCAATTTGCCCGCCGCCGGCCGCACCTGTCTCACGCGAGCTCGAGGTATCGCGCTCGTTCGGCGTCACTGGTGGCCCGTCTCAGGGCCGCGTCCTCCACCCGGCACACGCGCACGAGGTGCTCGATGAACCGGTCACCCCACAGCGAGCGGGCAATGGCGGATCGCTCGATGCGCTCGGCCGCCATCAGCAGGTCGTGCGGCAGCGCGGTGGCCGCTTCCGGCACCGCGTGCGGCCCCCCGCCGACGAGCGGCGGGGGTAGCTCGCGCTCGTTCTCGATCCCCCACAGGCCGGCACCGAGCACGAATGCGAGGGCCAGGTAAGGGTTCGTATCCGCGCCGGGAAGGCGATACTCGAGCCGGCAGGCCGCCTCCGCAGAGCTCACCACCCGGGTCCCGGCGGCGTAGTCCTGAACCGCCCAGGAGGCGGTCTTCGGGGCCCAGTTGCCGGGCGCGTGGCGACGATAGGCGTTGACGGTGTGATGGGTGAGAGCCATCGCCTGCGGTGCGAGCTCGACCAGGCCGGCGACGAAGTGCTTGAACCGCTTGCTCATCGCCTCAGGATCGCTCTCGTCGAAGAACAGGTTCCGCCCCGAGCGCCGGTCGAGGAGAGAAAGGTGAACGTGACCCGAAAGCCCGGGAAACTCCGCCCCGAGCTGCGCCATGAACGAAGCGGTGAGATTGCGCCGCCGAAAGAAAGCCTTGGTGAATAGCTTGAAGACGGCCGCATCATCGGCGGCGCGCAACGGCTCCCGCGCGCGCAGCGTGGCCTCGAAGCAGCCGGGGCCAAGCTCGAGCCCGAGGGAGAGCAGGTCGAGGTCACCCGCGGCAAGCGCCGTCTCGAGAGCGACGATGAGCTCGCCGTGGACCGCGGCGCTCTCACCCGCCCAGCACCGATTGTCGCGCGCGAAGGACTCGAGGTTGGTGAAGTGCCTGGCCCTCAGGCCGGCCGCATCGTGCTCGAGCACCAGGAACTCGAACTCAAACGCAGTGCGCGGCTCGAAGCCGAGCGCCGCGGCGCGCTCGATCTGGCGCTCGAGCAGCACCCTCGGAGACAGGTCGGCCGACGGGCCCGCGTAGTCCGCGAGCAGCAAGAACGCGTTCGGCTCGAAGGGGTAACTGCGAAGCGAGCGAGGGTCGATGCACACCGACTCGCCGAGAAACGGGCCCGCCCCGAAGACCGCCTCACTCGCGTCCCACGCCGGCAGCACGTTGACGAAGGAGGCGCCGTCGCCAAACACGTCCGGGATGTCGGCGACCCGTACCCGCCGCTCCCGAAAGGTCCCGAACAGGTCGAACAGACCGACATGAGCGACCTCGCCGCCCCCGCCTCCGATACGCTCCAGAACGTCCGCCAGCGTCATGCTGGTGCCTCCTCCGACCCAGGTAAGCTCGTTCTTTTTCTCGCCGGGCACCGCGGAGGGGGCGAGCGTGTCAACGCCCCGCGCGCCATCGGCCGCCGGACATTATTGAACAATCAATGGGCAATTGCACTGCGGCGGTGGCCGCCGATGCGGCGGCGCCTGGCGCGCCCGTGCACGGCGTGCCGAATTGGCGTAACTTCTGCGTTCGCGGGAAGATAGCCGCCGTGGCTCACTGCGCGACGATGATGGGAGGCGACGAAGCCGATGCGAGACGAGAAGATCAAGGTGCGCATCACCGAGAGCGGGGAGTCCATCGACGTCGTCGTGCTGAGCAAGCGCGCCGACCGCATCCAGGTCGTC
Organism: Gammaproteobacteria bacterium; assembly: GCA_041594935.1. Lineage (GTDB taxonomy): Bacteria > Pseudomonadota > Gammaproteobacteria > HK1 > HK1 > JBFHLI01. The sequence continues at coordinate 36 of JBFHLI010000245.1, read as the reverse complement.
CTCGGCGAGGGGGTGCACAACGTGCCGTGCGAGCTG
>JBFHLI010000244.1:0-5533 GCA_041594935.1 Gammaproteobacteria bacterium | reverse complement strand
GGGTTACCGGTTCTCATCTCACCTCGATGCACTCCATGGACAACTACTACGTGAGCAAGCTGATTCCGCTCATGGCCGAAGCCGAGCTTGGGGTGATTGCCAATCCGCTCATCAACATCGTGCTGCAGGGCCGCCATGACCACTATCCGAAACGCCGCGGCATGACCCGTGTTCCCGAGCTCATGAGCGCGGGGCTGACGGTTGCCTTCGGACAGGATTGCGTCATGGACCCGTGGTATCCGCTCGGTGCCGCCGACATGCTCGATGCCGCCTACATGGGGCTGCACGTCGGCATGATGACCGGTCGTGATGCGATGCGCGCATGCTTCCACGCCGTCACCGACAATCCCGCCCGGATCATGGGGCTCGAGGGCTACGGGGTCGAACCCGGATGCTTTGCCGACCTGGTGGTGCTCGAGGCGGCCGATCCGGTCGAGGCCATACGCCTGCGTGCCAGCCGCCGTTACGTCCTGCGGCGCGGGAAGGTAATTGCCACCACGGCGCCGTCGGCATCCAAGCTGGAGGTCCCCGGGCGTCCTGCATCGGTGTCGTACCGCGCCGGCCCGCCGCCTTCATGAACGCGGGCCGGGGTGGTTTGGCACTACGCCCGTTCACGCCGCCGGGCTTGACGGCGTGAAATCCATCGTCGAGCGCCGGCGGAGATTCGAGTCAAGAAGTGCCGGTCGACTCGCCAACGCCCCTTCGCGAGACGCCGCCGAATCGCTGATTTGCAATCGGAACCAAGATTCGAGGAGACTCGATTCGGCGCGCTGTGGCGAACACGGCCTTATCCGTGGGGCCTCAATTGCGACTCCGGCCAGAGGAGGTGGGTCACGCTTGAAGCGGGGCCAACCTCGATCGGCCGGTGCGCTCGGGACAACCTGAGGGAGGGCGAAGCGGTGGCGGTCGAAGCTGCGAAGATTGAGATCAAGAGCGTGTCGGACGCCTCCGGGCTGGCAGAGCACATCCAGTCGGGGCGGATCGTCGCCGACGAGGTGGTTGCGGTCGTGGGTAAGACCGAAGGCAACGGCGGAGTCAACGACTTCACGCGAATTCTCGCCGACCAGGCTTTTCGGACCGTACTGCTCCAGTATGGGACGCGCAACGAGGAGGCAGTCAAGCAAGTCCCGATGGTGTGGTCGGGCGGGTGTGACGGGGTGATCACCCCCCACGCGACCGTCTTCGCGCGCAATGACCGGACCGGCCCGAAGGGCAAGTCGCGACTTGCCATCGGCATTGCGATGAGCCCGACCCTTGCCCCCGAGGATATCGGCCGGCCGGCCATGGTGGAGAAAGTCGCCGAAGGGGTGCGGGCGGCGATGAAGGACGCGGGAATCACCGACCCGAAGCAGGTTCACTACGTCCAGACCAAGACTCCGCTGCTCACCATCGACTCCATTCAGGACGCCGAGCGGCGGGGGAAGACCGTCTTTTGCGAGGTCCACGAATCCATGGGGGTTTCGAACGGAACCACCGGTCTCGGGATTGCGGTCGCGCTCGGGGAGATCTCGATGCCCAAGGCGGAGGAGATCTGCCGCAATCTTGATCTCTATTCCTCGGTCGCCTCGTGCTCCTCCGGAGTCGAGCTCGACTGTGCCCAGATCGTGCTCCTCGGCAATCGCGACGGCGCGGGGGGGCGGTATCGTATCGGTCACAGCGTCATGAACGATGCGCTCGACATCGACGGCATCTACCGCGCGATCCGAGATGCCGGGCTCGAGCTTCCCGAGCGGGCGCGAGCCTCCGATCTGCAGGGAAAGCTCGTGAACTGCTTCATGAAATGCGAGGCCGACCGGCGGGGAATCCTCCGCGGCCGGCGCCAGATCATGCTCGACGATTCCGACGTGCACCATCACCGTCACTCCAAGGCGGCGGTGGGCGGCATTGCCGCCGCCGCGATCGGCGATCCGGCGGTCTTCGTGTCAGTCGACGCCATGCACCAAGGTCCGCACGGCGGGGGGCCGGTGATTGCCATCGTCGACCTGGGCGAATGACCGTGATCCGGGCCGCCGGCGCCTCTCGCCGCCGCACCCACGCGGGATGCGCCCGACACCGGCCCACCGTTGACTCGACGATGCGTGCGAGATCGATTCGTTCCTTCTCACACCGGCGGTAGCTGAACGACTAGGCGACAGGAGGCATCCGATGCCCGATGAGGCGCTGAACCGACGAACCGCGCTGGAGCTTCGCGACCTCATCAAGCGTAAAGAGCTGAGCCCGGTGGAGGTGCTCGAAGCTCACCTGAGCGCGATCGAGCACCTCAACCCAACTCTCAACGCCGTCGTCACGCTGGCGGCGGAGAGCGCGCGGGAGGCGGCCGTCGCCGCCGAGGCGTCGGTCCGCGAAGGCCGCCGTCTCGGGCCGCTCCACGGCCTGCCGGTGGTCATCAAGGACATCACCGAGACCGCCGGCATCCGCACGACCTACGCATCACCCCGGTTGGCGGACAACGTGCCGGCGCGCGATGCCGAGGTAGTCGCAAGACTGCGGCGTGCCGGTGCGATCATTCTGGGAAAGACGAACACGCCGGAGTTCGCGGCCGGCGCGAACACGGTCAACGACCTCTTCGGAGCCACTCGCAACCCCTGGAACCCCCACCTGAGCCCGGCCGGCTCCTCCGGCGGATCGGCGGTCGCGGTCGCGACCGGCATGTCGCCCCTCGCCCAGGGCACGGATTTCGGCTGCTCGATCCGCTACCCCGCATCCTTTTGCGGCATCGTCGGTCTCAGGACCACGCCAGGTCTGGTCCCCAACGAACCGATGCGGTTGCCGTGGGATCCGGGCCAGGTTCACGGGCCGCTCGCTCGCTCCGCGGAGGACGCGGCGCTGATGCTCGACGCCATGACCGGTCTCGATCCGAGCTGGCCGATCTCGGTGGCCCCAACCTGGACCAGCGCGCTCGCCGACGTACAGGCGAGCGAGAGTGCACGCGGGTTACGACTCGCCTACGCCCCGGACATCGCCGGCATCGGGGTCGACCCGCAAATCGAGCAGATCTGTCGCGACGCGGCCCGGCGTCTTGCGAGCGACGCTACCGTCGATGAGATCGACTTCGATGCATCGGACGGGCGGGCAGCGTACCTCACCCTGCGGGCGGAGTGGATGGTGGGACAGCAGGTCGAGCGGCTCGATTCTCTCGATCAGTTCGGTCCGAACCTCGCGCAGAACGTCCGCGACGGCCTGGCCTTGCGGGTTCCGGACACCGCCCGCGCCCAGCACGTGCGCGAGCAGGTGTGGGCCCGGTTCAAGCAGCTGTTCGAGCGCTACGACTTCCTGCTCACCCCGACCGCCCCGGTGCCACCGTTCCCGGTCACCGAGAATTACCCCAAGGAGATCGGCGGCAAGGTGCTCGAGAGCTACGTCGACTGGATTGCCCCCGCGTTCATCGTAACCCTGGTCAGCCTGGTCGGTGCCTCGGTGCCGGTGGGGCTCGACCGCAACCGCCTGCCGGTCGGCTTGCAGATCGTGGGGCCACGATTCTCCGAGCCGCGAGTGCTGTCGCTCGCCAAGCATGTCCAACGTGCCAATCCGATCGGTTGGCCGACCATCGTTGTCGATTCCAAGGCGGGGACCTTGGCCTAGTCCGGGGCCTGCCTGCATAAGCCATGAGCGGTACGTTCCTTTCCGATTTCCTGCTGAGCGTGACCGACCGCGGCCGGGCGCTGCTCGGGCGAAGCGCGGAGATCACCGGTCCCAAGGTCAGCGGGCTCGTCGAACAGTGCGAGCGTGTGATCCGCGGTCGCGGCGAAGCCACCGGAATGGCCATCGCGTGCAACATCCTGGACGGCTTCGCCGAACTCAGTCGCGAGGACCAGCTCGCTTTTTTTCGCGCGCTCGCCGGCCAGTTCGGGGTCGACCAAGAGCGCTTCCGGTCCGCGCTCGAGACCTGGGAACACGACTCCAGCGACGAGAACGCGGCCGCGCTTCACTTTGCCTCCGAGCCCCGCCGTCAGGAGCTCTTCCGGCGCTTGAATCGCGCGCCGGGCGCCACCGCGATGCTGGTCGAGATGCGTGCCGCAATCCTGCGGGCGCTGCCCGAGAACCCCGAGCTCGCGAGCACCGACCGCGACATGCACCACCTGCTGTCGTCCTGGTTCAATCGCGGCTTTCTCGTGCTGCGCCGCATCGACTGGTCTACCCCGGCGATGGTGCTCGACAAGATCATCCGTTACGAGGCGGTGCACGAGATCCGGGACTGGGAGGACCTTCGCCGCCGGATCGATCCCCCCGATCGGCGTTGCTACGCGTTTTTCCATCCGGCGCTAGCCGATGAGCCGCTCATCTTCGTCGAGGTCGCGCTCACCCGCGAGGTTCCCACCGCGATCGGCCCGATCCTGAGCGAGACGCGCTCGCCGATTGCGACCGCCACGGCCAAGACCGCGGTGTTCTACTCGATCTCGACCTGCCAGGACGGTCTGCGCGGGGTGTCTTTCGGCAACTTTCTCATCAAGCAGGTCGCGGACGAGCTTGCCAACCACCTCCCACAGCTCTCGTTGTTCGCCACGCTCTCGCCCGCGCCCGGTTTCATGCGCTGGCTGGAAAGATTGCAGCGTGACGACCCGGCGGGGCTCGTGCTTGCGAAGCACCACGCGCTGCTCGAGCGCCTGCGGACGAGCGACTGGCACCGTGATGCGAGGACGGCGGGCGAGCTGAAGGCGGTAGTGATGCCGCTGGCCGCGTACTACTTCCTGCACGCGAAGGACGGGCGGGGCGAGCCCGTGGACCCGGTCGCGAGATTTCACCTCGGCAACGGCGCGCGCCTGGAACGAATCAACTGGCTTGCCGATAGATCGGAGAAGAGCCTCGCGAGGGGAGCGGGCCTGATGGTGAACTATCTCTACGATCGGAAGAACGTCGAGAAGAACCACGAGGCGTTCGTCAATCTCGGCGAGATCGCGGTTTCGGGTGCGGTCTCGAAGCTGCTGAAGCCCCTCGCACGCGCGAGCGGGGCGGTGAAGGCATGAACGAGAACCTGTTCACCCTCATTCGTTCCCGCATGCCCGCGCCCGGACGCATCTTCATCCGCACCCCGTCGGGTCGAACGCTATCCTACGCTGAGATGCTGGAGACCTCGGGCCGCTTCGCCAACGCGCTCGTCGCCCTCGGGGTCAAGCCCGGGGACCGGGTCGCCGCCCAGGTCGAGAAGTCTCCCGAGGCGCTGCTCCTTTATCTCGGGTGCCTGCGCGCGGGCGCCGCCTATCTGCCGCTCAACCCCGGCTACACCGAGTCCGAGGTATCCTACTTCCTGTCGGATTCCGAGCCGGCCGTTTTCGTGTGCGATCCGGAGCGCGAATCCGGGGCGCGGGCGGTCGCCCGAAGGGTCGGCGTTGCACGTCTCGAGACGCTCGGCCCCGACGGCAAGGGCTCGATCACCGAGCGAACCGGCGAGGCACACGCCGAGTTCACCGATCGAGATCGGGGCGCGGACGATCTCGCCGCCCTCCTCTACACCTCGGGCACGACCGGTCGCTCCAAAGGCGCGATGCTCACCCACCGCAACCTGAGCTCGAACGCGCAGGTCCTCGCGCAGTAT
>JBFHLI010000243.1:0-5537 GCA_041594935.1 Gammaproteobacteria bacterium | reverse complement strand
CGCTGGCTCGGCTACGCGTGCCCGGACTTGGGCTTCACGCAAGCGATAGCTACGGCTATCCCTTGCGCTCCAGCCCGGCGTCCAGACTCGCCTATCCGTCGCCATCGTCCCGGGTCCTTGGTGAAACATCCGGGCTGGATTCTCAACGAAACACGTCGTTTCTTTTCCGCCGGCACGAGAAATACACCGGCGACTATTCGCAGCTGAGTAGTGCTTGCCGTGCCGACAGACGGGCCTGCGCGCTCTGCCGACTGAATGGTTCCCATCAGGATCGACGTTAGGGCAGTCGTCGAGTGGGGATCAGTGGCTTGTGCCCCGCGATTGCGTGATCTTGTTGTACACGTTGTACTTGCCGGAAGGCTTTCGCATTGGTAGACGCTTGACCTCCTCGAGCGTGCTCGCGTCGTAGACCACGACCGCGCCGTCCATCTCCCAGATGCTGAGCAGCGCGTAGCGCCCGTCGCGGGTGAACTCGACGTGGGCCGCGGTCTTCCCCGGATCGGGCCGCAGGGTCTTCACGATCTCGAGGGACGCCTTGTCGATCACGTGCACCGCGTCCCGGTTCGGCCCGAAGAACACGTCGACCCACGCGTAGCGGGTATCCTCGTGGCTGCGCATGAAGAAGCCGGGGCCGAGGGTCGGGATCCGACGGACCGTCCTCCAGGTCGCGAGATCGATCACGCTGACGGCGGCCTCCTTCAGGTTGGGGGTCGCGAGCACCGTTCGGCCACGGTAGTCCCAGGTGATCCCGGACCCGAGGTGCGGTAGGCCCGGGAGATCGACGTCGGCGATCTTGCGGCCGACGATGAGGTTGACGACCTGTCCGTTCTCGGCGTTGCGGGCCGCCCCGATCAGATTCTGATAGCCGGGGTCGAAGAAGAAGTCGTCCAGATAATCCTCCACCCGGATCCGGCGAACCGGAAATCTGACCGGCTCGGCGAGTACCCCCTCGTCGCGGTAATCGTGCACCGGGGTGTAGTTGACGGGGTCGTCGGCGTACTGGACCTCCCACACCTCCTTCAGATCCTTCAGCGCGGCGATGAAGCTTTGCCGGGGCGGCGCATCGTAGACCGCGCTCACCCGCGAGCTCGCGCCCGCCTCGCCGCGAACCGGGACGATCGCCTCCACCGTCAGGTCGCCGGCATCGAGAATGACCAGGTCGTGGGGGAGGTAGTTGGCAACCGCGACATACCGCCCGTCGCTCGACACCGCGATGTTGCGGGTGTTGATCCCGGCCCGCACCTCGACCACCGTCTCGAGGCGGTACAGGTCGAACTTCGAGACCCAGCCGTCGCGCGAGGCGAGATACACGAAGCGTCCGTCGGGGGAGTACTTGGGGCCGCCGTGCAGCGCGTAACGCGACTTGAACCGATGAATGGGCTCGAGCGCGTCGCCATCGAGCACCGTCACGTGGTGGTCGCCAGACTCGACCACCACGAAGAGATTGAGCGGGTCCGCAGCGTGAACCGGCCTTGCGTCGAGGTCGACCGTCGGCACGTGCACGAGACGGCTCGCGGTGATGGACGGCTCGCCCCATTGGGGCATCTCGGCGAGCGGAGAGTAGATGTAATCGACGAGGGTCTCGACCTGCTCTGAATCCAGCTTCTGGCCGAATCTCGGCATCTGGGTAGCCGGTAGCCCGGCCTCGATCGCCTCCATCGCGCGTGCCCTGGACAGCCTTCGAAGATTCTCGGGAAGGAGGGCCGGGCCGAGCCCTCCGAGCCGCTCGGCCCCGTGGCAGGCGGCGCAGTGGACACGGTACAGCTCGGTCCCGCCCTGGGCTGCCGCAGGGTCGATGGCGTTTAGCATCACGACCGCGACCCACCATCGGCGCCAGCTCCCGCTCGCCGGGTTGTCCGGCGTGAGGTCGGGAGGGCGGGTGGCGGCGATCGGGCTAACCAGCCGTCTCGAGATCCACTGCGCGCGGCGCGAGCCCGATCTCGGCATCGGTGAGGTAGCAGGCCGGATCCTCCGCCCACAGGTCGCCGGTGGTCTGGTGGGCACGAACCCGGGTATTACCCCCGCAGATATCGAGGTGCGCGCACGCCCCGCAGCGCCCCTTGACGGGCCGCGGCGTCGACTTTAGCCCCGCCATCAGCGGGTCCGAGACATCGGTCCAGATCTCGGAGAACGGCCGTTCGCGCACGTTGCCGAGGTTGTAGTGCCACCAGAACGTGTCGGGATGCACGTTGCCGAGATTGTCGATGTTGGCAACGTTGACGCCAGACGAGTTCCCGCCCCACTTGACGAGCCTCGTGCGCACTTGATCGAGCCGCTCGGGAAAATGCTCCCGCACCCAGCCGAGGAGATAGACGCCGTCCGCATCGTTATTTCCGGTCACGAACTCGGTATCGCGGCCGGCCTCAACATCGCGCCAGCATCGCTCGAAGAGCAGGTCCATGGCCCAGCGCGTGGTCTGGTGCACGACATCGGATTTTCGGTTGCGATCACCACGCCCCGCGTAGTTGAGGTGGGAGAGGTAGAACTTGTCGACCGCGAGCTCGTCCATGAGCGCGAGCAGCTCGGGTAGCTCGCGCGCATTGTCCTGGGTCATGGTGAATCGCAGCCCCACCTTGATGCCGCGATCGTGACACAGCTCGATGCCGCGAATCGAGGCATCGAACGCACCTTCCTTGCGCCGGAACTTGTCGTGGGTCGCGCGCATCCCGTCGATGCTCACCCCCACGTAGTCGTAACCCACGGCGGCGATCGCATCGATGTTGCCCGGCTCGATCAGCGTACCGTTGGTGGACAGGCCCACGTAGAAGCCGAGCGCCTTCGCCCGTTCCGAGATCGAAAAGATATCGGGGCGCAGCAACGGCTCGCCGCCCGACAGGATGAGGACCGGGACGCCGAACGACTTGAGGTCGTCCATGACGGTGTAGACCTCATCGAGGTCGAGCTCCCCGGGGAAGTCCCGGTCGGCCGATATCGAATAGCAGTGCTTGCAGGTGAGATTACAACGTCGAATCAGATTCCAGATCACGACCGGGCCGGTTGGCGCCCCGGCCCGAACCGGTCGGCTCGGATCGGCGAGTTCGCGCATGTACCTCGAGATTCGAAACATCGGCTCAGCCCCTAGGACCGATGCGCAAACCCGATTTCTTGAGGATTCGCTTGCTGTAGAGCACCGAAAAACCCCGCTGGCGCGCACCGAGCGCCCGCGCAATCTGCTCCACCATCCCCTCGACCTCGGCCCGGTCCCGTGCATGTACCATCGCGAAAAGGTTGTACGGCCAGAGCGGGCGCCGGCGCGGACGATGGTAACAGTGGCTCACGAAGGGCAGCGACCCGACCAGTCGCCCGCACGCCCCGACTTCGCGGTCGGCGACGTCCCACACCGACATGCCGTTAGCCCGGTAGCCGAGCGCGTAGTGATTGGGCACCGCCGCGATGCGGCGGATGACGCCCCGCGCCTGCATCCGCTCGAGGCGCTGCATCACCTCATCGGCCGGAATACCCAGATCGGCCGCAAGGGCATGGTAGGGGCGCGCGACCAGGGGTAGCGCGGCCTGGGTTCTCTCGACCAGCGCCCGATCGACCGGATCGAGGACGGCGGTCCGCGGGCGACCCGGCTCCGAGTCGGAGACGCTCTCGACCGGCCGGACCGCCCCCGGCTCGCCTCGAGCAGGATGTGAATCGATCCCCCGCATGTCTCCGACTCAGCTCTACTTGCAGTTCAAGGTCGAGTAGTAGGCGGCAAGATTCTCGATGTCAGCGTCCGAGAGAGACGCCACCATCGGCTTCATCAGCGGGTTCTCGCGGGCCCCGCTCTTGTAGGCCTTGATGGAGGTGACCAGGTACTTCTCCTTCTGGCAGGCGAGGTTCGGATACTCGGGCACCATGCTGATCCCCTCGGCCCCGTGGCAGGCCACGCAGGTGGCGGATTTTGCCTTCCCGGCTGCAGCGTCACCGGCAATTACCGGGCCCGCGGCCGCCGCGAGAGACAGGACCAGGACACTCGTAGTTAGCTTCTTCATGTAGTTTCCTCCAGGGATTGGACCTCTAGCTTCAAACCAACGTAATACTCCTCGAGCTTGGGCAGCCGGAGCACGCTCAACCCGGTACGCTGCTCGATCGCCGCTATCGTGCGATCGATCTGCCCGGGGGTCTCGGTGGCGAGGACGAACCACATGTTGAGCGCGTGCTCACGCTCGTAATTATGTGCCACCTCCGAGAAACCATTCACCTGCTCGGCGACCCGCTCGAAGTGCTCGGCCGGGACTGTCATCGCACACAGGCACAGCGCTCCGCCGAGCTTCTCGGCATCGTACATCGGGCCGAAGCGCGACAGCACCCCCTCGCTCAGCAGGCGCTCGAGCCGCGCGATCACCTCGGCCTCGGAGGTTCCGAGCCTCGCTGCCGGCGCCGCGAACGGCCGCTCGGCGATGGCGATACCGTCCTGTAGCGCATTGACAATCGCGCCGTCTAGCTCATCCATGGTCGTGACCCTCCACGCTCGCCCTCGCGAGGCCGGGCTCGCCGTAACGCGCTCCGCACTGCTTGAAGCGCCGCCCGGAGAACAGCACCGCATGGGCGACGTCGCGCAGCCCCGGCGTTTGCGCGCGCAATGCCTCGATGTGAGCCCGCACGCTCTCGCGCTCCCGGCCGTGAATCATGCAGAACAGATTGTAGGGCCAGTGCGGTGGCCGTCGCGGGCGGCGGTAGCACAGGGTGACACCCTCGGCCTCGCCGAGCGCCCGTCCGATCGCCTCGACCCGATCGTCGGGCACGTCCCAGACCACCATCGCGTTGGACACGAACCCAAGCTCATGGTGACGCACCACCACCCCGAGCCGCTTGATCACCCCGGCCTCGAGCAGATCTCGCACCCGCGCCCGGACCGTCGGCTCGTCGACGCCCAGTCGATCCGCGATCTCGGCGTACGGGCGCGGCGCGAGCGGCAGCCCCGCCTGGATCGCGCCCACCAGCTCGCGCTCAAGTGTTTTCAGGCCAGCGCCGGCCGCGGTCACCACAGCCGGAACCCTAAGTCGATGTGGAAAGCATGCTCTAGCGGCAGGTCGAGCACCCGCAGGCGCGTGCGGGCCTCGATCTCGGTGAGCACCTCGGCCAGGCGGGCCTCACTCGGGGCGGTGACCACGAACCAGAGATTGAACTCGTGCTCGCGCTCGTAGTTGTGATTCACCTCCTCGAATTCGCTCACCACGCGAGCGACCGCCTCGAGCCGCGTCCCGGGCACCGCCATCGCGGCAAGGGTGCTGACCCCGATGGTGCGCGGTCGAAACACGGGGCCGACCCGGCTCACCACTCCCCGTCGAGTCAGGTCCCCGAGGGCGCCCAGCACCTCCGCTTCGCTCACCCCGAGGCGGTCGGCAAGCTCGGCATAAGGGCGCTCACTGACGGGAAAGTCCCGCTGAAAGTCGTTCAGCAGACGCCGCTCGAGCGCGGTGAACTCGCCGCGCTCGGCGGTGCTCGGCTCCGCGTCCTCGGCCAGGACCGAGATGTCAGGGGTACCGTGGGTCATCGCGCCCGGCGCCTAGAGCCCGATCCGGTGGGCGCGAGCGGAGAAGAAGATG
>JBFHLI010000242.1:0-5575 GCA_041594935.1 Gammaproteobacteria bacterium | reverse complement strand
GAACTTCTCGCCCATGCGCTTCGAGCCCTCGGCCAGCTCGTCGCCGAAGCCCTCGCGTCGCGCAGTGCGCTCGGTGAATGCGATCATTGCGTCCGCGTTCCCGAAGCGCAGCGGCAGACCGGTCTGCGGGTCTCCGATCACGCCCCGTTCGTAGAGCTCCATCGCCGCTGCCAGCGTGACGCCGAACGAGATGGGGTCCATGCCGTGCTCGTTCATGAGGTAGCCGGCGAAGGTGAGGGCATCGAGATCGTCCACGCCCACCACTGGCCCGAAGGCATAGGCCGTCTCGTACTCCAGGCCGCCCGATGCGTGCCAGTACTCCTTGCGATTGACGATGGTGAAGTGATGCTCGTCGATGTGGGCGATGCGCCCGCAGGCGATGGTGCAGCCGAAGCAGGCCTTGTTGGTGAGGAGATTGCGGTGGCCGTTTGGCTTGGTCGCCACCATCGCGGCGGGATTGATGTGGTCGACGCCCTCGAACTGGACCTCGTTGAAGTTGCGGGTGGGCAGGCCGCCGAACTCCTGCATCATGTCGATCATCGCATTGGTTCCGAGCTCGGTGAGCTCCTGGGCCCCCGCGCTCTCGCGCAGCAGTGCCTTGCCCTCGTTGACCGCCTGCATGAACTTGAGCGGATCGCGGACCTTGACGCCCTTGGTGCCGTGGACCGCGACCGCCTTCAGGTTTTTCGAGCCCATCACCGCCCCGACCCCGGAGCGTCCCGCGGCGCGGTGCAGGTCGTTGACGATGCACGAGAAGAGCACGCCACGCTCACCCGCGACGCCGATCGAGGCAACCTTCAGCAGCGGATTCTGGTGGCGCGCCTTGAGCCAATCCTCGGTGTGCCACACCGTCTGGCCCCAGAGCTCGTCGGCAGGCAGGATCTGCACTTCCTCGTCGACGATGTGCAGATACACCGGCTGCTTGGCCTTGCCCTCGAGAATCAGCAGGTCGTAGCCCGCGAACTTCAGCTCCGCCCCGAATTTTCCGCCCGAGTTCGAGCACGCGATGGCGCCGGTGAGCGGCCCCTTGGTGACCACCGCGTAGCGGCCGCTGGTCGAGGCCATGGTGCTCGTGAGGGGCCCGGTGGAGAAGATGAGCACATTATCCGGTCCCATCGGGTCCGCCTTGGGGTCCATCTCCTCGAAGAGATACTTCGAAGCGAGGCCGCGCTCACCGATGAACTGCTGGGCCCAGTCCATGTTCAGGGGCTCGATCTTGGAGGTCCCCTGCGTCAGGTTGACCCTGAGAACTTTTCCTTGCCATCCCATGATGCTTGCTCCTGGTCGCTACTTTTCAATGGCTTACGAAGTTGGACGGACCTGGGTCCGCTCGGCCCACTCGCGCATGCGCTCGAGGCCGGTCCAGTTCGCATCGACGTAGGCGATGGCCCCGGTGGGGCAGGCCTTGGCGCAGTCAGGATCCCCGCCGCACAGGTCGCACTTGATGACCTTGCCGGTGCTCTGGTTATAGTTGATGGTGCCGAACGGACAGGCGATGGTGCACACCTTACATCCCACGCAGATGCTGTCGTGGACCTCCTTGGCTCCCGTAACCGGGTTCAAGGTGATCGCCTCGACCGGGCAGGCGTGCATGCACCACGCCTCGTCGCACTGCGTGCAGGTGTAGGGGATCGCGGTCCGGCCGTGCTCGAACTCGAAGACCTTGATGCGGGACTTGGCAGGATTGAATGCCCCCTCGTGGTGGAAGGAGCAGGCCATCTCGCACTGCAAACAGCTCGTGCACTTTTCTGGGTCGATGAGCAGTGATTTTTGCATTGCGTACCTCGTTACTGGCGAGAACCCCTGCGATCCGCGGCCCGGAATCCCGGCCTCACGGTCGCATATTGGATTTGGAAGCGAGCCGTCTCGGCGAACCCGAACTGTACTCGATCTGCCCCGACATTTGCACCAGCCCCGCGGGGTCGGCTCAGCGATAGATCGCGTCGCCGAGCTCGGCCTTCTTGGCGTCCCACTCCGGCTTGGTGAGCACGGTGATGCCGTATTGCTCGACCAGCCGCTCGATGGCGCGCTCGCGCTGCTCGACGTAGCGCGAGAGCTGGCCGTGACCCCACTTCAGGCTCAAGCCGTCGTCGATCTGCACATGGCGAAGGGCCGCGCTCGCCCCGGCGGGGGACATCACGGTCAGCACCTTGGACCAGCCGTGATGGTAAAACCCGCGTAGCCCGTAGAGCGTCATCCGGGTGACCCGTCAGCCATCGAGCGCCGCCGCGCGAGCGGGGAGTCTATTGACTCCCAGGAATTTGCCCGCCCGGGTCCGGCTCTGAGTCGGAGTCGAAGGGCGGGGGATCGCGGCGCGGTATGCGCGCGTTGCGGTCGGTGTCGTAGAGCTCATTGGCGAGATTGCGATTGTATTGCCGCGTCGCGTCTCTACGCGGCTCGTAGTCCCAGCCGCGATGCTGGCCTTGCTGCAGGGCATGGTAGAGGAAGAGTCGCCGCCGCTGACTTGCAACGACCCGCGCCCGAATCTCATCGCCGCGCCAGCGCTCGATCGCCTCGGCCGCGAAGGCGGCCTCGACCTCGGCGAGTTCGGGCTGTCCGCTCCGGTTCTCGAGCTCGTGGGGATCGGACTCGAGGTCGAACAGCTGGGCGGGATCGCTCTTGCAGCTCACGTGCTTGTGCCGGCCGCGCTGGAGCATGAAGACCGGCTCGGTCGTGCCTTCGGCGAGATACTCCGCGGGCACGGTCCGCGGTTCGGCACCGGTGGCTCCGCCGAGCTGAGGTAGGAGGCTCGCGCCGTCGATGGGGGCGGCGTAGTCCATGGTGGCACCATCGCCGGCAAGCTCGACGAACGTGGGCAGCAGGTCGAGCAGCGAGACGCTGTCGCCGACGCGAACGCCCTCGCCGACTCCGGGACCCTGGACCAGGAGAGGCACGCGCACCGAGCGCTCGAAGAAGCTCATCTTGTACCACATCCCCCGTTCGCCCAGCATGTCGCCGTGGTCCGAGGTCGCAAACACCACCGTGCCGTCCCTAAGGCCGGTGGACTCGAGCGCCCGCAACAATGCTCCGAGCTGATCGTCCACGTAGGCCATCATCGCATAGTAGGCATGGCGTGCATTGCGCACGTGATCGTCGCCGATCCGATACTGGTCCATCTGGCAGGTATGGTAGAGGCGCTGGCTATGCGGGTCTCTGCGCTCGAGCGGGATCGGGGCGACGCTCGGCATGTCGATCTGCTCGTGGTCGTAGAGATCCCAGTAGGACTGCGGCGCCATGTAGGGGTCGTGGGGCTGGATGAAGGAAACGGTGAGAAAAAAGGGTCGCTCGTCGGCATCGCGGGCGATGTCGTAGAGATGGCGGGTAGCCTGGTAAGCCACCTCCTCGTCGTAGTCGAGATTCAAGGTGCGGGCGTACACCCCGGCCTCGACGACGCTTTGCATGTTATGAAACCAGAACTGCGCTTGCTCGGGGTGAAGCCAGTCGGCGGTCCACCCGAAGTCGGCCGGGTACACATCGGTGGTTAGGCGGTCCTCGTATCCGTGCAGCTGATCGGGCCCCACGAAGTGCATCTTGCCCGCAAGCGCGGTGCGATAGCCGAGCCGGCGCAGGTAGTGCGCAAAGGTGGGGACGTCGCTCGCGAACTCAGCGGCGTTGTCGTAGGCACCGATGCGAGACGGCAGCTGCCCGGCCATCATCGAGAATCGAGAGGGTGCGCACAGGGGCGAGTTGCAGTAGGCGCGGTCGAAGACCACCCCGCGCTCGGCCAGTGCCTCCAGATGTGGGGTTCGCACGAGCGGGTGTCCGTAGACCCCCAACGACTGGGGGGCCATCTGGTCGAACATCACGAGCAGCAGGTTGGGTCGACGGGCGGGCATGGGGTCTCCTTCGCGAGGGGCGTGTCGCCGGCAACGCCACCCTCCGGCGCGGATGGACCGGCGCGCACCGCGACTATTCTTGCCACACCTCGTTCGCCAGATCCATCCCCGTCTCGAGCGCTCCTGCTTCTGTTACTATCCGCGCGCCGTCACGGCCGACTTGGAGGCTACGGAAATCTGACCATGCGCGATGCCGTAAGAGCGCGGCCGATCGCCGCTGCGTGTCGAGCGGCGCACTTTGCTAACCCGCTTCGAATCAACGGGTGCCGCGCTTGAGGTCGGCCAGTGCTCCGCCCGCTCGACCCCTGCGCGAGCGTCTCGTCGGTAACCTCGGACTATTCATCTCCTCCTCGGTGTGGGCAACGATGTTTCCGGTCACCGAGCACCTGCTCGAGACCTGGGACGCGCTCAGCATCACCGCTGGGCGGTTGACGGGCGGGGCGGTGGTCCTGGTCAGTGTCTTTCTGCTCACCGGCGGCTGGGGGCGAATTCTCACCGGGGTGCCGTGGCGCAAGATCTTGGTCCTCGGCGGCGTCGGGGTGGGAGGGTCCACCTTCCTGCTCGCGATCGGGATCGGGCACTCGGGGGCGGTGGTCTCCGCCCTGCTCGCGACCACCGCGCCCATCATTGCGGCGCTGCTGGCCCGGGTGGTGTATCGCGAGCCGCTGCGCAGGGGCATCGTGACCGGGGTGGGGTTGGCGGTGAGCGGAGGGGTATGCGCGGTGCTGGCGGGCGGGGAGGGCGTCGAGGGTCTGCGCGGCGGCGAGCTGTTCATCTTGACCGCCCTCTGTCTGTGGACCTGGTACTCCCTCACCGCCCAGCGCTGGCTGCAGGGTCTTCCCCAGCTCGGGATCGCGGCGCTCACGGTGGCAAGCGGTGCCCTGATCGTGGTGCTCACGGTGGCGTTGCTCTCGCTGGCTCAGCTCGTAGAGGTTCGTTTCGAGACTTCGGGCCGCTCGCTCGGATGGATTGCCTACCTTGCGCTCGGGCCCGCCTCGCTGGCGCTGTTCCTGTGGCATTTCGGAGTGAGCCGGGTGGGTATCACGGTTGCCTCCATGTACGGCAATCTGGCCCCGGTGGTGGTGGTTTGCATCGCGATCTGGTTCGGCCGCTATCCGACGCTCCTGCATCTCGCTGGCGGCTGCCTGATCATCTCGGGGGTGGTCTACGTGCAGCTCCGCGCCCGAGCAACGGGACGACGCGGGTCCGCATGAGACCACGCGAGCAGACAACAGGGCAGCGGCGGCGTGAGCGGGTTGGCTTCGCCCTCGCCCGGGGCGAGTCTCGACGCGCGGTTTGCTTTTCGGCAGAATGCGCCGCCATCCATCGCTGCCGTTTTCGAGGAGAGATCGCCTTGAGTCGAGTCGCGACAATGCAACCGCCGGTTCCAGCCCAGGTTCGTCTCGATGACGAGGCGCTTGCAGGTTTTGGGCGCGACGGATTTCTCGTTCTGAGGAATTTTTTCGGTCCGGCCCAGATGGAACAGATCTCGGTCTGGACCGATGAGCTGGTGGCGCGGCCCGAGCGGCCGGGTAAGCACATGGTGTACTACGAGGATAGCCTGCACCCCGAGGGGGGCCGGGTGGTGCAGCGTATCGAGGATTTCTGCCGCCATCACCGGGGCTTCGACGCGCTCCTCAATGCGGGAGCGGTGCTCGAGCTGATGGGCGATCTATTCGGAGAGCCGGCGGTCCTGTTCAAGGACAAGATCAACTTCAAGATGCCCGGCGGAGACGGCT
>JBFHLI010000241.1:0-5575 GCA_041594935.1 Gammaproteobacteria bacterium | reverse complement strand
TTCGCATCATTCGACTAGACTTAGGCTCCATCCGTCGCGTTAGCTCGTATACGATCGAGGCCATCGTCGCGAGTGAGCGAAGCTTTCCAGGGAGCAGCGCCATGTCAGTGAAGAAACTCTTGATCCTCTCGGTTGCGGTTTCCGCCCTCGGCGGCTGTGCCACCGGTGACCCCTACGGGCGCACCAAGGCGGGGGCCGGCGTCGGCGCCGCCGCCGGCGCTGCGATCGGATACGGCATCGATAAGGGTGCCGGGGGGGCGCTGGTCGGAGCCGCGGTCGGGGCCCTCGCCGGCGGCCTGGTCGGCAATTACATGGACAACCAGCAGCGCGAGTTCGAGCAGGCCCTGGCCGGGGAGAAGGCACAGCACGCGCTCGATATCGAGCGAATGAAGGACGACACCTTGAAGCTCAGCGTCAACAGCGAGGTGTCGTTCGATTACAACCGGGCCGACATCAAGCCTGCCTTCTATCCCACCCTCGACAAGCTGGGGCAGGTGCTGCGCAAGTACGACCGCACCGTGGTGCACGTGGTCGGTCACACCGACAGCCGGGGTTCGGAGACCTACAACCTGGCGCTCTCCGAGCGACGCGCGCAATCGGTGGGGAATTATTTGCTCGGGCAAGGGGTGCCGTCGAATCGTCTTCGCACCGAGGGTCGCGGGGAGGCCGAGCCCCGTGACACCAACGCCACCGAGGCCGGGCGACAGCTCAACCGTCGCGTCGAGCTATTCGTCAAGCCGATCGTCAAAGGCCAGGAGCAGCGCGCCTACGACCCGCCCCAGTATCCGAGCTGACGGCGCCGCCTGCGGCGCCGCTCGCTCATAGCACCTCGAGCTGGCGCGGGAACTCGGTCACGACCTCGGTGCCGGTGTCGGTCACCAGCACCGT
The DNA here is from genome assembly GCA_041594935.1 of Gammaproteobacteria bacterium. GTDB lineage: Bacteria > Pseudomonadota > Gammaproteobacteria > HK1 > HK1 > JBFHLI01. The sequence goes on along the minus strand of JBFHLI010000241.1, from coordinate 4,687 downwards.
ATCGCCGACCCGGGCGCCGAACTCCCCGGGCACCGTGATACCGCCATCGACCGCGAAGACCATGCCGGGCCGGAGCACGGTCCGGTCGCCTTCCTTGAGCTCCGGCTGTTCCAGCGACGAATAGCCGATCGCGCGCCCGGTCCGGTAGGCGGTGGCAAATCCATGCTCGCGGTAGGCCTCTACGGAAGCGCGGTGAACCTCCTCGGCGCGTATCCCGGGGCGCATCGCATCGAGGGCGGCGCGCTGGGCGGCGATGGCGGCCCGGTAGGTGCGTGCCTGCTCGTCGTTGACCTCACCCACGAAGTACTCGCGGTCGAACCCGAGCTTGAACTGCTTGAAGTGGGCGATGCAGCAAAAGCACAGGTACACCGGATCTCCGCGCTCGAGCCGCCGCACCGTCGGATGGCGGTGAGTCATCGCGGTGTGCCGCCCGGAGTTGAGCACCTGCAGGTTGTGAATCATCGGCGTCATGAAGTCATCTAGCGCCTCTGCGGCCAGGATCTCGGCCGCCTTGCGAGTCCCGCCCGCGATCACCGCCAGCGCCACCTCGTACTCGGGAACGCCCTCGGCAATGGCGGCCTTGCCCGCCGCACCCATGGCGATCGCGACCTGGCCGGCCTGCCGGATCATCTCGATCTCCTCGGGGGTCTTGATGACCCGCATCTCGGCCAGGATGTCAGTGGCGTCGGCGAGGGGGCGGGTCGCGAGCTGCTGGCGAAGGTATTCCGAGACCATGGCCGGGATCCGATGGCGCTCGATCGCGACGGTGCCGGTCTGCACCCGCGAGACGACATCGCTGAGCGGATCGCGCCACTCGCCGCCGGCACCGTCGGCGTACCCGCGGGCGTCGGTCACCCACGTCATTGCTTGGGCCATCTCGAGCTCCATCGCGGCCGTGATCAGGGTAGGCTCGCCGTCGCGCGGCAGGGCGAGGATGCTGGGGCGGCCGAACTCCACTCCGAGGTCACCCCAGTACCCGGACAGGTAATAGATGGAGTCGGGATGAGTGACCAGAAACACGTCGACCCCGGCATCGGCGAGGCGGCGCTGGAGCTCGATGGTGCGGCGCTGGAAGGCGTTCATGAAGTTTCCTCGGAGAGCTCAGGCCACGGGAGCCCTGGGGCTCGCGTTGACGGCACTCGGGTGCAATGATTGCATACCGTCATCGAGTAGGGACAGAAGCCATGGACAAACGCGTCGAGGCGGGTCAATCGGTCACCTCCAGGCCTTGGCCGGTGCGATTCGACCGGGGGCGAGTGTGGCGCGCGCGCCTCGGGTTCGTGCTGATCGCGACCGAGCGCAATGTCGAGGAGGAGCTGCCGCGCATGACGCCCGAGGGGGTGGGGATCCACTTCACCCGGGTGGCGATGCCGCGGGTCGTCAACGTCGAGAATCTGGCCGCGCAGCTCGGACACCTCGCCGAGGCGGCGGCCCTCATCCTCCCCGAGGACCCACTGGACGTGATCTGCTACGCCTGCACCTCCGGGAGCGTCGTGATGGGTGAGGAGAACGTCGTTGCCGAGCTTCGGCGCGGGGCTCCCCACGCCAAGGCGACCACGCTGGTAAGCGGGGTGATCGCGGGGCTTCGCGCGCTCGAGGCCAAGCGGATCGTGGTCGGCACGCCCTACCTCGACGAGGTGAACGCGGTCGAGGCGCGCTACTTGCGGGACTGCGGCTTCGACGTGCTGGATATTCAAGGGATGAATCTCCGCTATGACGAGGAGATGGTGCGGGTCAGCCCGAGCTTCCTGGTCGACTTTGCGCGTGACATCGACCGCGCGGACGCCGATGCGGTGTTCATCAGCTGCGGCGCGCTCCGCACCATCGAGGTGCTCGAGCAGATCGAGGCGGTGACCGGAAAGCCGGCGGTCTCGAGCAATCAGGCGATGTTGTGGCATTGCCTGCGGCTTGCCGGGATCGAGGACCCGGTGCCGGGCTTCGGGCGCCTGCTCGCCGAGCACTGAGTCCGGGCACCGTCCCTGCCTTTCGTGCCCGCGGCACAGTGGAGCCGGTCGCGCCTCAGTCCGTTGGGCGCTCGGCCTCGGTCAGCAGCCCCGCCCGCAGCCCCGGCAGCTCGGCGAAGAATGCACCCGGTGACTGGCCGCTCGCCCATCGAAAGGTGGGCGCCTTGAGAGTGACCTGGTATCTCGGCACCGGGCTGAATTCGGATTCGTCGATGCGCGAGTTCAGCATTATCAGCCCGACGACGGTGAGCGAGATGGCGGTTGCCACCCCGGCGAGCCGCAACGGCGGGGCGAGGGTGCAAAATCGCAGGTGCGCGTAGAGAACCGCGGCCACGATCACCAAGCCTGCGACGACGCTAAGGCCATAGTGCGCCTCGTCGATGTCGAACGCAAAGGTGGCGTAGTCGAACGCGGCGTCGAGGGTGAATATCGCGACCAGCGCGGTGCCAATCACCGCACAGTGGACGAGAAATTTAATCCGATGAAGGACGACGCGCCCGGCGAAGGCCCAGCCGCCGGCCCAGATCAGGATCAGGGCGAGCGGAAACACGAGCTCGAATGCACCCTCGGAGGCGCCCCGTCGCTCGACCGAGTCGAGGAAATTATTGAGCCACAGCACCCCCACCGTCACCACGACCGCGATGGCCTGTACGACCGGGTTCTCGTACGCCCCGAGAAGCTTCTGGGTGTGGTGATCGGGCAGGGTCGGTTCGCCCCGGTGCGAGGCGTCCCGAAAGCGCAGCCGCGTGTGCCCGATGCGCACCCACTGGCCGTCGGAAAGCGTGGCTTCGCGCACTGGGCGCTTGCCCCGGCGCAAGAACAGGCCGTTCACGCTGGCCAGATCCTCGGCCACGATGCGCCCCGGCTCGACCTCGTGGATGCGCAGGTGGTGCGGGCAAACGTAGCGGTCATCGACGATCACGTCGTTGTCATAGGCACGTCCCACCCGCACCGGGAAGCGCGTGACCGGGATGCGCTCGGTGACCCGGTCGAGGCGATCCAGGACCTCGAGGAACCCGCGGGTCGCCGGCGAGACGGCGGGCGTGGTGGCAACGTGGCTCAGGGCGTCCAGTCGATCGACTCCAGGAACACCCGCGCGAAGCGGGTTGCGTTGTCGTAGCTGACGCCTGCGAGAAACAGATTCGATTGCAGGGAATGCTCGTTGCCGGTGAGGGCGGCCGCCTTCAGGAAGGCGTCGAAGAGTCCGTCGAACTTCTTATAGGCCCGCAGACAGAAGACGGTCTTGAACGTCAGCCCATCGTGCTCGATGAATCCGGACTCGCAGCGAAAGTTGGTGACCATTTCCTCCTTGGCCTCGAGGCGCGGTCGATGCGCGCGAAACCGCTCCTCGAGGAACCGGAAGAAGCGCACCGGGCCGAGCTCGTCGGTGGCGAAGAGCTCGTGCGAGAAGCTGATGACCCCGGAGCCCTGCTCGGCCGACAGGTAGAGGTCGTCGGCGGTGGAGCAGGACTGGTAGGCCCACTCATACAGCTTCTCCTCGGAAAGCTCGGTGTTGCCCCAGCAGTTTAGGAAATCGGCCAGCTTGCCCGGCACCGTGAAGCCATTCATCGTCGCCCGGGGGAGCGGGGCCGCGAGCAGCGGGCCAAGGTAGCGCGCCTGATTGGCGAGCAGCTGGTCGCGCGCAATCGCGGTGAAGTCCAGGTTGGTGCCGGCCGCGCGGCCGGCCCCGTCGATGAGGGCCGAGACGTAGCGGGCGGGCACCAGGAAGCTCAGCTGATTTCCCGCGGTGGACACGTTTACCCCCACCACGGCTCCGGCGGCGTTCACCGCCGGTCCGCCGCTCATCCCGGCGTTGATGGAGCCGGTGAAGTGGATCTTGTCGTAGAGGGATTTTTCGAGCGGCCCGTTGTAGGTACCCTCCACGATGGTCAGGCCGAGGTCGTGCGGGTTACCGAACGCATACAGGCGATCGCCTTTGCGGGGTGCCTCGAGGTCGAGCGCGAGGTGGGCACCGGAAAGCGCCTGCGCCTGCAGCAACGCGAGGTCGTGCACGACATCGATGGCGCGGAGCTTCAGCTCGCCGGTGCGGCCATCGTCGAGCACGTACCGGGCGCGGTACTGCGCCGGTTTGTAGATGGCCTCGGCAATGACGTGGAAGTTGGTGACCACGTGGCCTTCGTCGCTCACGAGGAAGCCCGAGCCGATGCTCGCCTTCGAGTCGGATGCACGATCGAGCATCTGAACCTGGAGGACCCGGTCCTTGAAGGCGTTGAAGATCCGCGACGCGTCGGCGCGGACGTCGCCGATGGTGCCCGCGAGGGATGCGATCGCGAGGCTCGCCGCCACGAGATACCGGCCGTATCGCCGGGCGATGGTCGTCATGGTATGTCTCGCCCGCCCGGCCGGGGCCGTGTGTCCGGCGGCTGCCCGGCGATGGCCTCGGCCAGAGGCTGTCGGGACAGGACATGGCGGAACCAGCGGTACATCACCGCCGAGCTCGCCCCGTCGACATTCGGCGCGCCGCGGCCCTCGAGCACGTCCGGGAGGTAGACGGTACGGGTCTCGAGGCTGAATCTCGCCGCGCCGGAGGCATTCGGAACCGTGGCGTGGAGCTGTGCGCCGGAGAACGCGAGCAGGTCACCAGGCTCGATCACGGCCCTGGATTCGTACGCATCGTCGACGGGCTCGTCCGGTTCGGGGATGTTGGGATAGGGTTCATGGCGCCGATGCCGACTCTTGAGCTCCGCAAAGCTCCAGCTCCC
>JBFHLI010000240.1:0-5579 GCA_041594935.1 Gammaproteobacteria bacterium | reverse complement strand
CGAGAAAGTGCGGCACGCCCTCGGCGTCGGAGCGAAGGTCCACCCGGCCGCCGTCGCAGCAGCGCAGCGCGCGCCAGGCCGAAAGTGCCGTGCGCCCCGCCTGGCGCGCCTCGGTGTCGCCCGCGAGCCGGTAGCTCACGCGGTCCTCGTAACGCTCCTTGTTATCGTAGGAGTAGCCCCAGGCTTCGGCCTTCTCACCGAACTCAATCTCCATGACCCCGATCACCCGGCTTTGCTGCCCGTGGCCGACGATGCCGACCGTGAACTCGCGACCCGGTAGATACGCCTCTGCGAGCACCGGCTGGCGGTGCTCGCGGAGCAGGGTGCGGCAGGTCCTTACAAACTCCGATCGGGTGGCGACGTGAGAGGCGGCGCTGATCCCCTTGCCGGTTCCCTCCCCGAGGGGCTTGAGGAACAACGGGAAGTCCTCCCTCGCCGGCGGGGAGCTGCGCTCGCTCTCGATCACGATGAACGGCGCGGTTGCGATGCCGTGGTCGCGCACCACCCGCTTGGCCATTGCCTTGTCGAGCGTGAGTGACATCGTGAGGGGGTCGGAGAAGGTGTATCGAATGCCGTAGGCATCGAGCAACGCGGGCACCTGCGCCTCTCGACTCAGACCATTCATGCCCTCCGCGATGTTGAAGACGAGATCCCAGCGCTGGCCCCGGGCGAGCGCCGTCACCAGGGCCCGAACATTGCCGATGCGCTGCACGTCGAAGCCGAGACCGATCAGGGCCGACTCGATGCCAGCGATCGTCTCGGGCGTATCGAACTCAGCCGTCTGCTCCTCGCTGAAGCCTTCCGCGAGGTAATCGTCGCGCAGATCGTAGGTCAGGCCTATGCGCATGTCTGGATCTCCTCGTCCACCCGCTTTCCGGAGCCGAACATGCTGCCCGCATCCGGGTACCGGTAGACTCCGCCCGTGTAGTTCGTGAGTAGCAAGTCATCGCCCGCGCGGCCCACCACGTAGTCCGGCAGCAACGGGATCTTGCCGCCCCCCTCGGGGGCGTCGACCACGAACGTGGGCACTGCGTAGCCGCTCGTGTGGCCGCGAAGCCCGCGGATGATCTCGAGCCCCTTCTCGACCGGCGTGCGAAAGTGGCTGGCACCGGTCACCGGGTCGCACTGATACAGGTAGTAGGGCTTCACGCGCCTCACCAGCAGGCCATGCATCAGCCGCTTCATCGTATCCACTTCGTCGTTGATGCCCTTGAGAAGAACGGTTTGGCTGCCGAGTGGAATGCCGGCATCGGCGAGGCGGGCGCAACTTTCGCTCACCTCCGGGGTGAGCTCCGCCGGGTGGGTGAAGTGAATGCTCATCCACAACGGATGGTGGCGCTTGAGCATTCGCACCAGGTCGCGGGTTACACGCATGGGCAAGACGACCGGGATCTTGGTTCCGATCCGCAGGAACTCGATGTGCTTGATGCGCCGCAAGCGCCCTAGCAACCAGTCGAGCTTGTCGTCGCGCAAGGCGAGCGGGTCGCCGCCGGAGAGCAGCACGTCGCGCACCTCGGCGTGCGCTTCCAGGTAAGCCAGCGCCTTCTCCCACTGCGAGGGCCCGAACTCGTACTCGCCGCTCTCGCCCACCATGCGCGAGCGAGTGCAGTAGCGGCAATAAGTCGAGCAAAACGGCGTGGTTAGAAATAGCACGCGGTCGGGATAGCGGTGCACCAGACCGGGCACGACCGTGCTGTGGTCCTCCCCGAGCGGGTCATCGGCCTCGCCGGGCAAGCGCGTGAACTCGGCGTTCACCGGGATATGGGTACGCCGCAGCGGATCCGCGGCGTCGGTGCGGCTCATCAGGCTCGCATAGTACGGCGTGATGCCAACCGGCAGCGGGCCTTGATGGCGCTGAACCGCGCCGCGCTCATCGTCCGAGAGCACGAAGACGCGCTCGAGCTCGGCCAGGTTGCGAATTCGGCTCCTCACCTGCCAGCGCCAGTCGGTCCACTCCGCGACCGAGGCCGCCGGATAGAGCTCACGCAGGAACGCCCGGCTCTCGGGACTGACGGGGAATCTTTGGGTGGAGATCGGTGCCCTCAGGACGGGGGCGAGGTGGGTCGAGACGCGACGGCTTCGTAGAGCACACGGCGAAGGTTCGGCGTCTTCCTCGGCCCCCTTCGCCGCGCTCGGCTCATGGCCGCGATCGGGAGGGTGATCCAGTCTGGCGCGTACGGTTGCGTTCATTTCCTATGTTCCTCAAGTTGCGTTGCCGCGACGTCCCGAGAGCGAAGGCAACCGGGCGCCGGCGCGTGAATAATAGTGTTACCGATACGGAAATCAATGGGGTGCAAAAAATATAGTTTGCCACCCGCTCGAGCCTCGCGGCGAGCTGAGCCGTCACGCGTCAACCACCGGGGGCACGGTGTGTGAGTCAGCCTCTTTCAGCGGGATCGTCATTGCCGCCGTCGACGGACGGGCGCTTCCGAAATAGACTCCCGTCATGACCTCGATCAGCGCACGGAGTGAGACCTCCACCCGGTGCCTTCCACGCGCCGCGCGGGCGGGCACGTACTCGAGCGCTTGGTGAGCGACCCTTCCGTCCAGGCTCGTGACGCCGTGAGCGCGCTCCGCATGCCCTGGCCGAGCCTCACTCATCACGTCAATCAGCTCATCATGTCGCTTCCCGGCGAACGCGCTCATGCCATCGCCCGAAATATCGCCGAGCAGGCGGTGGGGCACGGGGTATGGTTGGAGGAGGCGGGAACGAAAGCGCCGATCCGGCTCTCGATCCGGCCGCGCCTCATGGACCTCGCCTGCCGCGGCTACGTGCACCATGCGAGCTGGCAGATCCGTACCGCCTTGCGCCGGGTGGTGCGCCTCGCCGCGATCGATCCCGCCGCTCGGGGCCTGCTGCCCCTGGATGGCGGCGAGCAAAGCTGGTTCGATGGCTACCGCCGACTCGACAGCCGTTACGCGAGCCCGCGGGGCGAGCGAATCTTCTGTCGTCTCGACGCACTCGGGCGGCCCGACGGCGAGGGTTGGCGCCAGTCGCTGAAGTTCCTGGAGGTGAACGTGGTCGGCATCGGTGGCATGACCTACTCACCCGCGGCCGAGGATCTGCTTCTCGAGCACATGATTCCGGCGCTGAGCGAGCGCGACGGCGAGCTCACCTTCGACAAGAACTGGGATCCGCGTACGCTTCTGCTCGACGAGCTGACCGAGCACGCCCGCACCATGGGCAGTCAAGCCCCCCCCACGATCGCTCTGGTTGACGACAAGTCCCTCTACACCCTCGGCGGAGAGCTCGGCCGGCTGGTGTCGTACTACGAGAGCATCGGCGCGGACGCGCTTTACCTCGATCCGCGCGAGCTTGAGCATCGCGCCGGCGACGTCTACGCCGAGGGTCGGCGAATCGATGTCATCTACCGGTTCCTCGAGCTCAGAGACCTCGTCGAGCTGGAAGCCGCCGGGGACGACCTCGCGGCGTTGCGTGCCGGGTTTGCGAAGGGCATCGTGGTTCCCTCGGCCGGAGGCGATCTGGAGCACAAGAGCGCGTTCGAGCTCCTCACGAGCCCCGAGTTCCGGACCGCATTCGATGCGGACACGTTGCAGGTGCTCGACGACCACGTGCTCTGGACGCGACTCCTTTTCGAGCGACGCACCACGGACCCGGCGGGGACGCGGGTGGAGCTGGCTCCCTATGTGCTCGAAAACCAGCGGTTACTTGCCCTCAAGCCCAACCGTACGGCGGGCGGGGAGGGCGTCATACTGGGCAATACCGTCGACGAGCACGAGTGGCACACGGCGGTGTCGGCGGCACTAGACGCCCCGAAAAGCCATGTGGTGCAGACGCTCGCGCCCGTCGATCTAGAGGAGTTTCCGGTGCTCGGCGACGACGGCTGCCTCGAGCTCCAACGCTTCTTCTGCGTGGCCGGATTCTATCCCGGTCGTCGCGGGCTCGGAGTCTTTGGTCGCTACGCGCCGTCGTGCGTGGTCAACATTCAGGCAGGGGGCGGCATCTCGCCGTTCCTGGTGAGCGTGCGATGAGCGCCGCCTTGGTCGAGGGCTTTTTGGAAGCCCGCTTTCGTTTTCACCCGGAGCAGGCAACCGGGCGGGGCTACCGAGGATTCGACGATCGGGCCCCATCCTTCGATGCCGAGTCGGTCGATCGTTACCGCCGGGCCGTTAGCGAGTTGCGGCGGCGTACCGATGAGCTCTGCGAGCCGGAGCCCGCCAGCGATACCGCGATCGACCTCGCCTCGCTGCGAAGCGAGCTCGCGATGGCGCTGTTTTTCATCGATGACCTACAGTGGTTGGAGCGCAATCCTCTCCTTTACGTCGAAGCCGCGATGGAATCGATCGAGGGGCTCGAGTTTCGCGAGGATCTGTCAGCCGAGAGTCGCCGCGAGGCGACCCGGCGCCGTCTGCTCGGTATCGTCCCGCTCATGCGCCAGCTCGAGGCGCAGGCCCGCGAGCCCCTTGCGCCTTTCCACGCCGCCGCGCTGGAGATGCTGCCGGCCGCGATCGCCGAGCTTGGAGAGCGTTTCGAACGGGACGGCCGTGACCGAGTAATGAGCGAAGCCTCCGCCAAGGCGAGGCGCGCGCTCGATGACGCCATGGCCCACCTCGAGCGATGTCGTCCCGACGTGCGGCCGTTCGACCCGATGGGCGAGGAGGCTTACCGATACCTGCTCGAGATGGAGCATCATCTGGACCGGGACCCTAGTTCGCTGATCGATCTCGCACGTGCGACGCTCGAGCGCGTGGAGGCGGAGCTGCCCCTGGCGTATCGGGCGGAGGCGGCACTGCCGCCACTCACTGCTCCCGCTGACTTTGCGTGGCGTGACGTGCTTGCCTACTATCGCGAGGAGATCGACTCGGTGCGTAACTACGTTGAGCAAGCCGACCTGGTTACGATCCCGCCGGGGCGACTGGAGCTGAGAGAGACGCCCGCGTACCTGCTGCCGGTGTTGCCGGGCGCGTCTTACCAGCCACCGCCGGCGTTCCTGGCCGGTGACGTGGGTCACTTCTTCGTGCGTCCGGTGCCCCGGGAAATGGAGAGCGAGGAGCGTGCCCGCTACTTCGAGCAGGTGCATCGCCGACGCTTTCGGAACCTCGTCGTGCACGAGGTCTACCCCGGTCATCACGTGCAGTTCCTGCACGCCGCTCGGCATCCCAGCCCGATCCGAAAGGTGCGCGACAACGATGTGATGGTCGAGGGCTGGGCGCTCTACTGCGAGCATCTGATGCACGAGCAGGGGATCTGGGATGAGCTGCCCTCGCCGCGCCCGCTGCAGGCCCTGCGGATGCGCGCGCTTCGGGTGGAGGTCGATGTGGGAATACACCTCGGGACGCTCAGCTTGGCTGCGGCGGTTGATTTCATGGTCACCCACCTCGGTGAGGGCGCGCGGCCGTGGGTGGAGGGAGAGGTCCGACGATACGCGGCCGAGCCTACCCAGGCCATGTCCTACCTGGCGGGGCTCGATCAGGTTCTGGAGCTGCGAGACGAGTACCGTGACGCTTGCGGGCCTCGGTATCGTTTGCGGGAGTTCCACGACCGTTTTCTCGGCGAGGGTAGCATTCCGATTCCGCTCATCCGGGCGAAGCTGCTTGCGGCCACTTGAGTCTGCTTT
>JBFHLI010000239.1:0-5580 GCA_041594935.1 Gammaproteobacteria bacterium | reverse complement strand
GCGCAGGGCGCGAGCCGGGGGCTGCAATTCGAGGCCGACGCCCCCGCGTATTGACGGAGTAAATGGAAACGGGGCAGGCGGTGATGCCGGGATCAGCCGAATCACCACCTGCCCCAATGCCCACCGGTGCGGTGGAAGCGCCTCCGCACCACCGGTATGCTCGCCTCGAACCCGAGCGAGCAAGCTCGCCGCCTTCCTCCTTGAGCCCGACTGGCCAACTCGCCCACCGGTGCGAGGCTGAAGCCCGTAACTCCCCCCGATCTCGCCGCGGGCCAGGCCCGACCCACAGCTCATTGCGCGAGCACAGCTCCCGCCTCCGGGCCCACGAACTTGCGATGGGGGTCGAGGTTTGGAGATCTAGGCACCGGCTATACTTCTGATGAAGTTTGTTCCCGACGATGATCAAGCCTTGATCTCATCATGGGTCGTCGCGAACTTTCGCCCTCGGGAGTCGCGGCTGACCCTGCCCGGTTGCACCCACGAGTCCTGGCTCAACGCGCGTATTGGATCGGTTTCGAGGCTTCACGGAATAGAAATGGTTTCGGCTACAACATCCGGTTCTTGGCGCGAGAAACTGAAGGCGACCGATCTGGGACGCCTCCTTCCGGTTGCGGCCTGGGCGTTTCGAAAGGCCTGGAAAGTTGACCGGGTCCTGGTCGCGTCGTTGGTGATCGTCGCCGTCGTCACCGGCCTGACCCCCGCCGGCATGGTTATTGCCATCCGGGAAATCGTCGACAGTCTCGTGGCCAATCTTTCCAAGGGTGCGGGCGATGCGTTCACCGCACTGATTCCTTGGATCGTCCTCGGTTTGAGCATTGCGATAATCGAGGCAACCGCCAACCTCCTGAGCCGGTTTCTGCGCAAGCGCATATCAGACGAGATGAACACCAGCGTGTCGCTCGAGATCATGTCGCATGCCGCCACCCTCGATATCGCATTCTTCGACGACTCGCGTTCCCACGACTTCATCGAACGGGTGCGCAATGATCCGGGAGTGCGATTCGTCGAGCTGATCAGCAGCGTGCAAAATTTCACCACTTCCGCAATCCAGATCACTTCGCTGTTCGCGATTCTGCTCGTCATCCAGCCGCTGGTGGGCGTCGTCGTGGTGCCGCTGTTCGCACCCTATCTCGTGTTTCACTGGCGATTGCGACGCAAGGTATTCCTCGACCAGCAGGCGCGGGCCGAGAAACGCCGGTGGACCGAGTACTTCATGTCCTCGTTGATAGATCCCACGAGGGTTCCCGAGGTACGCCTACTCGGTTTGGCCTCCCACCTCGTTGAGCAGTTCCGAACCCTGATGACGGACTTCAAGGCGCGAGATCGCCGCTTCTATCGAAAGGATTTGTTTGGGAGCACCACCTTCGCGGTGATCACCCTTGTCGCCTTCTACGGGGTCTTCGCGCTGGTTATCTTCGATGCGGCCAACGGCATCGCCAGTGTCGGCGACGTGGCGATCTTCGCCGGCGCCGCGGTGCGGCTGCGCAGCTCGCTCGAGAACGCGATCAAGCATACCGCCAATACAATGGAGCAGACCCTCTATCTGCAAAACCTGATCGACTTCTTCGCGCTCAGCCCGAGCGCAGAAGCCGGCGCGGGGCGCGCGCATCCCGAATGGCAGGGAAAGATCAGCTTCGACCACGTCTCCTTCGCATACCCGGGCAACGAAGTCGCGGCCGTGTCCGACGTTTCATTCAACATCGACCCCGGAGAGGTCGTCGCAATCGTGGGCGAGAACGGCTCCGGCAAGACGACTCTCGTCAAGCTCATGGCGCGAATCTACGACCCGACCAGCGGGCGAATCCGAATTGACGGAGTCGACGCGCGTGAACTCTCCCTCGACGAGCTGCACCGGCAGTTCTCGTTCGTGTTTCAGGACTTCGGGCGGTTTGCCGCCACCGTCGCCGACAACGTCGCCTACGGTGACTGGCCGCGTCTGGCAAACGACCGTGACGGGATCGTCGACGCGGCTCGGCGCGCCGGGGTGAGCGAGGTCCTGGAGCAGATGCCGGATGGCTACGATACGTTGCTCGGGCGGCTCTTCGGGCGATACGAGCCCTCCGGCGGCGTCTGGCAGAGAATCGCCATCGCCCGGGCCTTTGCGCGTCGCTCCCCCTTCCTGATTCTTGACGAGCCCACCGCAAGCGTCGACGCCCGGGCCGAGTATGAGCTGTTTCAACGGCTGCGCGATCTCGCCGAGGGCCGCACCACGGTCCTGATCTCGCACCGCTTCTCGACCGTCACGATGGCCGATCGGATCATCGTCCTTGATGAAGGCAAAGTCGTGGAGCAAGGCTCTCACACCGAGCTCCTCGCCCGGGACGGGAAGTATGCGGCGCTATACGGATTCTACGAGCGTCGAATGAACGCCGGACAGCCAGATCTTGCCCTGGGGTAGAGTTAGCCCGGATATCTCACCAAGGCGCCTCGCCCCTGGTCACTTAGCTTCTCAGCGCGATGCGCTTACCCGCATCAGCTCGATGAAAAAACGGATGACCTCCAGGTAATTCTCGACTGCGATCCGCTCGTCGGTGCCGTGAATCCGGTCGAGGTCGGTGGGCCCAAGGCGAAGCGGCATGAACCGATAGCTATTCTCGGCGAGCCCCCGGTAGTGTCTGGTGTCGGTACCAGTAACCACCAGGCTCGGCGCGACCAGAGCCTGCGGGAATACATCGTGCACCGTCTGCTGTAGCGCAGCGAAGGTCCCGGAGTCCGCGGCGGACACCGATGAGGCCTCGGTGCCCTGCCCCATGATTCGAATCGTGACGTCGAGGTCACTCACTGCCTGCCTCATCTGGCGCACCACGTCTTCGACCGAGTCTCCTGGCAAGAGCCTGAGGTTGATGACTGCCGAAGCCTGCGCCGGCAGAACATTCGCCTTGCTGCCAGCGCGAATGATGGTCGCCACCGCGGTGGTTCGAATCAATGCATCGGTGGCCGGCGCTCCCGCCAGCCGCCATAGCAGCAACGGCTCGAACAGCCATCGATTGGCGATCACCGCGCGAGCGCCAAGCGGCATCTCCGGGGCGAGCCATTCGAATAGGTCCGCGGCCGGAGTGCGAAGCTTGGCCGGCAGCGGCTGGCGCTCGATCCGATTGACCGCCCGGGCCAGCTTGCCCAGGACACTCGGACGCGGCGGCATCGACGAATGCCCGCCCCGCCCGCTCGCCGCGATCTCGAGCGTCAGTGACCCCTTTTCCGCCAGCCCGATCAACGCGACCGGCCGGGACACCCCGGGGACGAGGTCGGAGATGATGATAGACCCCTCGTCGAGGGTGTAGCGCAAGCGCACCCCCCGCGCCTCGAGCCGCGCCGCGATCTCCGCCGCGCCGTCCTGCCCGCCGAGCTCCTCGTCGTGCCCGAAGGCGAGATAGACGGTGCGCCGCGGGACGAAGCGCTGCGAGATGAGCGTCTCCACCGCCTCCAGCATCCCGGTGACCGCGAACTTCATATCGAGCGCCCCGCGGCCCCACACGTAGCCGTCGGAAACCGCGCCTGAGAAGGGCGGGTGGGTCCAGCTCAATTCGGTGCCCGGCTCGACCGGCACCACGTCGAGATGGGCGCCGAGCAGAATCGGATCGAGGCTCGGATCACTGCCGCCCCAGGTGTAAAGCAGGCTCGCGCCCCCCACCACCTCGGGCTGAAGCGCCCGGTGCGCCTGCGGGAACGCCTGCTCGAGGTAACGGTGCAGCGCCAGAAACTCGCTCCGCTCGACCGTGGCACTATCCTCATGCGAGACCGTCTCGAAGCGCAGGATTCGGGATAGGCGGTCGATCGCTTCCCCGGCGTCGATCACGACGGCGGCGACGCTTCCCGGCGGCCGCTGCTTGGATTCGACGAGCCCAGTCCGTAGCCCCACGACCCCGAGCAGCACGACCAGGGCCGCCGCGATCACGCCGAGGGTCCATTGAGCGCCTCGCATCGATCGCGTCCTGCCGGCCAGTGTGCGAGCCGGCAACTCTAGCCGTTCCCGGTCGGCCGCCGCGCTCCGCCTCGCATGAGAATCTGGGCGGCGACGAGCAGGGTCAACGACACCCCGAGCACGGTGGTCGCAATCACGTTCGTCTCCGGGGTGATTCCGCGACGGATGGACGAGAAGACGTAGATCGGGAGGGTCGTCTTCGACCCCGCCACGAAGAACGCGATGATGAAGTCATCGAAGCTGAAGGTGAAGCTCAGCAAGAAACCAGCCATCACCGCCGGCATGATCTGCGGCAACGTTACCTGGCGAAACGTTCCCCAGGGGGTCGCGTAAAGGTCGGCGGAAGCCTCGATGAGCGAGCGATCCATGCCCTGGATCCGGGCCCGCAAAATGACGATCACGAGGGCCATCGTGAACAGGGTGTGAGCGGCGATGACCGAGCCATACCCGAGACCCAGGCTCGGGGGCTTGTCACCCGGCCAGACGCGCGCGATCAGCGGATTCGCGAAGTCGAACGCGGTCACCAGTGCCACCAGGGTGGCGATCCCGATGACGATTCCGGGGATGATTATGGCGACGTAAGTGAGGGCGTCAAAGACGAGGCGCAGCGCCCCCCTCACCCGCTGCAGGGCGAGCGCGGCCATGGTGCCCATCAACGTCGCGAGGACCGCGGTGGTGCCTGCGATCAGGAGACTGGTGCCGAGCGCCTCCACGATAAACGTGTTGTTGAACGTGCGCGGGTACCAGATCGTGGCACAGCACTCGAAGGAGGCGGCATGGCGCCCCGCGTTGAAGCTGAACAGCACGATCAGCGCGATCGGCGCGTAGAGGAAGAGGTAGACCGCGGTCGCGTACCATCGCACGTCAGTCGCCCCTATCGCCTTTCCGCCTGGTGGCTCACAGTATCGACACGTCACGTCGGTTACGGTCTCGCCCCAGCAGCGCCAGGTAGAGCGTGATCGCAACCAGCATGATCCCGACCAGCGCGAGGGCGACGGCCGAGCCGAACGGCCAGTTGCGCGACTGCAGGAAAAGATCGACGAGCGCATTGCCGACGAAGAACACCTTGCCGCCGCCGAGCAGGGCCGGGATGAGGAACTCCCCCATCAGCAGAATGAACACCAGCAGCGAGCCGGTGATCACGCCGGGAGCCGACAGCGGCAGGGTGACTTGGACAAACGTCTTGAGCGGGTTGGCCCCGAGGTCGCTCGAGGCCTCGAGCAGCCGCTTGTCGAGCTTCTCCAGGCTCACGTAGATCGGAAACACCATCAACGGCAGATAGCCGTAGACGATGCCGATGAGGACCGCGCTCGGAGTGTAGATGAGGCGCACGTCCTCCACTCCGATCAGCTCCAGCAGACGCGGAATGCCGCGGCCCCCGAGGATGTAGATCCACGCGTAGGTGCGGATCAGAAAGCTCGTCCAGAACGGCACGATGACCAGGGTGAGGAGAAACGGCTTTGCCCGCCCGCTGACCTTGACCCCGAGAAAGTAGGCCAGCGGGTAGGCGATCACCAGGCAGATCAGGGTTCCGAGCGGCGCGAGGGTCAGGGTGTTGGTGAACGCCTTCAGACGCGCCGGCAGATTGGCGTACTGGGCGAGCGTGAGGGCGGGCTGATATCCCCCCGCGGGCGCACGCTCTCCCAGGCTGAACACGG
>JBFHLI010000238.1:0-5585 GCA_041594935.1 Gammaproteobacteria bacterium | reverse complement strand
TACGCCGTCCAGACCTCGCCTTTGGAGGCGGAGGTGCTGCTCGCCGAGGACAACCCGGTCAACCAGGAGGTCGCACTCAACATGCTCGAGAACATCGGCTGTCGGGTGCGGGTGGTGGACAACGGACGACTCGCGCTCGACGCCTTCGGTGAGGGCGGGTTCGAGATCATCCTCATGGACTGTCAGATGCCCGAGATGGACGGGTTCGAGGCGACGGCCGCGATCCGCCGCCAAGAGCGAGACAACAACCTGGAAAGGACACCGATCGTGGCTCTCACCGCCAATGCGCTCGAGGGTGACCGCGAGCGCTGTCTCGCCGCCGACATGGATGACTACGTGAGCAAGCCGATCAAGCAGAACCAGCTCTACGAGGCTCTCACCCGCTGGATCGACGCATCACGAGAGGGAGAGGTGATCGAAGAAGACGCCACCGAGACTTCCGGCAAGCGCGCGAGCCGTCTCGACGCGAAGGCGCTGGACAACATCCGTGCCCTGCAAAGGCCGGGCAAGCCCGACATCCTGAACAAGGTGATCGGGTTGTACCTGAGCAAGTCCCCCAGCCTGATCGACGCCATACGTCACGCTATCGAGCACGGCGATGCGCCGGCGGTGCAGATGGCTGCTCACAGCCTGAAGTCGAGCAGCGCCAACCTCGGAGCGATGGAGCTTGCCGCCCACTGCAAGGAGCTCGAGGAGAAGGGCCGCGACGCGTTACTGGAAGAGGCGGGGGAATGGTTCGCACGGGCAGAAGAGGAATATCTCCTGGTCGACGCGGAGCTTCGTGAGCAAGTCGACGAGGGCGAAGCCGAAGTGGCCGGGGCCGCTAGTGCCTGAGAACGCCGACGGCGCTTCGCGTCCCCTCGCCCTCGTTGTCGACGACGACGCTGCGATGCGCATGATGATCGCCGAGACGCTGGAGGGGAGTGGTTTCGACGTCGAGGAGGCGGAGGAAGGCGCGGCGGGACTGAGCCTCTTCCAGAAGCACCACCCCGACCTGATCTTGATGGACGTGATGATGCCGGGAATGGATGGTTTCAGCGCCTGCGCGGCGCTGCGGCAGCTTCCTGGGGGAGAGCACGTTCCGGTGTTGATGATAACGGGATTGGAGGACATGGACTCCATCAATCGCGCCTATGAGGTCGGGGCCACCGACTTCGTCTCGAAGCCGATCAACTACACCGTGCTCGGTTACCGGGTGCGCTACATGCTCCGGGCCCGGCGGGCGATGTTGAAGGTGGAGAACACCATGAACGAGCTGCGGTCGAGTCAAAAACGACTCGCCAACGCGCAACGCATTGCGAAGCTCGGCAACTGGGAGTGGGATCTCAGGACGGACTCGCTCAGCTTGTCCGAGCAAACCTGGGGAATCCTCGGTCTGGAAGGCGGTGAGTTCGACGGCAGCCTCGAGGGGTTCTTCGACCTCGTGCACCCCGAGGACCGCACCAAGGTCAGCACCACCTTTCGGGAGGCCATCACCAGCCGGGCTCCGTTCAGCATTGAGCATCGGATCGTGCTCTCGGACGAGTCGGTTCGGATCGTGCACCAGGAAGCGGAGATCGCGAACGACGGTGAGGCCACGATGCGCGTGGTCGGGGCTGCGCAGGACATCACCGATCGCAAGAAGGCCGAGCAGAAGATTCTCCACCTCGCCTACTACGACACCCTCACCGGACTTCCCAACCGGGCGTTCCTCAAAGAGCAGATGAATTGCCTCATCGAGCAGGCCAAGCGCTACGATCGGATCCTCGCGATCCTCTCGCTCGACCTCGACATGTTCAAGAGGATCAACGACAGCCTCGGCCACAGTGCCGGTGATTCCCTTCTCAGGCACGTTGCCAAGCGGCTGCTCGGTTGCATGCGTAACAGCGACTACCTAATCCGCAAGGAGCCGCTCGACCCGCGCACCGGGATCGGCCTCGGTGCCGACACCGTGGTCCATCTCGGCGGCGACGAGTTCATCATCGTTCTCACCGAGGTACGCCGGGCGGAAGACGGAGCGGTGGTTGCCAATCGGGTGACCGAGGCGCTGTCTCGACCGTTCAAGCTCGGCACCGAAGAGATCTACATGACTGCAAGCATCGGGATCATCGTCTATCCCGACAACGGGGAAGACGTCGAGACCCTGCTCAAGAACGCCGATGCGGCCCTGCATCACGCGAAGGAGATGGGCAGAAATCGCTACCAGTTCTACACCCACTCTCTCAACGACCGCGCGCTCGAGCGGCTCTCGCTTGGCAACAGCCTGTACAAGGCGGTGGAGCGCGAAGAGTTCGAGCTCCACTACCAGCCGAAGGTCGAGCTGAGCAGCGGCCGGCTCGTCGGCGTGGAGGCTCTGATCCGCTGGAATCATGATCAGCTCGGCTACGTGTCCCCGAGCGACTTCGTGCCGCTCGCCGAAGAGAACGGTCTCATCCTCACGTTGGGCGAGTGGGTGTTGCGAACCGCGTGCCAGCAGAACAAGGTGTGGCAGGAGGCCGGGTTGCCCCCGATGCGGGTGGCGGTCAACCTGTCGGCCCGGCAGTTCAAGGACCCGCAGCTTGCGGACACCATCGAGAAGGTTCTCGCCGATACCGGGCTAGGTCCGGAGCACCTCGAGGTCGAGCTCACCGAAGGGATCTTGATGGAGGACTCCCTCGTGAACGGCGATACCTTGCAACGGCTGAAGAGCATGGGAGTGCAAATCGCCCTCGACGATTTCGGCACCGGCTACTCCTCGCTCAGCTACCTGACCCGCTTCCCAATCGACGTGTTGAAGATCGACAAGTCATTCATCAGGGACATTTCCGAGGGTCGCGAGGCAATCGTGACCGCGATCATCGCGCTGTCGCGAAGCCTGCACCTCAGCGTGGTGGCCGAGGGGGTCGAGACGGAGCAGCAGCTCGAGTTCCTATATGCGAACCACTGTGACGAGATACAGGGCAACTACTTCAGCCGGCCGCTACCGCCCGATGCGCTGGTGGAGTGGGCCCGGGCCGAGAGCTGGCTGGCCGACATTCGTCACGCTTATGCCTTCGTGGCGCAGTCCGCGTAGGGCATGGAGGGTCGAGACCGGTGAGCGAGAGTTCCAGCGACCACCAAGCGCCAACCATCCTGCTCGTCGACGACGATGCGGCCATCCGATTGATGGTGCAAGAGGCGCTCGAGCAGGACGGCTTCGAGGTCCGGGAGGCAGAGGACGGCGTATCCGCCATTTCCTCCTTCTCGCGCTCGCGCCCGGATGCGGTGTTGCTCGATGTCATGATGCCGGGTATGGACGGCTTTGCGGTTTGCGCGGCCCTTCGCGAGCAGCCGGCCGGACAGCACATCCCGATCCTGATCATGACCGGGCTCGACGATGTCGATTCAATCAACCGGGCCTATGAGGTCGGTGCGACGGACTTCATCTCCAAGCCGATCAGCTACATCACGCTTCCGCACCGATTGCGCTACATGCTGCGCGCGAAACGTACCGCTGACGATCTGATGGAGAGCCGCGCCCGGCTCTCGAGTGCCCAACGGATTGCCAAGCTCGGTCACTGGGTGCTGGATATGCGAACCAATCAGGTGGCGTGGTCCGAGGAGATCCAAACCCTGTTCGGATTGCCGCTGCGGCGCACCGGTGCCTACGAAGAGCTGCTCGAGTTCGTGCACCCCAAGGACCGCAACGACGTCAAGCGCGAGATGAGCAATGCAATCGTCAAGCGCGAGCCCTACAGTCTCGAGTTCAGGATCGTGCGTCCCGACGGCACCGAGCAGTTCGTCAACCAGGAAGCCGAGATCTGCCTGGACGAGGCCGACGGCGGGATGCGGATCGTCGGCACCCTGCAGGACATCAGTGAGCGAAGGCTCGCCGAGAAGCAGATCCGTGAGCTCGCCTACCTCGACAACGTCACCGGGCTGCCGAATCGCACCCTGATGAACGAGCATATCGGGCGCGCTCTTGCCAATGCTCAGCGTGACAAGCACCGTGCCTCGATCTTGTTCCTCGATCTGGACCGTTTCAAACGCATCAACGACACGCTTGGGCACAGTGCGGGTGACGAGCTGCTCAAGATCGTCGCCAAGCGGCTCGCGGAATGCGTGCGCCAGAGTGACGTCGTCGGAACCGAGCTCGCGTGCCGTTACGCCATGCCGTCGGAGCGCGGAACCGGGGACACGGTGGCCCGCCTCGGTGGCGACGAGTTCGTCGTGATGCTCTCCAAGCTCAATCGATCCGAGGACGCCGCGGTGGTTGCCCGGCGCATCTGCGAGGCGCTGTCCCATCCGATCACCCTCGGCGGGACCGAGGTCTACGTGCGGACCAGCATCGGAATCAGTATCTATCCCGACGACGGCGAGACGGCGGAGACGCTGTTGAAGCACGCCGACGCGGCGATGTATCACGCCAAGGCCCAGGGGCGTGACCGCTATCAGTTCTTCACCGCCTCCATCAATGCGCGGGCGCTCGAGCGCCTGGTGCTGGAGACCAACCTGCGCAACGCGCTGCAGAACGATCAGTTCGAGCTCCACTATCAGCCGAAGTTCGACATCCAGCGCGAGGCCCTGGTCGGGATGGAAGGCATGCTGCGCTGGGTGCACCCGGACCTCGGGCTGGTCTCGCCGTCGGAGTTCATGACGGTAGCAGAGGAGACCGGCCTCATCGTGCCGATCGGCGAATGGGTGCTCAGGAGTGCCTGCACCCAGGCTCAGGCCTGGTGCCGCGCCGGTCACGCGGACCTGCGGGCTTCGGTCAGCCTCTCCGGGGTGCAGTTTCGCGACGAAGGCCTCGAGCGCACCATCGTGGAGTGTCTGGAGCAGTCGGGATTGCCGCCGGGTCTTCTCGGGGTCGAGTTCTCCGAGGCAGTTCTGATGGACAATGCCGACCCGGGGGTGGCCATCCTGAACGAGCTCAAGTCGGTCGGAGTCCACCTTTCGATCGATGACTTCGGGACCGGCTACTCGTCGCTTAACAACCTCAAGCAGCTTCCGATCGATGCGCTCAAGATCGACCAGGCCTTGATCCGGGGCATCGAGAACGATCCGAAAGACGCGGCCATCGTCTGCGGCATCATCCTCCTCGCCCACAGCCTCGGCCTCAAGGCGGTGGCGGAAGGGGTCGAGGAGGAATCCCAGCTCGAGTTCCTCCGGGAGCGAGGGTGCGACCAGGCTCAGGGTCATTACTTCGGCGGGCCGATGCCGGGGGCGGAGGCGACCCGCTGGCTGGCCGAGCACGAAGGTCCGCAAATGCGCTCGGCCGCGCGCTGAGCCCGCCCGCCCGCAGTCCGCGCTGTCGATATTCTTTACACCCGGCGCAACGCCGCCGCGTCCGCCTTAACCGACTGTAATGCATGAATAATCCTGCGATCCGGACGAGCCCGGGGCGGCGGCGGTGTGAGGCCCGTCACGGCTTGCGCCGGCATCGAGCCCGATAATCGGCGCTTGCTTGTCGGAATTCCTTACAAGCCGTCGCGCTCGCGCGGCTCAAATCCCGCAACCGCTTGTTCTATCGACCCGGGCACGTTCCTTGCATGTGATCGATCGTCCGCATCGAAGGAGATACCGATGGAGCGTCTGGAGCGTCGTGTTTACGCCCGGCAGGGGATCGACCTCAAGGTCTACGTGTCCCC
>JBFHLI010000237.1:0-5585 GCA_041594935.1 Gammaproteobacteria bacterium | reverse complement strand
CTGACGGGGTCGGCACTGCCGTCGCTTCGTCGCAGACGATAGAACATGATCTCGCGGTCATCGCTGAGCTGCAGCGCGAACCAGTCCCAGCCGACTTGGCCGGGACCGAGAGCGCTGGTGCTCCACTCCCGGTCCATCCAGGCGGCGCCTCGTACCTCGTACCGAACGCCTTGCACCGCAATCGATCCGCTCACCGGAAGCCGCGGGTAGGAGTAGTAATATGACGCGTTTCCCGGGGCATCGCTCTTTCGACTCAAGCCCGCGTCACCCTGCAAGACCAGCGGCTTCCCCTCGTCGAGAACGAGATCGATGGCGGCATCCCGCCCCCGGGCCCGAAGACGTGTCGGCCACAACTGCCGCGCCGTCTCGCCGCGCGCCTCCCAATCGTCGAGCCACACCCGAAACGGCGCCGCCGTGGCGCCCGCCAGCGCTAGGGCCCCCCGGGCGGAGCGCTCGTAGGAGTAGAAACGCTCGGCGTCCAAATCCGTCAGTGAGAAATGAGCCAGGTAAGCCTGGCGGGTCGCCCAGGCGGAGACCCGCTGCGTGGAGCGCGGTCCGAGCCCGAGCCGAAAGAAGGTCAGCTGAAAACCGAACTGGCGCCCTCCCTCGCTCTCCAGGTTGCCGGTGTAGTACCACCACTCACTGCGAAAATCCGGATGTGGACCGTGATCGAAGGGAAACCTAAAATCACGCCTCTCGAGCGCCTGCTCGAAGCCGTCCGGATCGCCTCCGAGTAATTGCACCAGGTCGAGAGCGGCAGCGGCGCCCGGGGCGAATCGGGTGCCACCGGACCATCGGGCGCCAATCACCGTTATGATCGCTACCGCCGCGATCGCGATCCCGATCAGGCCCCGCGGGCCCAGGCGCAGGCGCCGTCTCACCGCGGACCAGGGCTCCTGGCCCCCGACTCACGATGCACTGAAGGCACCACGACCGATGTCAGCGAACACTCCCAACGCTATCCATCTAAGCGACTATACGCCTCCTGATTTCCTGATCGAAAACGTCCACCTTCGCTTCGACCTGGACGAGGAGCAAACCACGGTGGAATCGCGCCTCGATGTCCGGCGCAACGATGCCAACGGTCCGCACCGGCGCCCTCTGGTGCTCAACGGGGCCGACATCGAGCTCGAGTCCCTCGCGATCGACGGTGTTCCCGTCTCGGCGCGTCACCACGAGCAGGCGCTCGAGTCGCTCACGGTCGAGAAGGTGCCGGACCGATTCACGCTCGAAGTTCGAACCCGCCTTCGGCCCCAGCAAAACACTTCGCTCGAGGGGCTATACCTGTCCGCCCATACTTTTTGCACCCAGTGCGAGGCGGAGGGGTTCCGAAAGATCACCTACTATCCCGACCGACCCGACGTCATGGCACGCTTCTCCACCACCATCGTGGCCGATCGAGACCGGTATCCCGTCTTGCTTTCGAACGGGAATCTCAAGGACCACGGCGAGCTCGAGGGCAATCGGCATTGGGTCACCTGGGAGGATCCGTACCCCAAGCCGTCCTACCTGTTCGCTCTGGTCGCGGGAAACCTGGCGTGCCTCGAGGGTCGCTACCGAACGGGCTCGGGCCGCGAGGTAAAGCTTCAGATCTTCACCGAGCACCACAACCTCCCCAAGTGCGAGCATGCCATGCAATCGCTCCAGAAAGCGATGAAGTGGGACGAGGACGTCTATGGCCTCGAGTACGACCTTGACATCTACATGATCGTCGCGGTCGACCACTTCAACATGGGAGCGATGGAGAACAAAGGGCTAAACGTCTTCAACTCCAAGTACGTGCTCGCCGACCCCCAGAGCGCCACCGACGAGGACTATGCGGCGGTGGAGGGCGTGATCGCCCATGAGTACTTTCACAACTGGACCGGCAATCGGGTCAACTTGCGAGACTGGTTTCAGCTAAGCCTCAAGGAGGGTCTCACCGTGTTCCGCGACCAACAATTTTCGTCGGACACGTTTCTCGGCGCGGTGAATCGGATCCAGAACGTGAGGCTGCTCAGGAACAACCAGTTTCCCGAGGACGCAGGGCCGATGGCACACCCGGTACGTCCCACCTCCTACATCGAGATCAACAACTTCTACACCGCGACGGTTTACGAGAAGGGGGCGGAGGTGATCCGCATGATTCATACCCTGCTCGGACCCGATCGCTTCCTCGCCGGGATGCGCCTGTACATCGAGCGTCACGACGGCGAGGCGGCAACTACCGACGATTTCATCCGTGCGATGCAAGACGCGAGCGGCGTGAATCTCGAGCAGTTCGAACGCTGGTATGAGCAGGCGGGCACGCCGACGCTTGAAGTCCGGGGCGAGTACGACCCGAGCGCGCGCGTGTACGAGCTCGAGGTGAGTCAGTCGTGCCCACCCTCCCCCGGCCAGCCGCGCAAGGCTCCGTTGCACATCCCGCTCGCGGTGGCGCTGCTCGATCGCGAAGGCCGCGAGCTGACGTTACGACTCGAGGGCGAGGGCGAAGTGCGTGCTGCCCGGGCGCGGGTCCTCGATGTCAAGGATGCGCACAATACTTTTCGCTTCGAGAACTTATCCGAGCCGCCGGTGCCCTCCGTGCTGCGCGACTTCAGCGCCCCGGTCCATCTCGAGGTCGCCTACCGGCCGGGCGAGCTCGAGTTCCTGGCCGCCCGCGACCCCAACCCATTCAACCGCTGGAATGCAGGACAGGAGCTTGCGACCGAGGTCATCCTCCGGCTGATCGACGACTTTCGGGCCGGGTGCGAGCTCCGCCTGGACCCGGGACTGGCGGCGGCGATGCAGAGCACCCTGCGCGACCGGGAGCTCGATCACGCCCTCATTGCGGAGGCGCTGGTGCTGCCGACCGAGACTTACCTCGCCGAGCGAATGGGAACTGTCGATGTCGAGGCCATCCACGAGGTGCGCGAGTTCGTGCGGCGCGCGCTCGCCCGGCACCTGCGCGAGGATCTCGTCTCGACCTATCACGCCGGAACGAGCAACGAATCGTACCGCTTCGAGCCTCGGAGCTGCGCCCGGCGCAAGCTCAGAAACGTTTGTCTCGCCTACATGATGGAGCTCGGGGAGGAAACGGTGATCCGCCAGTGCCTGCAGCAGCTCCGTCAATCCGACAACATGACCGAGGTGCTGGGCGCCCTCGTGCCGCTCGCCAACATCGACGCGCCGGAACGCCGCACCGCGTTGCAGGAATTCACCGATCGCTTCGGCAACGACCCGCTCGTCCTCGACAAGTGGTTCACGACGCAAGCGACGTCTCGACTGCCGGGGACCCTGACCGAGGTCAAGGCGCTGATGAGGCATCCGGCCTTCAACATCAAGAACCCCAACAAGGTCCGAGCCCTGGTCGGCGCGTTCTGCTACGGCAACGCGGTTCGATTTCATGCCGCATCCGGAGACGGCTATCGATTCCTCGCCGAGCGGGTTGCCGAAATCGACCCCCTGAACCCGAAGATCGCGGCCCGGCTGCTGAACGCACTGGGCCGATGGCGCAAGTTCGATTCCGGGCGCCAGGCCTTGATGCGTGGCGAGCTAGAGCGCATCCTCGAGCTACCCCGGCTCTCTCGCGACACCTACGAGATTGCCTCCAAGACGCTCGCCTGAGCCCGCCGGGCTCGTCGCGCACGGCGCGAGCGGCCTCGCGAGCAGGTCTTGCCGCCATCGCGGTGGGACCCTGAACCTGGACCCCGTGTCGCCATGGTCATGACCGTCCCGCAAGCCCTGACTTTCGGTATCCTCGCCGCGACGATGACGTTATTCATCTGGGGAAGGTGGCGTTACGACGTGGTCGCCTTCACCGCCCTCGTTGCCGGCACGGTGACGGGGGTGGTACCAGCCGCCGAGGCTTTTCACGGCTTCGGCCACCCGGCCGTGATCACGGTGGCGACCGTGCTCGTCATCTCGCGCGCGCTGCAGAACTCCGGTGTCATCGATCACATCGCGTCGCGGCTGAACTCGCTCGCCAGCCAACCCCTGATACACATCGGCGCGCTCACCACCATGGCCGCGGTGCTGTCCGCGTTCATGAACAACGTGGGGGCGCTCGCCCTGCTGATGCCGGTTGCGCTTCAGACCTGCGCCGCGGTCGGGCGCTCGCCGGCCCAGGTCCTGATGCCGCTTTCCTTCGGCTCGATCCTCGGGGGGCTGATGACGCTGATGGGCACCCCGCCGAACATCATCATCGCGAGCTATCGCCAGCAGTACGGCGGTGAAGCGTTCTCTGTGTTCGATTTCTCACCGGTCGGCGGCGCGGTGGCCCTGATCGGTGTCCTGTTCGTAAGTCTGGTCGGGTGGCGGCTGATCCCGCGGGCTCGGTTGGGGAAAAAGGCAGCCGCGGACCTGTTCGAGATCCGAGACTACATCATCGAAGCCCGGGTGCTCGAGGACTCCCCGCTCATCGGCAAGGGGCTGAAGGACCTGGAGTCCCTGGCCGAGCACAACGTGCTCGGAGTCGGGGTGCTGCGGGGGGAGAATCACATCATGGCCGGCGCGCGCTATGCCCGCCTGCGGGCCGGGGACATCGTGGTCATCGAGGCCGACCCCGGCGCCCTGCCGCCCATTCTCGAGGCAACCGGGCTCGAGCTGCGTGGTGACGGCGACTTCGATCCGGACGTGCTGAGCTCGGAGGAGATCGAGCTGATGGAGGCAGTGGTCACGCCGGGCTCACGGCTCGTCGGGCGCAGTTTCCGCGATCTACACATCACCGCGCGCTACGCTCTAAACCTCATCGCGCTCGCTCGCCAGGGACGGGCGTTCAAGAAACGACTGGACAACGTCTCGTTCCTTCCCGGCGATGTGGTTCTCCTTCAGGGACGCCGGGACGACCTGGCCGAGACGGTGGCCGAGCTGGGCTGCCTGCCGCTCGCAAAACGAGGCCTGCGCCTCGCAAAGCGCCCTCGCGCGTTCTTGCCGCTCGCGAGCTTTGCGGCCGCGCTCGCCGCCGCCGCGATCGGATTGATGCCGGTCCACGTGGCATTCGCGGCCGCCGTCGCCTTTCTCGTCACCCTCGGCGTCGTCTCCCTGCGCGACCTCTACACGGCCATCGACTGGCCGGTCATCGTTCTTCTTGGCGCCATGATCCCCCTCGGTCAGGCGCTCGAGAGCACCGGAGGAACCGGCCTGATCGCAGGGCTCATCGTTTCAATGGCGGGAAACCTCGGACCGATTGCAATCATGGCTCTTTTGCTCATCGTGACCATGACCCTCTCCGACATCATGAACAACGCGGCGACCGCGGTGGTGATGGCGCCGATCGCGGCGACCCTCGCAGGACAGCTCGGGGTGAGCGCGGATCCCTACCTGATGGCGGTCGCGGTCGGCGCGTCGTGTGCGTTTCTCACCCCCATCGGACACCAGAACAACGTACTCGTGATGGGACCGGGCGGATACGCGTTCGGCGATTTCTGGCGTATGGGCCTGCCGCTGGAGATCCTGGTGGTAGCCGTCAGCGTGCCCCTGATCGTGCTCGTCTGGCCGCTGTGACCAAGACTGCCGGCGGTCCTCAGCTTGCCCCTGAGTCTCGCCTAGCAACAGGACGCGGCTAGCCCGGATATTTCACCAAGGACCCGGGACGATGGCGACGGATAGGCGAGTCTGGACGCCGG
>JBFHLI010000236.1:0-5612 GCA_041594935.1 Gammaproteobacteria bacterium | reverse complement strand
GTGGTCCGGCCCCCTGCCGCAGCCCGAGCCGATCGAGATCAGGGTGAAGGTGGTGCTGGTCGGAGATCCCGACATCTACTATTCGCTGGATGCGCTCGATGCAGATTTTCCCCAGCAGTTCAAGGTGCTGGTCGATTTCGACACGACGATTGCCCGAGACGATGCGGGAGTCCACCTCTACGCGGGGGTGTTGGCCCGTATCGCCGCCGACGAGCGCCTGCCTGCGTTCGACCGTGGCGCGGTGGCGGCGATCGCGGAGCACGGTGCCCGGATCGCCGGGCGTCAGGACCGGCTCACCGCCCGCTTCGGCCGGCTGGGTGACATTGCGCGGGAAGCGGCCTTCGTGGCGGGGAAGGGCGACCGTTCGGTGGTCGGCGCCCCCGACGTACTCGATGCGATTCGCCGCGGACGTTCACGCGCGGATCTGCCGGCCCGCAAGTTTCGTGAGCTGCTTGCCGACGGCACGATTCACGTCCAGACCCGGGGGCGAGCGGTCGGACAGGTCAACGGCCTTGCCGTGACCCATGCGGGACCGCTTACCTACGGTTTTCCGGCGCGAATCACCGCCACGATTGGGCCCGGTAGCGCGGGGGCAATCAACATCGAGCGGGAAGCGAATTTGAGCGGCGCCATTCATACCAAGGGTTTCTACATCCTGGGTGGGCTCTTGCGCGCCCTGCTGAAGACCAACCATCCGCTCGCCTTTAGCGCCTCGATCGCGTTCGAGCAGAGCTATGGCGGCATCGACGGAGATTCTGCCTCGGGGGCAGAGGCGTGTTGCCTGCTGAGTGCGCTCACCGAGGTCGGATTGCGTCAGGACATCGCCATGACCGGCGCGATCGACCAGCTTGGCCACCTTCAGCCGGTGGGCGCGGTCACCGAGAAGATCGAGGGGTTCTTCGACGCCTGTCAGGATGCGGGATTCACCGGCAACCAGGGCGTGATCATTCCGCGGGCCAACGTTCGTGACCTGATGTTGCGGCGGGAGGTGGCGGACGCGTGTGCCCGGGAGGAGTTTCGAGTGTATGCGGTGGCGACGGTCGCACAGGCGCTCTGCGTGCTGAGCGGCCGCGAGGCGGGCGAGCGAGACGCCAACGGTGATTACCCGGAAGATTCCATGCTGGCCCTCGCCGTGGCACGAGCGCATGCGTTCTGGAAGTTGGCCCCAGGCGGTGAAGCCAAGCCGGCCTGAGGACGGACCCCTCTTGGCGGCGAAAACGCGGCCGGCGGCGATCGAGCATCGGCCCGCGAGGATTCGACCCCACGACCCTGGCTCCTCGCCCGGTCATCTGTCGGAACATGAACCGCTCCTACCTCCCGCTTCCGCGGTGGGAAGGGTCTGGACCGACTCATCGTGCTCGTCACGGTGAGGCTAGCGGCCGCGTCAGCTTTCGTCGTCCCAGCGGTCGCTTCGCCAACCCCGCGACGTTCTCACGGTGCTAAGTTAAACCGCGGCTAGCCTCACATCTCCTCGGGAGCAATCATTCCGTCGTGGTTGCGGTCGACCCGCGCGAAGTCCCGTTTGCGAAAATCCAGGAACTCGCCCAGGCTCAACTCGCCGTCCTGATCCTGGTCCGCCGCGTCGAACTGCATTGGGTCAGCGTCGGCAAGCTCGCTCATCACCAGGACCCCGTCCCGATTCTGATCCGCGATGTAGAACACTTCGATCATCCGGCTTCGGTACTCCGAGCGGCTGACCATGCCGTCCTTGTCCCGGTCGGAGCGCTCGAAGTAAATCTGCCCATCCTGAGCGTTCAAAGAGCTTGCGGACAGTCCTCCACCGACGCACGCCAGCACCAGTAGCCATGATCGCATCCCGGTCATCCTCCTCAATCCTTTTCTCACAGGCTAGCTCTGAATCTTCCAGCTGCCGTCCGGCTGGCGGCAGGCGGTTCCATAGCCCTGCTCGCTCTTGCCGCCGACCACCACGGTCTGCGTGAACTCACGGCAGTACTCCCCGCCGGCCTGCTGATAAGTGCGGGTCGGCGTGACGGTTCCGTAGTTACCCGAGTCCGGGTTTTGCCAGGAACTGGCCGTGCCCGACGGCAATCTCTCGAACGCCTGGCTGGCGGCTTGCTGATGCTTCATCCGGTCCACATCGTCCATCGTTCGGCCGATACTCGAACCGACGAGCAATCCTCCGACGGCTCCCAGCGCGGTTGCGGCGAGCTTGCCGCTTCCGCCGCCGACCTGGGATCCCAGCAAACCACCCCCCGCCGCGCCGAGGACGCCGCCTAGCACCTCCTTGTCACCCGCGGTCTCACACCCGCTGACCGCGACCGCCGCCAATAATGCCACTGCTGTCAATTTCTTCACGTTGTCTCCTTACCGTCCGTTCCCATTCTGTCTTCCGCCGAGCCGGGGTGCAGCTCCCGATCGCGTCCCTTCCGGCACGCTCGAGTGTTGCCGTCAGTTATCATCTAGCGAGTCACTTTGAAGCGAGCAACCCCGTACCGCACTATCGTGTTCTCCGCCAATCTGGTTCGAATTCTAGCTGCTCACCGTCCGGACCGGAATGGGCGAGAAGACCTCACGCGATTGGAGTGCACCGCGAGAAAAAGGTTCGCCGGGCCTCGTCTGGTGGTCAGCCCGCAGCGTTCCAGACTGTACGTCGAGCCCCATTCTTGGAGCGAAACCCAGTAGCTTCACGGAAGCACGTGCCCACCGCCGCCGGCTCATGCGCTCTCCGGCAAAGCCGGTGGGTACCGTGCGGCTCGATATCAAGACCCCTCGGATATGAGGTAACCTTTCGTTCCGCTTGGCCCCCGCCCGATTCGAGGTCAAGCGCGGGGGAAATGAAATTGCCCGAGGTCGCACCGCAGCTCCTATTCGAGCCGGACTCTGCCACCGTGCGGGTCGCCGGCCAATGGACGACGAGCGTCGTTGACCAGGCCGAGCGCATGATCGCGAGCATCGACTGGCCAACCGGGACGACGGTCCGGGTCGACGGGGCAGATATCACCGCGCTCGACACCGGGGGTGCGTGCGTTCTCAAGCGGTGCCTGGCGGAGCTCGAGGATCGGGACTGCGCCGTGGAGCTGTGCAATCTCAGCGATCGGCACCGTGCGGTGCTCGCCCTGCTCGGGGACGTGTTGGAGGTTGCTCCTCCCGGTCCGGGACGGGTTTCGTTCCTGGGGCGCGTCGGGCAGAGTGCGATGGCACAGCTGTCAGAGGCGTACAGCCTGGCCGCATTCATCGGCGAGGTATGCCTGGTGTTCCTGCGCATCGCCTTGCAGCCGACGCGGCTGCGTTGGCGATCGATGTTCGCTCATGTCGAGACGGCGGGCTTCGACGCACTTCCGATCATCGGACTGCTCTCCTTTCTCGTCGGCGTGGTGATAGCCTACCAGGGCGGTGCCCAGCTTCGTGCCTACGGTGCGAACATCTTCATCGTCGAGCTCATTACCCTGACGACGGTGCGAGAGCTTGCCCCGTTACTCACGGCAATACTCGTGGCGGGGCGCACCGGGTCCGCGTTTACCGCCCAGCTCGCGACGATGAAAGTGTCGGAGGAGGTGGACGCCCTGCGGGCGATGGGGATCGATCCGATCGAGATCTTGGTGATTCCGAGGGTGCTCGCCCTCATCGTCGCGCTTCCGCTGCTCACCGTGTTTGCCGACGCCATGGGGATTCTCGGCGGAATGGTGATGGCCTCCACCATGCTCGATGTGAGCATGCACGAGTTTGCCCAGCGCATTCCCCAGGCGATTTCCCTGACCTCGTTTATGATCGGAGTAGGCAAGGCGCCGGTATTCGCGGTCGTGCTCGCAGTTGTCGGGTGCTTTCAGGGTCTGCAGGCCTCGGGCGGAGCGGAGACGGTGGGCAGTCGTACCACGTTGAGCGTGGTCGAGGGCATATTTCTCGTAGTGGTCGCAGATGCGGCGTTCTCGGTCTTGTTCAGCTGGCTCGGGGTCTAATGAACCCGCAAGACGAGAAGGTGATCGAGGTCCGGGGGCTGGTCAGTCGTTTCGGCGACACGGTGGTTCACGACCGGATTGACCTCGAGGTTCGTCGTGGGGAGATCTTCGGCCTGGTCGGGGGCAGCGGCTCGGGCAAATCAGTGCTGCTGCGCACGCTCCTGCTGCTCATTCGCCCGGCCGAGGGTGAGGTCGATCTGCTCGGGCAAGGCACCGATGTCATGGACAGCTCGAAGCTCAATCAGCTGCGCCGACGGCTGGGCATCTTGTTTCAGCAAGGTGCGCTCTTCAGCTCGCTCTCGGTCCTCGACAACATCGCGTTCCCCCTGCGAGAATACACCGAGCTATCTTCGGCCGCAATTGTCGACATCGCGAGACTCAAGCTCGATCTGTCCGGCTTGCCTCCCGAGACGGCGGCCAAGTTTCCGCGCGAGCTTAGCGGCGGTATGCTCAAGCGTGCCGCGCTGGCCCGAGCGATCGCAATGGACCCGGAGCTGCTCTTCCTCGACGAGCCGACCGCCGGGCTCGACCCGGTGAGCGCCAATGCATTCGACGAGCTGCTGTTGAAGCTCAAGCATGACCTGGGGTTGACGGTGGTCATGGTGACCCACGATCTCGACTCGCTATGGCGAGTGACCGACCGGGTGGCTTTCCTGGGGAACAAGCGGATCCTGGCCCTCTCTCCGATGGCCGAGCTCAGCGAGAGCTCCGACCCGATGATTGCCGAGTATTTCTCGGGCCCGAGGGGACGCGCGGCCGGCTCCGAGCATCGCGGCACGAGATCGTCGGTGAGCGGCGCCGGCCGCGGCGACTGAGTACAACTCGAGCGCTGCAAACATGGAATCGAAGCTCAACTACGCGCTGGTGGGTTTTTTCATCATCGCCCTTGCCAGTGCCTTGGTAGGGACAACGCTCTGGCTTGGACTCGGAAGAAATGTGGTCGACTATCAGCTCTACGTCGCCTACATCGTGGAATCGGTTTCCGGTCTCAATACGAAGGCGCCCGTCAAGTACCGCGGCGTCGATGTGGGCCAGGTCCGCGAGATCTCCCTCGACAATGACGACCCGAGTCGCGTACGGCTATTGCTCGAGATCGTGCCCGACACCCCGATCAAGACCGATACGGTGGCGGCGCTGTCCAGCCAGGGGCTGACCGGCATCGCTTTCGTGGAGCTGTCGGGCGGAAGTCGAGAGGCGCCGGCTCTGGGGCGGGCCGGCAGTCAGAAGTATCCCGTGATTCGATCGGGCCCCTCGTTGCTGGTGCGCCTGGACACCGCGGTGTCGAGCTTGCTCCGGGAAATGACCGGTGCTGCCAGCGAGATGCGCTCGGTGGCGGACCACGTGAAGGAGTTGCTCGATGCACAGAACGTTGCGGCATCCGCCGAAATTCTGGCAAACGTTCGTCGCGTCACCGAGAGCCTTGCGACCCACGTGACGGCGCTGGCGCAGACCGTTGAGCACATCAATGCCCTGTCGGGCAATGCGGCCAAGGTTTCGGGCGAGCTGCCGAACGTCGTGACGGGGCTGCGACAGACTCTGGGGGCGTTTCAGGAGACCGCTAACGCAATCTCCGGCGCCGCCGCCGGAGTCGACAAGCTTGCGACCGATGCCCGCAACGAGCTGAAGGGCGTTACGCAGGGTACAATTCCCGAGGTCGCGCGCGCTCTGCAGGAAGTGCGCGAGCTTGCGGAGACG
>JBFHLI010000235.1:0-5615 GCA_041594935.1 Gammaproteobacteria bacterium | reverse complement strand
GCATGGGCTCACCGTTCGCGAGCCCGGGACGGCTCTGTGCCCAAGAGCCGCTCGTGCACACCATTGGTAACTGGGTGCTCGACCGAGTGCTGAACGGCTCCCGATCCTGAGTACCGACCCCCGGCCTTCGCCCGTCCATGGTGCGCAGCACCCCTGAGGGTATCGCCCGGCTCGGGCGACACCCGGGCCCCGATCGCTGATGGCGAGTCGCGGCCGTTCCCGGTCAGCCGACGCGCCGATCCGGGTGCACGTGGCGGTGCTGCGCTCCCAGCCCGATGTTTTCTGGGTGACCCCCGAGCGATTCGCGGCCGCGTGCGCCCGCCATCCCGATCTCGCTCCCCGGGTCGCGGTCGAGTTCAGCTGGGATCTCGAGGGCTTCGAGGCCGCGATCGAACGCGCCGAGGTCCTGATCGGGTGGCGCTTCCCCACCCAATCGCTCACCGACCTGGCACCGGGGCTACGCTGGGTTCAGCTCACCGGAGCCGGCACCGAGCACCTGCAACCGCTCGACTGGCTGACCCGGGGGCTGGCGCTCACCACCAACAGCGGGGTGCACGGTCCCAAGGCGGCCGAGTTCGCGGGCACCGCGCTGCTGATGCTGAACCACGACATCCCGTTCTTCGCGACCGCCCAGCGCCAGGCCCGGTGGGAGAAACGGTTTTCCGGGGTCATCGAGGGTAAGACGCTCGCCGTGATCGGGGTCGGCACGGTGGGCGGGGCGGCAGCGCGCTGGGTCAAGCGTCGACTGGGACTTCGCGTGCTCGGGGTGCGGCGCTCCGGCCGCCCCCGGCGCTACGTCGACGAGATGTATCGCCCGTCCGAGCTCGCTCGGGTGCTGCCCCGTGCCGACTTCGTGCTCGTGAGCGCCCCCTTGACCCCCGAGACCGAGGGCCTCATCGACCGGTCGGCGCTCGGGCTGATGAAGCCGGGCGCCGGGCTCGTCAACCTCGGCCGGGCCCGGGTGGTGGACTACGAGGCGCTGCGTGAGCGGCTCGAGCGGGGGACGCTGCGCGGCGCGATCCTCGACGTCTTCGACCCCGAGCCCTTGCCGACCGACTCCCCCTTGTGGGCCACGCCCAACCTGATGATCGTGCCCCACGTCTCGTCCGACGATGCCGAGCAATACATCCCGCGGACGCTGGACCTGTTCTTCGACAACCTGGCGCGCTTTGTCACCGGGCGCGCGCTGCGCAACCGGGTGCGCAAGGGCCGGCAGTACTGAGCCGGGGCCGGGCATCGACTTGAGGTAAGCTTCGGGGAATCCGCCGGCTTCGGGCCGCCAACGTCAGTCAGGAGGATAATGCATGCAGGGCGATCAAAAAGGAGGCGCGCCGGGGGCGGGCATCAAGGACCACGAGGCGCAGGTCGACATGGTCGCGCTTCGTGCTTACCGTCTCGGGCGGGTGCGGGCCGCGCTCGAGGAGCGAGATCTCGGCGGCTGCGTGCTGTTCGACCCCATCAATGTCCGCTACGCGACGGGCAGCCGCAACATGTCCATCCACTGCATGCACACACCCTCGCGCTGCGCGTTCGTCGCGACCGACGGGCCGGTCATCCTGTTCGAGTATCGCAAGAGCGAGCACCTGGCGGCCGGGCTCGAGAGCATCGATGAGATTCGCCCTGCGATCAGCTGGAACTATTTCTCGTCCGGCGGCAACCGGGAGGCGCGCGCCATCCGGTGGGCCGATCAGATCGCGGAGGTCGTGCGCGAGCACGCCGGCGGAAACCGGCGCATCGGGTTCGATCATCTGGACCCGCTCGGCGCCGAGCTCATCAAGGCCCGCGGCCTCGAGATCGTCGATGGTCAGGAGCCGCTCGAGCATGCTCGAGCGGTTAAGTCAGCCGAAGAGATTGCCTGCATGGAGGTCTCGATCAGCGTCTGCGAGGCAGGCATGGCGCGGATGCGCGAGGCGTTGAGGCCGGGCATCTCCGAGAACCAGCTCTGGGCATTACTGCACGAGACCAACATCGCCCACGGCGGAGAGTGGATCGAGACCCGGTTGCTATCATCGGGCCCCCGGACCAACCCCTGGATGCAGGAGTGCGGTGAGCGGTTGATCTGGGCGGGCGAGCTGGTCGCGTTTGACACCGACCTGGTCGGTCCATTCGGCTACTTCGCGGATATCTCCCGCACGTATTTCTGCGGCCCGGGACGTCCGAGCCCCGAGCAACGGCGACTGTACCGCGTGGCGTGGGAGCAGCTCGAGCACAACATCGCAGCGCTCAAGGCGGGGCTCAGCTTTCGCGAGTTCAGCGAGCGGGGCTGGCCGGTGCCGCGCGAGTTCGAGGAGTCACGCTATCTCTCTCTCGCCCACGGGGTCGGTCTCGCCGATGAGTACCCGGTGGTCGCGTACGCCCAGGATTTCGGCACCACCGCGGGCTACGACGGCGTCATCGAGGCCAACATGACGCTGTGCCTGGAGAGCTACATCGGCGTCCCCGGGGGAGCCGAAGGGGTGAAGCTCGAGGAGCAGGTGCTGGTGACCGAGGAGGGATGCCGGCGCCTGTCGACCTTTCCGTTCGAGGAAGAGCTGCTCGCCTGAGCCGCGCCAGCGAGACGGCGAGACGGACTCCGGTCGACGGCGCCCAGTCGGGTTCGAGGGTTGGGCACGATCAGACCCCCGGCTACCCGCCGTCGGCACCCTCGCGTTCATCGCCGCTCGCCGCCCCCCGATCGGACAGCGCAAGCTCCAGGCCCCGGAGAAGATCGAGCTCGGCGGCGCCGCGGGTGGACTTCGTCCATTCGTTCTCGAGAACGCGCCGGGTCACCTCCCGCCCGAAGGCAAGCTGCAGCGCGCGCTCGGTCGCCTCATCCCGCCCCCCCGGCACGCGCATCACCGTGTTGTGACAGTACGTCTTGATCGCGCCACTCCCGTGCATGTCGAGCCCGGCCGGCGGCTCGCCGCGCGCAAGCCCCCGAATGGCTGCTCTCAGCAGCCGCCGGTACATCGCGACGCCGCGATCGGTGAAGCCCAGATGCTCCCGGCCGTGGATGGTGATCGGGCCCTGAGACACCCACGCATCCCAGTCACCGGGCGCGCGCTGGCGCTCTTGGTAGCTCGGCTCCCCGCTTTGCCCCACATCCCCCGCTCCCACCGCACCTTGACCGGCGGCGTGCATGCGATCGATGTAGGCATCGTGGCCGGGAAGCGTGAGGCTCTTGTCGATGTCCAGGAAGCCGATGCAGCGGCAGTTGGTGTCGTCGACCGGAACCACCCAGTTGAAGGAGCTTCCCCGCCGGTCGAATGCGGTCTCGCTCTCGGCGTCCTCGATGCCCGCGACCCGCACGATGTTCGGCAGGATCATGTCGTTGGTCCGCAGGTACAAGCAGTCGTTCCAGCGCCTCACCGTAATGTAGAGCATACCGATCGGGGTTTCGGTCCACTCCATGGTGGGGACCACCCCGTAGACCGGAGTGAACTGGGTGCCGAACAGCCGCGTGTGGAGGAACGTGAGGTGGGCGGGGTCCATCTCGTTCTCGCGGACCTGGAGCCAGTTGCAGGGCGAATGAATGTTCTTCAGCCGGTAGCTCGCGTCGGGGCTCTCGAGCGCGTCGAACACCGGAAACGCCGGTCTTGCCTCCGGCGGCCCCATGTAGGCGAAGATGATCCCCTCGTACTCTTGGGTGGGGTACGCGCCGTGGCAGAGACGCGCCTTGATCGGGCTCTCGACCGGTTCCCCGGGGGTATCGAGAATGCGTCCGTCGATGTCGTAATGCCAACCGTGGTAGCAGCATCGAATCCCGCGCGGCTCGATCTTTCCGAACTCGAGCGACGCGCCGCGATGAGAGCAACGCAGCTCGAGCATCCCCACCCGGCCCTCGCCATCGCGAAAAAGCACGAGGTCTTCGCCCAGGATCCGGATGCGAAGCGGCAGGTCGCCGAGCTCGCTCGCAAGCCCGACCGGCTGCCAGAAACGACGCAGGTACTCTCCGCAGGGCGTCCCCCGCCCGACGCGGGTCAGCTCGTCATCGGTATCGTCGACTTCCTCTCGATGATAAGCCCCGTAGGGCTGGGTCAGCATCTTGGTACGCATTGACATGTATTCGACCCCGGGGCTTTCGGTGGGTGGGATCTCGGGCGCGTCCGGAGCCGAGAGTGTGGCCCAATCGAGCCCCCGGCGGAAAGGGGCAGGCCGCCCGACGCTTGGGCGCGCGGCCCCGTGCGCCCCGCAACGACATGCGTTAGTCTCGCACGCGGCGCATTCACGGTCGCATTGACAAGCCACGCGGGAGGATGAGGATGTCCGATCAGAGCCCGGAGACCAAGCATCAAGCCCCCGCCCCGGTCGGGGACGACCCCCCCCGAATTCGTATCGACCGCGATACCCTGGTGCCCGTCCAGACGCTCAACGAGGCGGGAAAGCGGCGCCGGGTGGGGGTGGAGATCGAGCTCGGCGGCCTCGGTATCGACAGGACGGTGGAGGTGGTCGCCGCCCACTGCGGCGGCGAGGCGGTCCGGGACACCGACTACGTGGCTCGGGTCCGCACCGCGCAGCTCGGGGAGCTGCGAGTAGAGGTCGACTTCGAGCTTCTCAAGCGCATGGGGCATGAGCGCTCTGAGGCCGGGGAAGCGCAGCCCGGGGTTCCGGAGGAGCTGCTCGCGGCGATCGCCAAGGACCTCGTCCCCTGCGAGGTGGTGACCCCTCCCATCGATTTCGAGGCGCTCCCCGCGCTGGATGCGCTCTGCGCCGCGCTCCGCTCGGCCGGTGCCACCGGCACCGACGAGGGATGGCTGAATGCTTTTGGGGTCCACTTCAATCCCGAGACCCCGGGCCTGGGCGCTGCCACGGTGCTCGCCTACATGCGCGCCTTCGCGCTGCTCCATGACTGGCTGAATCGCGAGCTGGAGGTGGACCTCACGCGCCGCCTGACGCCCTACATACAACCCTTCCCCGCAGACTATGTGAAGCTGGTTACCGCGTCGGATTACGACCCCGACCTAGACCGACTGATCGACGACTACCTCAGCCACAACCCGACCCGCAACCGCGCGCTGGACATGCTCCCGCTGTTCTCCCATCTCGATCGCGAGCGGGTGTGCTCGGTCGTCGACGACTCGCGCGTCAATCCGCGGCCGACCTTTCACTACCGGCTCCCGAACTCCCGCCTCGGCGACCCCGAATGGTCGGTGACGCGCGAGTGGCGCCACTGGCTCGCGCTCGAGGCACTGGCCGACGACCAAGCGGCGCTCGGCGAGCTCTGCGTCCGCTACCACGACTTTCTGTCGCGGCCCCTGCCCGCGGTGCTCGACTCGTGGCGGGACACGGTCGACGCGTGGGTCGAGGTCGGTTGAGCCGGCGGCGTCCCCTGATTGCGGTTACCGGTCCGGATCGGCTCGGCACGACTGCCTGGGTGTTCACCCGCTGGGCGCTTCGGCGAGCGGGAGCGCAGGCCTGTCGTCTCACGCCCGAGGCGCCGCGCCCGCCGGAACCGCTCGCGGGTCTGGTCCTCGGCGGCGGAGCGGACCTCGACCCGGCGCGCTACGGCCAGCCTCAAGCGGGCGCGCGGGGCGTCGACCCCGCCCGCGACGAGTTCGAGTGGGCCATCCTGCAGCGGTGCCTGCGTGCTCAGGTCCCGGTGCTCGGGATCTGCCGCGGGTCCCAGCTCTTGAACG
>JBFHLI010000234.1:0-5638 GCA_041594935.1 Gammaproteobacteria bacterium | reverse complement strand
GCCCAAGAAGTTTCTTTTTTGCATCGCTCTCCAAAGGTTAAATACGAGCGGCGAGGCGCCTTGGTGAAATATCCAGGCTGGGCGCCGGAAGCGCGGCCGGGTGCCGGCACGCCCGCGACCGGATATCGGTGGAACTTTGAACTCGGTCATGAATCACCCAACGGGACTCAACTAAACGGGCGGTTATGCCGAAACAAACCCTATTAGCGGCCTCGATGAGGGTCCCATGTCCAGCCCCAACCAGCACCCAGCCCCGCGTGCCGCGGGACGGCGAACGACACCAAGCCCGTAGTGAAGAAAGATCAGGCACCGGCATCTGGCAAACTCGCAGGCGGGGACAAGACCCATCCGGCACCGGCGCGCCTCGCCGCAGATAAGCGGCACCCCGGACCAGCGATTGGTTCGGCTGGAAACAAGACGGCCAAGTCACCGGCGCCCGAGACCGAGTTCGACCCGAGCTCAAATCCCAAACGCGTGACGACAGACCTCGCCGTGGCGAGCGACGCGGTCGAGGCGGCCCTAAAGCAAAAACTCGACGCGACCGCGGCAAGGCGGCTGCTGGAGGGCGCCGGGGCGCACCCGCAAGAGGAGCGCACCGGTCAAGCCCTTCGCGCCAAGCGCAAGAAGCTCGAGCTCGAATCGGCAACCGCCGGCGTGCAGCTCGCACAGGCGCAGCGGCGCAAGCTCGAGCTCGAGGCCAAGCTGCGCTCGTCCGCGGTGGACGCGGTGCGCCGGCGCGCCAAGGCGGAAGCGGAATGCGAGGACCTCCGTAAGCAGGCGCAGGTGCGGCTTCAGGATGAAGAGAACCGTCTGCGGGAGCGTTACGCGGCGGCGGCGGAAAAGCTCGAGGGATTGAAGGAGGCGCGAAGGCAGGCGGAGGCGAAGCTTCGCGACGAGCAGTCTCGCATCGAATCCGAGT
Organism: Gammaproteobacteria bacterium; assembly: GCA_041594935.1. GTDB lineage: Bacteria > Pseudomonadota > Gammaproteobacteria > HK1 > HK1 > JBFHLI01. Next base: position 4,719 of record JBFHLI010000234.1, on the reverse strand, counting down.
TTGCCGAGTCGGAGAAGACTCTGCAGCTCGAAGCAAGACAGATCAAGGGGGAGCTAGAACGAGTAAAGCACCAGTCTCATCTCAAAGCCGAGCAGATTCGCACCGAGGAGGCGAGTGAGGAGGCACGGGTTCGCAACGAGACTGAGGTCGGCCTGCTTGAAGACCGACGACGACTGGAGGCTGACTTTGCTCGCAGCGTTGCCGAGCTCGAGCAGGCCCAGAAGAAGCTTCGAGACGCACAGGCGGCAAAGGCGCGGGCGGACACGGAGGCAAAAAGCATCGTAGCCTCGATGCGCGCGGCAGAGGCCAAGCGCCATGCCGAGGCGGAGGCGCAACGTCGCTCGGAGCGCGAGCGTCTCGAGGCGGAGGCGGCCGGCGCCCGTCGCAGCGTCGAGGAAGCGAAACGGGTCAAGGAGACCGCCGAGGATCAGCGCCGGGCCGTGATGAGAAAGCTCGCCCGAATCCGAGCCGCGGGCGACGAGGCAGAGCGGGCCGCGGGCGGTGACGAAGTGTCATTGCGAGTCGAGATCGAGCGCATGGACGCCAGCGTCAGCCAGGCCGCAGAGGAGTTCAATGCCGCCCGGCGCGCAAGAGACGATCTGGATGCGGTGAAGCTGGCGGCCGAGGAGCGCGCCGCCGCTCAACGGGCCACCGAGGATGAGCTTCGCTCACGCCTGCACGAGGAAGCGGACGAGTGGTTGCGTCAGGAAAAGGCTCGCTCCCAGGCCGCGCTCGACAAGGCCAAGCAGGAGCTTGCTGACAAGTGGGCCCTGAAAGAGAAAGTGGATCTAAAGCGCCGGGAGTCCCACTCCGAGAGCAAGTTGTTGCTCGAGGATATCAGTGCGCAGCTCGACGAAGCGGGTCCAGTGCTTGAAGCCGAGGTCGACGAGAAGGCTGGAGTGCAGGAGAAGACTGCGATGGTTCGGCCGGCCCGAGAGGAGGTCGGGGGCAGCCGGGACGCCCCGCGGGAAATGCCCGACCGAGACCATGAGCGCATCGCCCGACTCCGACGCCAGGGGTTGCTCGACTAGTCTGGATGTTTCAACAAGGACCCGGGACGATGGCGACGGATAGGCGAGTCTGGACGCCGGGCTGAAGCGCAAGGGATAGCCGTAGCTATCGCTTGGCCGAAGCCCAAGTCCGGGCACGCGTAGCCGAGCCAGCGACCGGGTAGACTTGCCGCGGAAACAAATTGCACCGCGCCCCGGCCGCCCAAATCGGTTCGTTTCCTCATCGCTCACAGAAGCTTAGTCACGAGCGGCGAGGCGCCTCGGTGAAATATCCGGACTAGAGACTTACACCGCCCGCAGTGAGTCGCGGCGAACCCCCGGCGAGACGTGCTCGATGAGCGCAAATCCGCCGAACAACACGGCCGCGAAGAAAAAGTCCCCGAGGAGCGTGTTGTGAAAGAACGGTATCGCCGCCACGTAGCACGCCACCAGACCTTCGAAGCTGATCGGATACATACCCGACGTCGCCCAGACACCAAAGTTGGTGACGACGAAGAACACCACGGCGCTTGCAAGCGCGGCGAGTCCCACCGACGCCGCTCCGATTCGCCCCCGGAGCTGCATGCCGATCACCACCGCGATTGCCATGCAAACGTACACGACCAGGATCCCGCTGTGAAATCCCAGCACGAGGTCGCTCAACAGCATGGCCGCGAGCGGCACGAGAAAGGCGAGCCTTGCATTGCCGAAGTAGGCGCCGGCAAACAGCGCCATGGCCGCGATCGGCGCAAAATTCGGGGGATGAGGCACCAGACGCAGCAGGCCCGCACCAATTATCAGAGCGACTATCACCGCCAATCGTGGATTTGCCATGTCTGTTACTTACCCTCTAAATAGCTGTTTCGATCCGACCGAAGCCCCGGCCAATGAAGCATATCTCGGCCCGGCGAGCTCCTCAAGGCACCCCTCGGTTCCGCCCCGGGTCCCAGAACACCTCTCCGCTTTCGCCCCGCGCTAGAACGCGAGCCAAGACGAAGAGAAGATCGGAGAGCCGGTTGAGATAACGCTGACTCTCCTGGTTGACCGATGCGCTGCGAGACAGCCGTACAAAGCTCCGCTCGGCGCGCCGACAAACAGTGCGCGCGAGATGCGCGGCGATGGCGGCCTCTCCCCCTCCGGGCAGGATAAACTCCTTCAGCGGCGGGAGCTCGCGATTCAGGTCATCCAGCGTGTGCTCGATCTGCTCGACGTCCGCCGCGGTGACCGCCGCGTGCCCCGGAATGGCGAGCTCGCCGCCGATGTCGAAGAGCGCGTGCTGTACTTCGATCAGCCGGCCCGCCGTTTCGCCGGGAAGCGGGTAGAGCAAGATTGCACCGACGTGGCAGTTGAGCTCATCCACCTCACCCATCGCCTCGACCCGCACGCTGTCCTTGTCGACGCGCGAGCCGTCGGCGAGCCCGGTCGTACCTCGGTCGCCGGTGCGAGTGTAGATCTTGGACAACCGATGGCCCACCGCTGCCCCCTAGTTCAACGAGAACACGACACTCACCTCGAAGCGCTCGGGCCGGGCGAGGTAGCGCGAGGCCTTCGAGAACGGCGCCACCTCCTGCACCGCAAGCAGGGCGGCCCGGTCGAGCTGACCGAAACCGCTCGAACGGATCACGTCGACCTGGTCGATGCCACCGTCCGGGTGCAGTGCGAACGCCACCGTGGTCGTGCCTTGCCGGCTCTGGCGCCGCGCCATCGAAGGATAGCGCTTGCGCTCGCTGATCGCCTGATGCAAGAGCGCGAGCAGCGACTTTAGATCGGAACTGGGGCCGGGCCGGTCCTGCCCGATGTCGGTCCGCCCGCGAGAGGTGTCCGCCCCGCCCGGCTCTCGGCTCGGCGATACGAGCAAGTCCGCCGATCGCCCGGCCGCCGGCGCACCGCGACGCGTTGCGAAATGGTGAGATAACCCAGGCGGCTTCGACCGGGGGAACGGCGCGGGGCGGTGCGCGACGGATGCATCATCGCTCTCAACCGGCTCTGATCGCCGCGCGCTCGCCCGGCCTGACGACAGTCCCAGTGCGGCCATCGCCGATTCGGACCGCACCCCCGGTAGAGGCGGAGTTGCCGCGAACGACGGCGCGAGAGCGATGAGGCGCTCGGAGGGCGAATTCCCATCCATCGCCATCGGCATCGGGAACCCGTCCAGCCTCTCCGCCCCGGCGCCGGCCTTCGAGGACGTTGCCACGACTCGCGTCGGGCCAGAGTCGGCCACGGCCCGGTTCTGCTGCTCCAGCGGGCCGAGGACAGGATGCGAACTCGTTGCCGTCGCCAACCCATTCGCGAGCGCATGTCCGGGGTCATCGCGTTCGACCGGCGACCCTAGCCGCACCCGTAGTTCCCCCGGCGCACCGCCGGCCGGGCCGCCCGGCGTCGAAGGGCTCGGTATCGCGGCCACCGCCACCGCATGCACCGTCACCGACAGAATGAGCCAGCCGAGCAAAGCGTTACCGTTTCGCGTGCCCACCACGGTTACCCGGACCGCACCAAGGACCGGAACGATGCGTGCAGCCCCCGCACCACGCACGACAGGTCACTCATAGTCGTAGCGAACGCTGAGCCAAAAATTTCGCTCCGGTGACGGAAAGAACGACTCGACTGGCGTGAAGGTCATCGGGTCGAAGGACCTTGCTCCGGAATCACTATACTCGTTGTCGAGCAGATTGTTCACCCGGACGCTGAACGTCCAGCCCCCCCGGCGGACCTCGCTCAGCAGATTGACCACGCCGTAGCCCGGCAGCTCTCCGAGCACCTTGTCGAAGTCGCCGGAGAAGACGCGCTCGCTTACCCCGTGCAACTCGGCGTGCACGCGCCAGCTCGGGGTCAACCGATAGTCGACCGACGCGAAGCCAACGTGTCGCGCCACCAGCGGAACCCGGTTGCCCCTGAGCGCCCCCGAGCGGACGCGGGCATCGATGTAGCTATAGGTGCCGGCAAGGCGCAGGCGCGCGGTCGCCTGCCACGCCGCCTCGAGAATGACGCCTTTGCGCCGCGTCGACTCGAGGTTGACGTTGGCGCCGAATCCGAAGGGTCCCGCGCTTGGATCGAACGCGATCTCGTCATCGAGGTCCAGCCAGTACACCAGGGCCTTGGCCCGATGGCCGCCATCGGCCCACTCAACTCCGGCCTCGTAGGATTCGCCGGTCTGGGTCTTCAGAGGAACCCCCGGGGTGGTAAAAAGGAACTCATCCACCTTGACGAAGCGCACGTTCTCGTCGCGGCGCACGAACATGCGCCAGCGCTCGTCGGGGCGAAACGAGAGCCCCGCCTCGGTGACAAACTTCCGGTCATCGATATCCCGCCCGGCCGGAAATGATGCGAACGGACCGTCATCCAGAAGGTCGTTCTCCACCTCCAGATGGCGGGCGCCGAAAGTCAAGCTAGTACCCGGGAGGATTGGCACCACCGCCTGGCCATAAGTGCCGCGCGTGCGTTGGTCGTTGCGCTGCCCCCCGAGCACGCTCCGTATCTCGTAATCGGCCCACTCCACGTCGTGCCCGAGCGTGATCAGGATGTCGCCGTTGCGGGTAGGATAGGCGCCCACCAGCCTCGGATTGAAGCTCGTGAGGTGGCGATTTTGCAAATTGGTGTCGGTCGCCGGCAGGGTCCGAAAACCAAGCAGAAACTCCGATTCACTCTCCCGGTTGGTGAGCTCCGCCTCCAGCGACCAGTTCTCGCCGAGCGCCTGCTGTCCACCGATCCGCGCCACCGTGGTCTCGGTGTC
>JBFHLI010000233.1:0-5648 GCA_041594935.1 Gammaproteobacteria bacterium | reverse complement strand
CCCAGGGTACAATTCCCGAGGTCGCGCGCGCTCTGCAGGAAGTGCGCGAGCTTGCGGAGACGTTGAATCGCTTGGGTCAGCAGCTCGAGCGCGACCCGTCGCTGATACTTCGCGGCCGTAGTGCCCAGCCCCCCGGTCCAGGCGAGTAGCTCGGCAACTTCCCGGCGAGCGTTCGCGGCCTCGGGGAGTGCCTCGATAGCACTCGGGGGACGATGCAGCGCGCCGATCTCGCCCGGTAGCGGTCTGCGCGCAGGGAAGTGAATCGTCCTGGCCGGAGGGACATGGAGCCAGCTCAATTGAACCGACTCGGGGATCATGCGGATGAGGATTGTTAGGCTACGGCGGCTGGGTCGGGGTGGTCTGCTACTCGCGATCATGCTGAGCGTCCTGGGTTGCGAGAGCATCGTGCCGCGCGAGCAGCCGGTCACCACCTACGAGCTCGCCCCCCGGCTTCCCGACGTGAAGCACACCACGCGGCCGCTCTCGATCTACGTGGCTTCGCCGCGTTCGAGCGCGGTGTACGGGTCTTCCCGGATCGCTTACGTGAAACGGCCCTACGAGGTGAATTACTACGCCCTCAACGAGTGGGCGGCTGAGCCCGCTCGCCTGCTGGAGCCTTTGCTCGTAGCGTCGCTCGAGGCGAGTAACCTCTTCGAGTCGGTGACCAGCGGAGCGACCAGTCCCCCGACCGAGCTGAGATTGGATACCCAGATCGTCACTCTGCGCCAGGAGTTCGACGCGAACTCGAGCAAGACCCGGGTGGTAATCCGAGCGGAGGTGGTGGATACGGTGAGCCGCCGAGTGGTTCTCTCCCGCCGTCTGGAAGCGTTCGAGCCGGCCACGACGCCCGACGCCTATGGCGGGGTTGGCGCCGCGAATCGCGCACTCGAGCGGCTCCTGGCCGAGATTGTTGCGCTGTGCGCACGGGCTAGTCCGGGCGCCTTGTGAGGACGACTCCTCCGGTCAGACCATCTGCCAAGGAACCGAGGCACTCTCCGCAACCTGCCCGAGGCCGAGCTCGACCGGCGGGGGAAATCGTCGCGGATTGTACCCGGGGCCAGCGTTCGGCTCAGCTCACGTCAGAGGCGGCAGCGACGCTCGCCTTGGGGAGGAGCTGCTCTAGGTCCGTCTCCGTCAGCGTCTCGCGCTCGAGCAATAGCTTTGCGCCTGACTCCAGCTCGCGGCGATGCTCGCTCAGGAGGTGGACCGCGCGTTCGCGGGCATTTGCGGTCAGCTCTCTCACCGCGCAGTCGATCTCGCGCGCCGTTTCCTCGCTGTACTTGCGCTGGCTGTAGCTCCCCAGGACGTTATCGCCCAGGAACGACTGGCGCTGCTCCTCGTAGGTCATCTGCCCGAGCGTCTCCGACATACCGAACCGGGTGACCATGTTGCGGGCGATGTCGGTCGCCTTGTCGAGGTCGTCGGAGGCGCCGGTGGAGATCTCCTCGAACACCAGGATCTCAGCCGCCCGGCCGCCGAGCAATACCGTCATCTTGTTCTCCAGTTCCGCTCGGGTCATGAGAAACCGATCCTCGATCGGGCGCTGCAAGGTGTAGCCGAGGGCACCGATGCCGCGTGGAATGATGGAGATCTTATGCACCGGGTCCGTCCCCGGCAGTGACATCGCGACCAGGGCGTGCCCCATCTCGTGATAGGCAACCACCTTGCGCTCGTGGGGATTGAGGAGACGGTTCTTCTTCTCCAGCCCGGCTACGATTCTCTCGATGGCGGCGGTGAAGTCAGCCATGGTGACGCCTTCGCCTCCGCGCCGGGTAGCGAGGAGGGCGGCCTCGTTGATCAGGTTGGCGAGGTCGGCGCCGGAGAAGCCCGGCGTGAGCGCCGCCACCTGCTCCGGGTCCACCTCTTCGGCAATCCGCACCTTCTTCATGTGGACCCTGAGAATGGCGATGCGGCCGGTCTTGTCGGGCCGGTCCACCAGGATCTGCCGATCGAAGCGCCCCGCCCGCAGCAACGCGGGATCCAGCACTTCGGGTCGATTCGTGGCCGCGAGCAGCACGATGCCCTGGGAGGGATCGAAGCCGTCGAGCTCGGACAGAAGCTGATTGAGCGTCTGCTCCTTCTCGTCGTGCCCGCCGCCACCCGGGCTGATGCCCCGGGCGCGTCCGAGCGCGTCGAGCTCGTCGATGAAGATGATGCATGGGGCGGCTTTGCGCGCTTGCTCGAACAGGTCGCGCACGCGGGCGGCGCCGACCCCGACGAACATCTCGACGAACTCCGAGCCGCTGATCGAGAAGAAGGTGACCCCCGCCTCACCGGCAACCGCGCGTGCGAGCAGCGTCTTGCCGGTGCCGGGGGGTCCGACCAGGAGGATGCCCTTGGGAATCCGGGCACCGAGGCGCCCGTACTCCTTGGGGTCCTTGAGGAACTGCACGATCTCCTGCAGCTCCTCCTTGGCTTCGTCCACCCCGGCCACGTCGTCGAAGCTCACCTTGATGCCGGTCTCGACATACACCTTCGCCTTGCTCTTTCCGACCGACATGAGCCCGCCAAAACCCTGCTTGTCGGCAATGCGCCGGAAGACGAACATCCAAATCAGAAAGAAGAACAGCACCGGCAGCACCCAGGAGAGCAGGTCGCGGAAAAAGGTGCTCTCGATGACGCCGGTGAACTTGACGTTGTATTGCGCGAGATGCTTCGCGAGGTCGGGCTCGACCCGGGTCGTGATGAACCGGCTGCGGCCATCGGGTTCGGCCTCCTTGAACTTACCCTCGAGGTAGTTCTGCCTTATCGCGAGCTCCTCGATGCGGTTGTTCTTGAGAAGCTGCTCGAACTCGCTGTAGGGAATGATTTCCACCGTGCGGTAGCTGTGCCACCAGTCCTGAATTAGGCTGATGACGATCACGGCAATCACGAAGTATCCGAGATTGAACTGAATTCGCTTGTCCACGACGCTATCCCCGTTCCCGACCGGCACGATCGCGCCGGGGTGGGGAACTTACCAGAATTCTACCCGATCGATCCCGGCCCGGGGCTCTCGGTGCCGTGCGTCGCGGCCTGTCACGCAAGATCACGCGAGGCGGCGAGCCTTGCCCGGCCGAGGTGATTTCGGTCCTTCGACCTCGTAGGTGATCGCCACCATCCAGTCCTGATATTCAGGCTCGATCTGCTTGAGGGACTGGACCAGCTCTTGTCGGAACGAGGCCTCGATCGGGCCGCCCCGTCCCGGCCAGATTCGAAACTTGAGCCGGAGGTACACTCGCCCCGCCCGGGTGGTGAACTGACCTTCCTCTGCCGGGGTGCTGCGCAGGATGCCGGGAAACTGCTCGGGCACCGAGGCGGCGATGTCTCGGACCAGTGCGACCATGCGGTCCGCCTTGGCGGCGTCGGTGGAAAGGGAGACGTCAACCAGACACCGAACGTACCCGCGCGGGTAGTTGATCACGTTGGCGATGCTCCGGTTCGGGATGTAAACCTCCGCCCCCATCGCGTTGCTGAGCGCCGTGAACCGCATGCCGATATGACGCACGACGCCGGTCTGCCCCGAGATCTCCACCATGTCGCCGATATCGAAGAGGTCAGAGAAGATGACGGTGACCCCGGTGACCACGTCCTGCACCAGCCCCTGCGAGCCGAAACCGATGGCGAGCCCGAGGATGGAGGCGCTGGCCAGGTAGGCGGTCAGCGATACGCCGAACTCGGAGAGGATGAGGCCCAGGACGCCGAAATAGATGGCGAAGATCAGGACGCTGGACACCAGGCTCGCGAGGGAGCGAGCTTTGGCAAAGGAGCGCTTGCCGGTGGTCTGGGTGAGCCGCACTCCGCCGGCACGCACCCCGAGCACCGCGATATGGGCAATCGCCGCGACCACGATGAGAGCGAGCACGCGCCCGGCTCCGCTCAGCTCGCTGAGGAAATGAAACATCTCGAGTGGCCCTAACCCACGTGAAAGCTCGGATTGTAGTGCGGCGGCTGGGAACTCGTCAGCGCCCTTAATCTCAGATGTGTATCTCGCGGTGGAAAACCTGCATCATTGACGCTCGAAAAAGTCGGATTCCGGCTTGACTCGGCGCTCGGCGACCCCATCTTTCCGAGGGTGTCCGGGACTGGCTCGAGGTGCGTGAGACATGAAGAGAATCTTGCTGTTCTTGGCGACCAATTTCGCGGTGCTCATCGTGCTCAGCTTATCGCTGAGGCTGCTCGGCGTCGATCGGGTGCTCGATGAGCAGGGCGTCGGGCTCGATCTGAATGCCCTCCTGATCCTCGCCGCGGTCATCGGGATGGGCGGGTCGTTCATTTCGCTCGCGATGTCCAAGTGGAGCGCGAGGACGATGACCGGGGCACGGGTCATCGAGCGGCCCGCGAACTCGAGCGAAGCGTGGCTGCTCGAGACGGTGCGGGCGCAGGCCGAACGAGCCGGCATCGGTATGCCGGATGTGGCCGTCTATCAGGCTCCGGAGATCAATGCGTTTGCGACCGGAATGAATCGCAACAGCGCGTTGGTGGCGGTCAGCACCGGATTGCTCGAGAAGATGTCGACGGACGAGGCGGAGGCGGTACTCGGCCACGAGGTCAGTCATGTCGCCAATGGCGACATGGTTACCCTGGCGCTCATTCAGGGCGTGGTCAACACGTTCGTGGTCTTTCTCTCCCGGGTCATCGGTCACCTCGTGGACCGAGTCGTGTTCCGGGTCGAGCGGGGGCACGGCCCGGCGTACTGGATCACCGTCATCGTGGCGCAGATGGTTCTTGCCCTGCTGGCGAGCATGATCGTGATGTGGTTCTCCCGCCGTCGGGAGTTCAAGGCCGATGCGGGTGGAGCAAGCCTTGCCGGTCGAGGCAAGATGATTGCCGCCCTGAAAAGGTTGCAGCTCAATTACGGCCAGCCTCCCGAGCTGCCCGAGCAGATGGCCGCCTTCGGTATCTCCGGGCGGGTAGGGGGCGGCTTTGCTCGGCTGTTCATGAGCCACCCCCCGCTCCCCGAGCGGATCGCGGCGCTGGAGGCAGGCGCCTGACCGTGCCGGTGCCGCGAAGGGCTGAGAACCCTCACCCGGGAGTGGGTTGGGACGACCGTCCGGCTGGTCGCTCGGTGATCATCGTACAGGGACCAAAGGGAGGGTAGGGTCATGCGCCCCAAGATCGGTCTGGTTCACGCCCTGCATGCCTCGATTGCCCCGATCGAGAGTGCCTTCTCCGAGCTGTGGCCGGAGGCGGAGACCGTGAGCCTTTACGATCAGTCACTCTATCTGGAGTTCAACCGAAGTGGGGTCGTCACTGCCCGAATAGTCAAGCGCATCGAGTCGCTCCTGGCGTTGAGTGTCGACAGCGGAGTGCAAGCTATCCTGTTCACGGGCTCCCTATTCGGGGACGCAGTCGAGGCCGCCCGGCCCAAGCTCGAGGTCCCGGTGCTTACCGCCTACGAGGCCATGATCGAGGAGGCGTTTGAGGGCCCGAGTGCCCCGCGGCTGGGGGTTCTCACGACCGCGGCGGGGACGGGTGCGATGGTCCAGGCCGACATCGAGAAATTTGCCCGGTCGCGATCCCTTGAGTATGAAATCGATCTCGTTCACGTTGCGGGCGCCATCGACGCGTTGCTTGCGGGAGACCGTGCCCGGCACGACGAACTCGTGCTCGCCGCCGCCGCCAAGATGCAGGCCTGCGACGTGCTGCTGCTGTCCCAGTTCTCGATG
>JBFHLI010000232.1:0-5649 GCA_041594935.1 Gammaproteobacteria bacterium | reverse complement strand
TCGACGGCGCTCGCGAGATCCGGCTCTGGGGGGAGACGATTCGCGTGGCTGCCACCGTTCACACCATCGGGGGCCTGTCCGCCCACGCGGACCAGCGAACCCTCTCCGAGTGGGCGCTCGCGATCGGCGAGCGGCCGTCGATCTTCCTGGTGCACGGCGAGCAGGAAGCGCTGGGGGTGCTTCGCGAGACGCTGGCCGGGCGCGGCGCGAACGCGCACATTGCGAGGCGCGGCTTCGGCCTCGACCTCGTAACCGGCAAGACCTTCCGCTGAACGAACCGGCGGCGCTCCCCGTCGCGACCGGTGGCGCGATCAAGCGCGCGGGCGGCGCTTGTGCGGGTCCACGAACGGCTTACGGACCACGGTGGCGCGACGTTCGCCCCCGGGGGTCTCGATGACGAGCTCGGTGCCGAGCTCCGAGCACTCGATTCGCACCATCACGTAACCGATGTTCTTCTTGAGCCGCGGGGAGTAGACGCAGGAGGTCAGATCGCCGACCCGCCTCCCATCGCTCGAGACGGGCCAGCGGTTCTCGTTGTAACCGGCGAGCGCAGACCCGTCGATCTCCACTCCCACCAGCTTGCGGGACACCCCCGCGGCCGCGATGCGCTCGAGGGCCGCCTTGCCGATGAACGGCGCCGCCGGCTCCAGGTCCACCAGACGACCGAGATCGACCTCGAAGGGATTGGTGTCCAGGTCCATGTCCACCGCGTAGTCGAGGATTCCCGCCTCGATGCGCCGGATGCGAGAGGGCGCCGCCGGCACGATGTCGTAGGGGGCCCCGGCCGACATGATCCGCTCCCAGAGCTCGTCCCCCCGGCCCGGGTCGCGGAGATAGATCTCGTAACCGATCTCCGCCGTCCAGCCGGTGCGGGCGAGCAGCACCGGAATACCGTCTAGCTCGGCCTCGCGACACTCGTAGTACGCTAGCGCGGAGGCGGGCTCGCCGAACAGATCGTCGACGAGCGCCTTCGACTTCGGGCCCTGCAGCTGCAGCGGGGCGACCTCGGGCTCGGTTACGCTCACCTCCATCCCTGCGAACACCGCCACCCCCTTCGCCCACAGGAGCAGATCGCTGTCGGCGCGCGACAGCCAGAACTGCCGCTCACCAATACGTGAGAGTACCGGGTCGTTGATGATGCCGCCCTCCTCGGAGGTGATCAGCACGTACTTGCACTGACCGACCCGGCATCGCGTGAGGTCGCGCGGAGTGAGAAGATTGGTGAACTCGAACGCGTCGCGGCCGCCGATCTCGACGACGCGCTGGGCCGCCACGTCCCACAGGCTCACGTCGTTGACGATGCTCCAGAACTCGCGCTCCGGCGTATCGAAGCCCATCGGCAAGTACGTGCGGTTATAGGTGCTGAATCCCTTCGCGCCGTGGCGCAGGGTCGCCTCGAAGAAGGGGGACTTGCGGATGCGGGGGCTGAGGCCGAGGCCCGTTTCCCGAGCTCGAACCGGCGGCGGACGGTCGCTCAACTCGATTCACCGCCGACGTACTTCGCACGCAGGCGCTTCTTGTCGAGCTTACCGACACTGGTCTTCTCGATCGCGGACACGATCTCCACCCGCTCCGGCACCACCCAGCGCGCGATCACCCCCTCGTCCGCGTACGCTTCGAGGTGAGCCTTGACCCGCTCGCCCGAGAGCGGCTCGGCGGCGCCCGCCGCGGGCACCACAATCACGAGCGGGCGCTCTCCCCAGCGCTCGTCCGGCACCCCGATCACGGCCACCTCGCCCACCCCCTCCAGCCCGGACACCAGGTCCTCCAGCGCCAGCGACGAAACCCACTCGCCGCCGGACTTGATCACGTCCTTGAGCCGATCGGTGACCTGCAGGTAGCCCGCCGGGTCGATGTGGCCAATGTCGCCGGTGTGCAGGTAGCCGCCGCGCCAAAGCGCCTCCGAACGCTCCGGCTCTTTCCAGTAGCCCTGGGTCAGCCAGGGCGCACGCACCACGACCTCACCGGTGGTGCGAGCGTCGTGCGGCACGTCGTGCATCGCCTCGTCCACGACCCGAAGGTCGACGAGCGGCAAAGGCCGGCCGGCCTTCACCCGGACCGCGAGCTGCTGCTCCTCGTCGCCGCGCAGCATCGCGGCGTCGAGGTGCGCGGTGGTCAAGATCGGGCACGTCTCGGACAGGCCGTAGCCTCCGTAGATGTCGATTCCGAGCGCTATCGCTCGACGCGCAAGGCTTTTCGGCAGCGCCGCGCCGCCGATCACCAGCTTCCAGGCGCTCAAGTCCACCTGCTCGGCCCGCGGCGAGCTGAGCAGCATGTGCAAAATGGTGGGGACGCAGTGAGTGAAAGTGACGCCCTCTCGCTCGACGAGCCGAAGCAGCCGATCGGGCTCGTAGCGTCCCGGGTAGACCTGCTTTACGCCCATCAGGGTGGCCACGTAAGGGAAGCCCCAGGCATGGACGTGAAACATCGGGGTGATGGGCATGTACACGTCGTCGCGATGAAATCGCCCGTGCCCGGCCGCGGTGCCCACCCACCCCGTCACGGCGAGAGTGTGCAGCATCAGCTGGCGATGACTGTAGTACACTCCCTTGGGGTCACCGGTGGTGCCGGTGGTGTAGAAGGTAGTCGCGCGGGTATTCTCATCGAACTCATCGAACTGGAACTCCGGATCGCCCGCGGAGAGCATCGCCTCGTAGCTTACCTCGAATTCGAGCGGGCTCTCGGGCGCCGGGCCGGAATCCTGGAGCAGCACCAGGGCGACCCCCGGCCTCACGCGCTCCCAGATCTGCTCGAGCATCGGCAGGAAGTCGGTGTGAACGAGGATGACATCGTCCTGCGCGTGATTGATGGTGTAGAGAACCTGCGCCGGAGACAGGCGCACGTTGACGGTGTGCAGCACCGCCCCGAGCATGGGAACCGCGAAGAAGCACTCGAGATACCGATGACTGTCCCAATCCATGACCGCCACCGTGGACCCGCGCCGGACCCCGAGCGCGTGCAAGGCGCTCGCGAGGCGGCCGATGCGCTGGCGAAGCTCGCGGTAGGTGTAACGGCAAACGTCGGCGTACACGATCTCGCGATCGGGCGTGGTCGCAAGCGGGGTATGCAGCAGGTGTCCGATCAGCAGCGGATAGTTGTAGGCAGAGGCAGTGCGCGGGATCACGGATTCGGGCACGCGCGGATCTCCTTGGGCCTCACGCCGAGGCCCGGATCGAGGAACGCGGAGCGGCCCTGCAGCCGAATTTCAGACGACGCGCGGGCCGACGTTCGCGATGGCCCCATAATACCAGCTCCTCTCGGTGACGCCCGCCCCGATCGTGGGCCGGCCCCGGTCGCGGGCGGCGAGGTCGCCAAGAGTTGAAGTATCGGGTGCTGGGCCGAAGCGGGGTCGAGGTCTCGGTGCTTTGCCTGGGAACCATGATGTTCGGGCAGAGCACCGACCGCGGCACGGCCGAGCGCATCATCGACCGTGCCCGCGACGCCGGGGTCAACTTCATCGATACCGCGGACCAGTATGCTCGGGGGGCCTCGGAGGAGATCGTCGGGCGTGCCATCCGCAGCGACCGCAACCGCTGGATCCTCGCAACCAAGGTCGGCAATCGGATGGGCGAGGGCCCCAACGAGAGCGGGCTGTCGCGACGCCGGATGATGCGCGCGCTCGACGAGAGCCTCGCCCGGCTCGGTACCGATCACGTCGACATTTACTACCTGCACATCGAGGATCCTGCCACCGCGCTCGGCGAGACGCTGCGAACGATGGGTGACCTGATTCGCAGCGGAAAAGTGCGCTACTTCGGCCTGTCGAACTACCGCAGCTGGCGAGTCGCCGAAGTCTGTCGACTGTGCGACCGGCTCGGCATCGCGCGCCCGGTCGTGAGCCAGCCTTACTACAACGCGATGAACCGCATGCCCGAGGTGGAACATCTGCCCGCCTGCGGTCACTACGGCCTCGGCGTCGCCTCCTACAGCCCGGTCGCGCGCGGAGTCCTGACCGGAAAGTACGATCCGGAAGCGCCACCACCCCCAGATTCGCGCGCCGGGCGTGCCGACGCCAGGATGCTCGAGTCCGAATGGCGCCGCGAGTCGTTGCTGCTCGCCCGGCGGGTGCGCGAGCACGCGGCCGCGCGCGGAATCACCGCGAGTCAGTTCGCCATTGCCTGGGTGCTCAACAACCGCCTCGTCACCGCAGCGATCGCCGGCCCGCGGACGCTCGAGCACTGGGTGGACAGCCTGGGCGCGGTCGATTTCCGCTTCGGCCCCGAGGACGAGGCGCTCATTGATTCCATGGTTCCGACCGGCCATCCCTCAACCCCCGGCTACTCGGATCCGTCCTATCCGCTCGAGGGCCGAGTCCCGCGTTTCGAGCATTGCTGAATCACGCCCGCGGGCGCGACCGCCGCCCGCCGGTCCCACGCCGGGGTGCGCCGAGCCTGCAGCCGGAGGGTTGGCACGACCCCGGACGCTCAGTATCATCGACCGCAACAAGAATCAGGTTCAGCCTGGCGTGGGTCCGCGATCGGAGCCCGGCGATGCGAGTGCCGGCGGGCGGGTACGTCGAGCGAGCTGGACCGGGAGATTGGCGAGCGACCGGGACCGCAGAGGTCGTATTCGCCGATGGGAGGGTTCAATGTCCTACTACGACCGAAAGCTCGACAGCGGCACCGCCACGTTCCCGGTGGGGCGAAGCTCCTCCGCCGAGCGCGCGATCCGCACCCTCATCACCGAGATTGGGGTCGAGATCGACGGCCCCAATCCCTGGGACATCCGGGTCAACGACCCCCGCTTCTACCGCCGCGTGCTCGCCGACGGCTCGCTCGGTCTCGGCGAGACGTACATGCAGGGGTGGTGGGACTGCGACGACCTGGTGGAGCTGATCGCCCGGATCGCCCGCGCCGACCTGGAATCGAGACTCATGACGTCGTGGCGACTCGTCTGGGAGGGTCTCAAGGCCCGTGCGTTCAACTTACAGTCACCGCGCCGAGCACCAATCGTCGGGCGGGACCACTACGACCGCACAATCGAAGCCTATCGGTGCATGACCGACAAATGGGTCACCCTGAGCTGCGGTTACTGGAAAGACGCGACCAATCTGGACGAGGCCCAGGAGGGAAAGCTGGATCTCATCTGCAGGAAGATCGGGTTGCGCGAGCGCGATCGGGTCCTCGACATCGGCTGTGGATTCGGCTCGTTCGCCCGCTTCGCCGCCACCCGGTACGGGTGCACGGTGGTGGGGATCAACATCTCCCCGCAGCAGGCTTCCGAGGCCCGAGCGCTGTGCGAGGGTTTGCCGGTCGAAATCGTGAACTGTGACTACCGTGACCACGACGCCTACGTCACGGCGGGCGCGTTCGACAAGGTGGTCTCGGCCGGAATGTTCGAGCACGTGGGCTACAAGAACTATCGTACCTACTTCGAGACGGCGCATCGCGCCCTCAAGCCGGACGGCTGCTTTCTGCTGCACACCGGCGGCTCAAGCGTCTCCCTGGTGCGCAACGATGCCTGGTTCGACCGGTACATTTTTGCAAACGGGCTGTTGCCCTCCATCCGCCAGATCGGAGGGGCCATCGAAGGGCTGTTCGTGATGGAGGACTGGCACAATTTCGGGCACGACTACTACCGAACCCTGAAGGCGTGGCACGAGAACTTCGAGCGCCGCTGGACCGGTCCGAGAGACGAGCCGTTCTACCG
>JBFHLI010000231.1:0-5655 GCA_041594935.1 Gammaproteobacteria bacterium | reverse complement strand
TCGCTCGCGCGGTGCGACGGGGCGAAGTAACTCCGGATCGGGACCCGTCCCGAGAATCTCCTCGGCAACTTCTTGATAAGCGGCCGCCGCCGGCGAGTTCCGGTCGTATTCGATGATCGGGCGCCCCTCGCAAGCCGCTTCCTTAAGGCGCACGGTGTGGCGCACCACCGTCGACGACAGCTCCGCGGCGAACTTCTCTTGCAGCTCGGCGAGGAATCGGCGGCCCAACCGGGTACGGGCGTCGACGAGCGTCGGCAGCACGCGAATTGGGATTTCCACCTCGTATCGCTCTTCCAGCAACGCGATCGTCTCGCGCAGCCGATCGATGCCGTCAAAGGCAAACAGGCTCATCTCGATCGGAATCAGCACCTGGTCGGCCGCGATCAAGGCATTGAAGGAGAGCAAACCGAGCGAGGGAGGACAATCGAGCACGACATGGTCATGGCGGCAGCGGCTGCGCTCGAGATAGGAGCTCAGCTGGCGCTCCCGGCGCGGACGGTCAGCGAGCACGTGCTCGACCGCAGCAAGCGAGATGGTCGCGGGCACCAGGTCAAGGTTATCCACCACGTTGGCGACAATCACCTCGTCAAGGCTTGCTTCCTCGGCGAACACCTCGTATAGCCCCGGCATTTCGTCGCAGTTCACCCCGAGACCGAGTGAAGCGTGACCCTGGGGATCCATGTCGATCAGCAACACCCTGCGATCTCGCGACGCGAGACACGCGGCCAAGTTGATCGCGGTCGTCGTCTTGCCGCACCCGCCCTTCTGATTGGCAATCGCGATTACTTTCATAGCGACATCACCTCTGACTCTTTGCAGCTAATAAAGCCGCGGTTCTCGATAGAGGCGTCGATTCAACCAACGCCGTCACCCAGGCCCTGCAATGTCAGTTGTTGGTCGCTTTGTTGATGAGTTATGGGTGCGGATTGTTGTGGAGGCAGGGAGAAAAGCTCGCGCTGAACCGGAGCGCGGTCATCGGCGCCCGCACCGAGCTCGGCGAGTAGTCGGCCGTGTAGCTCGGCGACCGGAAGGATCCATTCCTGACCGGTCAAGGCCTCGAACGCATCGCCCCGACGAAGTACCAGAATGACGTCGCCGGTGGCAACGATGGAGAGCTCCGTCAGCGGTCGTTTGACGGTGGGAAGGAAACGGGCAAGGGCAGCGATACTCGCGCGAATCCGTTGCACGGAGATCCCCGCCTCGACCAGCTGGCGAGCCGTGCGCAGGGCGACGAGATCGGTGAAGGCGTAGCGCGCGTGGCCGCCGGCAGTGTACCGCGAGGGGGTCACCAAGCCCGTATCGCGCCAGTAGGAAAGCTGCCGACGGGTCACCCCGGTGATTTTCATCACCTGCCGACGGCTGAAACCTTCCTTGAACGTGGGCATCTGCCCTGACATCCAGGCGCGAGCTTACTCAAGCGTAGAGAGCATTCGGGCGAGAAGTCAAGAAAAAAGTGACAAGAAAGCAAGATCTTGTGTCTTTTCACCCGCCCGGCGGAGACTGAACTCGCCCCCGCACCGGCGCAGTTTGGGACCGATTCCACGCTCACCGATTCGTAGGATCTCGTTTTCTTCGACACCGCACGCAAGCCTGGCGAGCGCGACCTCATCGCAGACGCGACGATCCGCGTTGCAGGAAAAGTAATCGGAAAGGTCGCCGGGCGAAAAAAGCCCGGCAACCGGGGAGCTATGCCGAGTTGCCGCGGGCCCGCGAGGGTGGTCGGTTCGAGACTGGATGCCACCGCTGCGGGGCGGGAGACGTCCCCGAGACGGCCGGGTGCAGTCGGTAGAACTTGGTCTCGGCGTGCTGGAACTCGCTCGCAACGTCCATCGGGTTTTCCCGTAACCAGTGCTCGACCTCCAGCAACAGCGGCTTCGCGGACTGGTAGGCGGCGACGGCAAAATCCTCGACGTCCTCTACGTCCTCGACCGGGTGGTACCGGCCATCGTAGACGAGCCCGGTGATGGTCTTCACGTCGAGCTGAAACGGGACCACGAACGGCCCCCGATTGCTGAAACCATGCTGTGAGCTGGCGAGCTGCGCCTTGTGAGCCGGACCCAGGCTGTGGATCTTGGTGATCACGGGCCGGGCGAACATCCCGCGCTCGTCCTCCTCCCCCGCCCAGCTCTCGAGCTTCATTCCGAGATAACCGGCGAAGGGCTCGGCGGTCCGAGCCTCGTCCTCCTCCCAGCCTTCACCGAGGGTGATGTCCACACCCCGGGATTCGCCATCTCGAATGATGTGAAACCGCACCGTCTCGCCCGGACGGTAGCTGCTGATGAGTCGGGTCGCCTCGGTCGTCGCTGCCACCGGAGCATCGCCGATCTGATAGATCACGTCCCGCGCGAGCAGCGCATCGGCGCTGGGACCCTCGGTCGGCGCGCGGGTCACGATGACCGCGGCGGCACCTCCGGGGACCCCGAACAGCTCAGCGGTCTCCGCCGGCAGCGTGTCGAGAACGTCGGCGATTCCGGCGCTCCCCCAGCTCGGCGGACCCGAACGCAGCTCTGCCGCCACCTCCTTTACGACATTGATCGGCACCGCGTAGCCGATTCCAATGTTGAGACCGAGATAGCTCGGCGCGAGCCCGGTATTGACCCCGATCACCTCGCCGCGGCTGTTGAACAGGGCACCACCGGAGTTACCGGGATTGATTGCGGCATCGGTCTGCAGAAATGGCGTGACGCCCCGCGCGTAGCGCTCGGTGTGGGAGATGATGCCGCGACTGATGGAGTTGGGATTCTTCCCGAGAGGATTTCCCACCGCATACGTATCGTCGCCCGGGCGCACCCGGTCGGAATCGCCAAGCCTGGCCTCCGGGATTCCGTCGCAGTGCTCCATGCGCAGAATCGCGATGTCGCCGCGGGGATTGGAGTTGACGACCTCGGCCGGAATCCCGCTACCACCGGTCCAGCCGGTCGGGAAGACCTCGATCAGGGCCGCATTCGCGATGACGTGGTGATTGGTCCAGACCTCGCAATCGGCGGAGGAGACGAGAAATCCCGAGCCGAGCCCGGGCTCCCAGACCGAGTCGCCGAGTCGATCGGTCCAGACATGCGAGACTGTGCGCAGCGAGACGGAGACGTCGAGCATCTCGCGCGTTTCCACCTCGCGTTGATGAGTCTCATACCAGTAGACCCCCGCGGGGACCGCCGCCGCGAAGGCGACCAGAAAAACCGTGATGCGCATTACATTTGCGGCACTGGCGGGCATGGACAATTGCCTCTCGATGCTTTGACGCTTTGGCCCGGTCCGTCAACCGACCGGGACCGGACTGATCCGGGGCTAAGACTCCGATAAACTTCCAGTGGGAATCGAAGTATCGGCCAAGTTGCCGACTACTTTAGGGTCGCAGCCTCCCGCCTGCCCCCCAACTCAGTATAGTGCGGGATTTCGAGGTCCGACTCGCCGAGGGCTTGCGTCCCGCACGAGCTTTCCCGCAGCATGAATCGCGCATGCGAATCGAACGCAGCGCGAAGTGCGCTTTCAACAACTAGCGAGGCCGCCTGAGATGCTCAAGGACATCGTGATCCACGTGAACGATAGCGACGCCAGCACGATTCGCACCCGACTCGGGGTCCGGCTCGCACAGCAGCACGAGGCGCGCCTGTTCGGGGTCGCAACCGTGCCGCCGCCGCCCGTCGCCCTCTACGCGGCCGGGGTCCCGGCGGTGCCGATCCGATCCGGCGCCGAGACGGCTGCGGCGAGCGAGGAAAGTGCGGAGCAGCGCCTGGAACGCGCCCGGGCACGGTTTCGCGAAGTTACCGAGAGCTCCGGCCTCGAGTGCCGATGCTTCGAGCTGCGGGGCCAGCCGTTCGAGGTGCTCGCCCTCCACGGACGTTTCGCCGACCTGGTCATCGTCGGACAGGCCGATCCGCAGAGCGCCGGTCCGGACTGGAATGCGGATCTCGCGTTGGCGGTAGGGCGGCCGGTATTGTTCGTGCCCCGCACCGGCGAGTGGGAACACCTCGGCCAACGGGTGCTGGTCGGCTGGAACGCGAGCCGGGAGGCGGCGCGTGCCGTGCACGATGCGCTCCCGCTGCTGCGCAAAGCCGAGCGCGTGACGGTGGCGTCCTTCGTCACCGAGGTCACCGCCGGGACGCGGGCCGATCTGACCCATCTCGACATCGTGGAGCACCTGCGCGCGCACGGCGTCGCGGCGGAGAGCCTCACCAAGCCCAAGGACGAGCGCATCGGCAACGAGCTCCTCAAGCGGGCGGCCGACCTCGATTGTGACTTGCTGGTGATGGGCGCGTATGGCCACAGCCGCCTGCGCGAGCTCGTGTTCGGCGGTGCGACCCGCGAGGTGCTGCGCGAGATGACGCTTCCCACCCTCATGTCGCACTGACGGGCACCGTCGCACCGTCCGGCGAGGCGCCCGGCCCGCCACCGGGGACCGCGAGCCTCGATCACTCAGAGCGTGGGAGGTTGTTCAGCGCGCGGGAAGCGGCACTGCTGACCATCGAGCTGGGATCCGCCGCCGCCGCGGTTAGCATCGACCGCGCCGCCTCGCCGCCGTCACGGCCGAGCCCCCAGGCCGCCACCGCCCGTTGCGTGACGTCGGAGCCCCCGAGGAGAACTTCACCGAGAATTCGCGTGGCCCTATCACCTCCCACCCGTCCGAGGGCACGAAGGGCCTGAATCCGGACCGATTGAGTCTCGTCGCCGACCGCAGTCTCAAGGGCGGGAACCGCGCGCTCATCCGCGAAGCCGCCGAGCGCGGTGGCGGCCCGCGCTCTGACCCGGGAATCCTCGTCGCTGCGGAGCACCCCCGCCAGGGCATCGACGACCACCGCGCCATTCAATCGGGAAAGTTTTCGCACCGCCTCGATGCGGATCCCGACATCCGGATCCTCGAGCTCCGCGAGGATGTCCGGATCCACGCTTGCCGAAACTCCCGGCCCCCGATCGCCGACGTCCGGGGCCGCAACCGCGTAGAGGCGCAGCTCCTTCAGCGGCGGCGGCGCCTCGCCCGCGGACGGCGCGTAGATCACGACTCGGGTGATATCGCCAACCAGTCTCTCGATGCCGTCCTTCACCGGAACGCCCGCGAATGAGTGCGTGACTGGCGTGCTCAGATCGCCCGCGATGACGGTCTCGAAGCCGCCGACCTCGCCGATGCGGCGAATGACCTCGGCGAGCGGCGCGTCCCGGGCGTCCAGCGTGAGCATGCCATCACGGATCACCACGTCGATGGTGGAACCAGGCGGGGTCCCGGGCGCCTGCGGGTCAGCGGCGCCCTCTGCGCTCGAGTCGGCCATCGGGGCGATGGGGGCGAAGAGCAGGAACCACAGCAGCGCGAGTGCGAGCGACCGGGCCGCCCGCCTGCGATCGACGGAGAATGTTAGGTCACTTGCACGAGGGCGCATCACAGCACGGACCGCAGGACATCAGGGCTGATGTTCCCACCGCAAATGACGATGACCACCGTCTTTCCCCGCAGGCTGGCGAGACACTTGCGGAACGCGGCGACCGCGACCCCGGCCGCACCCTCGAGCAGGCAATGCTGAACTTCGATGAATTCGCGCATGCCGGCGGCAATCTCCTCCTCGGTGACGGTCACGAGCCGATCGACATGATCGCGGACCAGGTCGAAGGTGATGGCGTCCGGCTCGACCCCCCCGGCGGTACCGTCCGACAGCGTGGGCTTCGACG
>JBFHLI010000230.1:0-5679 GCA_041594935.1 Gammaproteobacteria bacterium | reverse complement strand
TCCCGCTCGCCGAGTCGAAGCTGGCGGTTCGATCGGCTGTGATCAAGGTTTCCGTGCTCGTCCGAGGGGCCGAAATAGGTGACCTCGACGTGGTCGGCGACGTCGGGGAGACCGGAGTCGACACTGTGTGCCTTGAGCCCGGCATCGACCACCGCCCGCTCGCGATCGGGAATGCTGATGACGCTGGCGAGGACGAAGAGACTGTGCTCGAAGGTGTCGACCAAGGCCCCATCCGCGCGCCGATTCCGCGCGTAGTCCGCGTCCATGAAGACGTAGGAGCCGGCCTGGATCTCGTTGTAGACCCCGCTTGCCGCCTCCAGCTCGAAGGTGCCGGTTCCGGCCCCGGCGACGGTGCCGCAGCGCAGGCCGTGCTCGGCCAGGAGGCTCACCGTCGAGTGGGTGAGCTCGGCGGCGGCGCCGATCGCCTGTCGGCGCGCCGCGAGCTCGCGCAGGTGCTGGGCCGACCCGTGGTAGGCCTGAAGCCCGGCAAATCGCAGCGGCGATGCCGCGCAGACCTGCTCCGCAAGATCGAGCGCCGGGGCACCAGGCGGTACCCCGCAGCGCTTCGCGCCGACGTCGATCTCGACCAGCACGTCGAAGGCGCTCGAGTACCGAGCCGCCGCCGCTGCGAGCTCGCGCACATTATCGGGATGGTCCACGCACACTCCGAGCCGTGCTTCCCGGGCGAGGGCAGCGAGACGGTTGATCTTCGCCGCCCCGATCACCTGATTGCTGATCAGCACGTCCTCCACGCCGCCGGCGACGAGTGCTTCCGCCTCGGCCAGGGTCTGACAGCACGCGCCGACCGCGCCCCGCGCGACCTGCGCCCGGGCGATGATCGGCGACTTGTGGGTCTTCGCGTGCGGCCGAAATCGGACTGCGAACCGCGACAGCATCGCCGCCATCTTGTCGAGGTTGCGCTCCAGGGCGTCGAGATCGATGAGGAGCGCCGGCGTTTGCACGTCCGAGAGCGACATGCCGATTTCGGCGGGGGGAGGTCTAGGCATGATGTCCCATCATCGCTCTTCGATCCTGCGGGGGAATCAGAGCTGCTCCAGGAGCTCGAGCAGCCGGGTGGGGCGCAGGGGCTTGCTCGAGAACTCCGATACCGGGAGGTGCTCGGGCCAGCGGGTGCGGACCTCACCCGGGTCCTCGGTCGTCACCGCGAGGATGTGCAGGTCCTCCAGTTTGCGGCGCAGCGATTGCATGACATCGAGCCCGCTGGTGTCGTCTTCCAGCTCGAGCTCGGTCACGAGCAGAGCGGGACGGAGCTTGAGGCCGGTGCGGATCGCGTCGCAGGCGTTGCCGGCGCACTCGACGAACTGGCCGTGGTGCTCGAAGAAGCCCCGCAGGTCGCGGCGCATTCGCGGGTCTTGCGCCGCCACCAGAATCTTGTGTCGCTGCATGTTCGGGGCTCCGCCCGGCGGTCTGCGTCAGCGCGAATTCTGACCCGGTTGGCCGCCCCGCGTCGACCTCGGATCCGGGCGAGCATCTCGGCGAGGCTGAGCTCGGCGGCCCGTCGGCGGCCTTCACCCGTCGTTGCCGTTCGTCGCCAGTCGGACCGATGGGGGCCGATGCGGGCCGCCGAACGCGAGGCCGCTATCGAGTGAGCTTCTGCCCGAGCTCTCGGATCAGCGCCAGCGTGTACTCGATCCCTTCCCAGGTGGCGCGATGATTGACGATGCAGCAGCGCAGCACCCGCCGGCCGTTGAGCTCGGTTCCGGTCACGAGCGCCCGACCGTCGCGCGCCAGCGCGTTCTCGAGCGCGAGATTCAGTCGGTCGAGCTCCGGCTCCGTTTGCGCGGCATCACCGGGAATGACCCGCGGCCGGTAGCGGAAGCAGCACACGCTCAGCGCCGGTCGGGTGATGAGCTCGAAGTCATCGGCCGCATCGACCCACTCCCCGAGGCGCCGCGCCAGTGCGATGTGCTGAGAGACCATTGCCCGGAAGGATTCGAGTCCGTATTGCTTGAGCGCGACCCAGACCTTGAGGGCGCGATCGGTGCGGGTGAGCTCGAAGCCGTGCTTCCAGTGGTCGTGAGCTTCTTCCGCGTGCCCGGCTTCCAGGTAGGTGGGAATGAGGGCGAAGGTGTCCGACAGGTCCGACCATTTGCGGGTGAGCACACAGCCCGCATCGTAGGGCATGTTGAGCCACTTGTGTGGATCGACCACCACGGAGTCGGCCCGGGAGAGTCCGGCGAGCTGAGGCCTGACTTGCGGATCGAGGGCCGCGAATGCGCCGTAGGCGCCGTCGACATGAAACCAAAGGCCGTGGTGCTCGGCCAGATCCGCCATCGCCTCGAGGGGGTCGATCGCGCCGGTGTTGGTGGTGCCGGCATTGGCGAGCAGGCAGAACGGCTTGAGACCGGCGGCGAGGTCGGTTTGAATCGCCGCCTCGAGGGCAGCGAGGTCGATGCGGTAGTCGTCATCGACCGCGATCTGCCGGAGCTGCGCTGCGCCCATCCCGAGCAGGCGCATGCTCTGCTCGTGGCACGAGTGGGCCTGGTTCGAGGTGTAGGCGCAAAGCGCCGGGTGCCCGCCGAGCCCCTCCTCCTTCACGTCCCAGCCACAGCGGCGTAGGCGCGCAACCGCGAGACCCATCAGGTTCGCCCAGGAGCCGCCGGTGGTCATGTAGCCGGCCGCCTGGTCGGAGAACCCCACCATCTGCCCGAGCCACCTGGCGACCACCGCCTCGATGAGGCAGCTGCCGGGCGTGAGAGACCACGTGTAGGGGAACAGCCGGACGCTCGCGACCAGCGCCTCGATGAGCCCGGTCAGGGGCAGGGGGGTGGATGACACGTAGCCGAGGAGCCGGGGGTGGATGTAGTTCGCGCTCGCGGGGATCAGATCGCGGCGGATCGTCTCGATCACCGCGAACGGGTCGCTGCCCTGCTCGGGTAGCTCTCCTCCCAGCCTCCGGTCGAGCTCGTCCCAGCGGTGGGGCGGGGGGTAGATGGGCCTGCGGTCCGGGGCGCCGAGCTCCTCGGTGATCAGGTCCACGATTCGGTAGCCGAGGGCCCGGATCTGCTCGGGGTCCATCGCCATCACGTGCTCGGCGGGCGCTATCTCCTGCGTTTCTGGCGAGCTCACGGGTGTCCTCTCGGCTAGGGTTCAGGGCATGAAGTGAGGTCGGCCATCCGGTTGGCCACTTCGAGCTGGTCGGGGCGGCCGAGCTCCCGCAGCCGCTCGATGACCGCGGCCCGGTCGCGGGTGCTACGGTTCTGGCTGAGCTTCCATTTGCCCTGAAGCTCTTGGACCGGCATCTCGAACCCGACGATGGCGGTGCGCATCCGCGCGTATCGTTCGGCCGGCAGCTTCTCGGGTCGCCAGGGAGGCTTGGACAGGTGTCCTTCCTCGGTCGCGCTGAGCTCGTCCAGCAACGCGCACAGGCCCGCGTCGTCGACCGCCGCCGCGCGGCCGTACGCGTGCACCGCGAGGTAGTTCCAGGTCGGGACCTGGTCGGCGGTCTCGTACCAGTCGGGCGAGATGTAAGTGTGCGGTCCGCTGAAGATCAGCAGGCACTCCCGATCCGCGAGGGCGCCAACGGCCGGGTTGGCCCGCGCGAGATGAAACCGGATGGTCCCGAGCTCGCCGCCGCCCGCGTCGATCAGGCAGGGCACGTGGGTGGCGTCGAACGAACCTTCGATCTCGGTCACCAGGGTCGCGAACGGGTACTCCCCCATCAGCGTGCGCAGCGCCTCCGGCTCCGGGCCTTGAAAGTGAGAAGGGATATACATCGGTTCGTACCTCGGCGCCGGTGAAGCGGCGATGGTACGGAAGATGGGGTGGACAAGGAAAGTGACCGCCGGTCGGCTCGTAACTCCAGGGGCGCGTTGCTTGCGAGCATCGGTGGGATGGCGGACACTCGGCGCTGAGCCCGAGTCTGGAGTCCTCGTTGCCTCCTCGGATCGACGCGCAGCGTCTTCTCTCCGATCTCACGACGCTTCGAACGTTCGGTGCGTGCGGCACCGGCGTGGTGCGTCGCTCGCTCAGCCCGATTGACATGGAGTCGCGTCACTGGCTCGCGGGCCGGATGCGCGAGGCGGGGCTCGATGCCCGTATCGACGGCGTCGGCAACGTCATCGGCCGCTCCCGCAACCCCGGGCCGGCGCTGCTTGTCGGGTCGCATACCGACACCCAGCCGACCGGTGGCTGGCTCGACGGTGCGATGGGGGTCATCTACGGCCTCGAGGTGGTGCGCGCGCTCGGCGAGGCGTCCGCGACGCGCGACCTCGCGCTCGACGTAGCTTCCTGGGTGGACGAGGAAGGCACCTACGTGGGCATGCTGGGCAGCCGCTCGTTCTGTGGCTCGATCTCCGGTGAGGCGGTGGAGCGGGCGGTGAATGCCGACGGGCGACGACTCGTCGATGCGCTCCGAGAGGCGGGCCTCGCGGGGGTCGAGCCCGCGCGGCTCGAGCCCGCGCGTTATCGCGGCTACCTGGAAGCCCACATCGAGCAGGGACCCTATCTGGAAGCGAAGGGCAAGCGCATCGGGGTGGTGAGCACCATCATCGGCATGCGGGACTTCGACGTGCGTTTCTCCGGGGCTCAGAACCACGCCGGCACCACCCCGATGAGCCTGCGCAAGGATGCGGGGGCGGCCCTGATCGAATTCGCGCACCGGGTCCAGACCGATTTTGCCGACCTTGCCAGTGAGCGTACGGTCTGGACCATCGGCCGGGTGGGGTTCGCGCCAGGGGCTCCGAGCATCATTCCCGGGCGCGCCGAGATGGTGCTGCAGTTTCGCGATCCAGAGGAAGCCCGGCTCGATGCCCTCGAGGCGCACGCCCAGGCGCTGGTGGCCGCGGCGAACGCGCGCGGTCCGGTCGAGGTCGAGCTCACCCGCCGGGACAACAGCGCCGCGCCGGCCGCGATGGACCCGACCTTTCAGGAGCACATCGCGCGGGCGGCGGAGTCCTACGCTCCGGGGCAATGGATCCGGATGCCGAGCGGCGCCGCTCACGATGCGCAGGAGATGGCGCGACGAATGCCGGCCGCGATGCTGTTCGTCCCGAGCATCGGTGGAGTGAGCCACGACTTCGCGGAAGACACCGAGGAGGCGGACATCGCGCTCGGCTGTCAGGTCCTCGCGAGCGCTGCCGCCTCGATCTTGAGCGAGAAGCTCGACGCGGTGTGACCTCTGCGAACGAGCCACCGGGCACAATAACCGCGGGTCGGTAGGGCGGGTGGGTTGCCGGGGTTCGCAACCGGCGGATTGATCTTGGCCGCAGTCTTTCGATGGTCTCCGCTTGCCCCGTGGCCCAACCCGCGGACCCGGCGAATAGATCAGGTAGCCGGGAAGTCGCTGAGGTCGGCCTGCTCCTCGGACCCGAACTGAACCTCGATGTGGTTGCCGTCCGGGTCGCTCAGGTGCACCTGGCGATTGTTGACATCCGGGACGATCGCAATCTCGTAGGCCACCCCGTGCGTTCGCAGGTGCGCGAGGAAACGCGCCAGGCCGGTGGCCATGAACGCGAAGTGCTCGAGACGGGGCGTCCGGGCGGTGGGGGGGCGTGCTACCTCCACCAGGTGCACGGCGGCCTGGTCACCCAGGTAGAGCCAGGCGCCGCCGACGTCGAAGGGCGGGCGCGCGCCCGGCTCGAGCCCGAGAATGTCGCGATAAAACCGCACCATGGCGGGGAGGTGCGCGGTGCGGATGTTGACGTGATCGAGTCGTTG
>JBFHLI010000229.1:0-5708 GCA_041594935.1 Gammaproteobacteria bacterium | reverse complement strand
GACGGATCGGTGAGGGTTTTGACCGAGATGTCCGAGCACGATGAGCCAGGCGGTGGCGCGGAGTCGACGCTTCGATTAGAGGTATCGGCGGCCAAGCGCAATATGCCCGAATTCGCCTGGCCAACGGTGCTGCTGACGTTAGTGCTGCTCGGCAGCTTCACCGTGAGCACCTGGCTCGCTCTCGCCGCGCACCTGCCGCTGTGGTTGGCCGCGGGCATCAATACGTTTGCCATCTACGCGATTTATACGCCACTGCACGACGCCACTCATTCGGCGATCGTGCCGCGCGCAAAGCGCTGGCGCTGGGTCAACACCGCGGTCGGAATCGCTGCGGCGATTCCACTTTGGATGTTCTTCCACCCCCACCGCAAATCGCACTTCATTCATCACGCGAGAACGAACCAGCCCGAGGACCCCGATCTGTGGGCGAAAGGTAGCTTCACCCGCGTGCTCTGCGTGCAGGTGCCCTGGATGCTGCTCGGCTTTTTCAATCCCGTCGCACTGTACCGCGAGTGCGTGCGTCTCAAGCTCAAGCCGCGCGAGCGCCGTCTGACAATGGCGTTGTTCGCGGCATACTCGGCCATCGTCATCGGCGTCATTGCAACCGGCCACGGCCGGGAGCTGGTGGTTCTATGGCTCATCCCCTGGTTCACGGGCATGCTCATCATGCAAACGATGTTCGGCTGGGCGCCGCATCACGATCACTCCGAGACGGGTCGTTACCGCAACACGCGGATCTCGCTGTGGCCGGGTGCGGAGCTGCTGACCCTGCAGCAGAACCTGCACCTGATCCACCACATGCTTCCCGCCGTGCCGTTCTATCGTTACCGCGCGGTCTTCGACGAGATCCGCCCGATTCTCGAGCGCCACCAGGCGCGGATCGAGGGATTCTGGCCGACCCCGGAGCCGGTTGTCCGCCCCGCCTGATGGCTCTCCGGCCTCCGCGAGCCTCAGACGCGGGAAAAGCGCACGCAGTTGATCGGCGGCAGCCGCGCCGGGAGCGCTTTCCAGTGATCGCCCCCGTCGTCCGACGTCCACAAGCCGCCGGTGGTCGATCCGAACGCGAGCCGATCGCCCGACGGGTCGACGTCCAGACCGTGGCGGTAGACCAGGTCGTAGGCGTGACGTGACGGCAATCCGGCCGTGATGACCTCGTAAGTCTCACCCCCATCACGGGTGCGGCCCACGACCAGACGTCCGTCGACCGGCACCCGGCATTCGTCCTTCACCGCGGGCACGAACCAGGCGGTCTCGGGGTCATGGGGATGGGCCGCCACCGCAAAGCCGAAGCGCGACGGCTTGGCATTATCGAGCGCGACCCATCGCCGGCCGCGTTCGGTGCTCCGATAGGCCCGGTCGTGGTGCTGGCACCACATGACCTCGGGCGAGCCGCGGCATTGACTCAGCCGATGCGGGTCTTGAATGTAGGGGTTGCCGGCGAGACCGGGCGGCTGATAGCCGGCGGTCATGCCGTTCGAACGGGTTTCCCAGCTCGCGCCGCCGTCGTCGCTGTGCCAGGCGCCGGCACACGAGATGGCAATGGTGACGCTTTCCGGATCGCGCGGGTCGACACAGATCGAGTGGATGCCGGGATGGTCGTAGCCGCCGCCAAACCACTGTGGGCGCGACGGGTCGTCCCAGAGCGAGCGCATCAGAGACCAGTTCTCCCCGCGGTCGTCGGAGCGGAACAGGCCGCCGGGTATCGTGCCGGCCCACAGGCGATCGGGCCGATCGCCGGTCTCCAGCGTCCACACCAGCTGCGTGGACCAAGGCGTCTCATCGTCGCTGTCCGCAGGCTTTTCCGGGTAGCGGGGCGCGTCGAGCTCCGTCCATCCTTCCGCGTCGGAATTCCCGCGCCACATCTTGACGCCAAAATGCCCGAGATTGAGCGCCACGTGGATGTGCTCCCCCGCCTCGACGAGCGCGCTCACCGGGTCGCCGAGGAAATGGATCGCCCCGATCTCCCAGCCCGCCGCCGCCCGCCGGAGAACGAACAGCCCCTTGCGGGTCCCGACAAAGATTCGATTGCTCATGACTACCTCCTGCGTCAGCCACCGGACAACGCCTGAAATACGAAGATCTCGTCCTGCTCCGAGACGCGGTCGCTCTGGCCACCGCGATCCGTGATCGGATGGTCATTCAGGTAGATGACTACGTGCTTGCGCACCGCGCCCTGGTCATTGAGCAGGTAATTGCGCAGCCGGGGATTGGTTGCGAACACGTTCTCGAGGGCATCGCGCACCGTCGCGCCCGCAACGGAACCCGGCTCAACGATCAGGTGGCGCCGGAAGATGCCCGAGAACGCGATGGTCGGCATCGGCAAATCATACGCCAATGCGGTGTGTTCGCTTAAGCGTCCCGCCCGCCGGCTTCGGCGGTGATGGCGCCGAGGATGGACTCGAAGACCTCGTCCGCGCGCGCTCGCACCTCGTCGTCATCGAGCGGCTGGATGGGGTGACGCGTGAAAACCGCGCCCGCCTCGAACCCGTGCAAGCCCTGCCAGGCCGCCACCGCGGTGCGAAACTCCTCGGAGAACACTCCGACCCCCGGTAACCCTCGCCGATCCAGCTCCAGTATGTCCTGCAGACTGCACGACGTGCAGGAGCCTCAATCGGCGAGTGCCTCGACCACCACGTCGCACTGCGCCGCAATTGCGTCGATGACCGCCGGCGGCGCCGCCCGCGAAACCGTGGGCTTGCGATAACGGTGAATTCTCGCTCCCCGCTCGTCGAGGAGTTCCCCGAGCCGGTCGAGGAACACACCCCCGCGCGGCTTCGAGATGTCGAGCAGACCGACGTTGAGGCCCCCGAGGCGAGACGGCGGCGGCTGCCGCCGGCGCAGGGCCGGTGAGCGCTCCGACGTCGGATCCAGCAAGACCGTGGTCTTCTTCATAATGGCGTCACCTCTCTTGTGACCGGCGTCGTGCCGGTGTCTCCATCCGACCAGCCGGGCATGATCGTCGACATCAAGCCGGCCCGGGCACCGGCCTGGACGACGATCAGCGAGCCGGGATTGAACTTCGCGGGCTCGGCATCTTTCCAGCTCTCGGGCATCCCGGTGGTGATGCCGCCGACGCCGTGGACGAGGTCCCGGCCCGGCCGCCGGCTTGCCTCGTGAACGGCGTCCTCGACGTCGCACCGCGACCACCCGCCGCGCTTGAACACATTCCAGTGCTCGGGGCAGAGCACCAGCAGGGCGCCGTAGCACTGAACGTGCTTGGGATGGCCGACCGAGTGTAGCGCGGCGGCGAGCGAGCGGGCGAGGGGCTGCGGCTCACGCGAGACCTCGTCCACCACGAGATGGCTGCCGCACGCGGCGAAGACCGTGACGGCGGAGGTGCCGCGCCCGAAACCGCGCGACACCGCGAGCGGCTCCCACGCCTCGTCGGTCTCGTCCTCCGCGAAGCACACCCCGAACTTGCCGGGGTGCCCCTGGGTGGAGCGGTCGACTCCGCCCGGCACCGCCCCGCCGACGTTGCGTGCCACGAGCTGCAGCGCCCGCGCGATGGTCGCATTAACCCGATTACCTTGCCCGAGAACATTCATTCCCGAGTTGAGACCGATGCGCTTCGCCACCGGCCCGTTCACGATCACCACCGGGCCTACCCCCATCGTGGTCGACAGCAGACCGTACCAGGAGAACGCGGGGTCGAGCGCCGCATCGAGAGCGGCCAGCACGACCGCGAAGTACTCCGGTCGGCAGCCCGACATCACCGCGTTGATTGCCGCCTTCTCGACCGTGCACGGCGCCAGGGCGGGGGGGATCTCCCCGATCAGCTCACCGGGCGGGCGGGTGGTGCCGGCCAGCATGCGCAGGACCCGCGGCGCGGTAGGTGGCACCACCGGCAGCCCGTCGCTCCAGCCGCGATCGAACATCTGCTCGAACTCGTCGGCCGGAAAATCGACGCTGACGGTGCGCGCGCTCAGTCCGGTCTTGCCGAAGCGCGCTTGCAGCTCCTCCGCCATGCCGGGGGCGTCGGACAGCGAGCCGCAGCCCGGCCGGCTTGCCGGCAACCCGGCTCCGATCGGCTCGCACCCCGAGACACTTTGCCACTGCTCGCGGTTCCAGCCGACCGCCCGAGCCGTCTCGACGCCCTTCTCGCGCCGGATCAGGGTGGGCACGATCTCGATTCCGAGCCCCCAGGAACCTTGGAGGTCTCGATCGTCGGTGACGTTGAGGTGCTCGGGAAAGGCCGGATCATCCTGGCAGAGGATACCGCTCAGCCCACCACCGGCCGTGAGCACCCGGGCCACCGGCTCGATCAGTCGGCAAGTGGGGCAGTCCCGCTTGAGGACCAGGATCAAACCATCGTCCGGCAGCTTCATCGGCAGCATCGGTGGGCGCGGCAATTAGCCCGTGAACCGATACGCTCATCGACTCGAAACGTCAACCGATCGCACCTTCCTGCCTTAGCGGTGGGCAGGTTCCGCCCGCGCCTAGCGAAATTCCGATGGGCGGGTATAGTAAAGGCGCCCGCTCCTGCCGGACCCGAAAAGAAGAGGACCCATCATGACCGAGCTCTCGGGTGCAAAGGTTGCCCGTCGTTACGCTCTGTTGCTGACGCTCGCACTACTTCCCATTTCTCTGCCTGCCCTCGAGCTCGACTTCGTCACCGCGAGCGCGGAGCGCTTCGCCAAGCCCCACGACATCGTTCTCTCACCCGACGGGGGCCGTCTCTACGTTGCCGACAACGGCAATGACCGCATCGTGGTGCTGGACGCGCTCAGTCTCGAAGAGGTTGCGGTGCTCGCGCACCGCGAGGTGTCCGCACCGCACGACGTCGTCTTCGACGCCGGTGGCCGCTTGCTCGTCGCCGACACCGGGAATCACCGGATCGCGATCTTCGAGGTCGAGGAAACCCGCGCACGATTGCTAGGGTCGCTCGGCGGGCCGATCCGCAGCCCCGAAGGGGTGGCGGTGCACCCGGACGGACGCGTGCTCGCGACCGGCGCGGGCTCCGGTAACCTCGTGGTCTACCGGGACGAGGCGGTGGTGGGCGAAGCGCTCGGACTGTCCTCTCCCCACGACGTCGAGATCGATTCCCGCGGCAACGTCTGGGTGGCGGATGCGGCCAACAACCGCATCGTACGCTTCGACGATCGCCTCTCGATCGTCGAGGTCCTGCACGGTGCGCCCTACGATTTCAAGGGCCCGAGATACCTCGATTTCGACGATGCCGGAAGAATGTACGTGGCCGACAAGTACACCCATCGCATCAAGGTGATCGCTCCGGGCGGCGAGCTCTTGCTGGTGCTCGGTGAGCGAGCGGGGAAGGGACCACGGGCCTTCGACCGCCCGGAAGGGGTCGAGATTCGAGGCAAGGACATCTGGTTCTCTGACACCTACAACGACCGGATTGTGCGCTACAAGATCATCGACTAGGAGCCGCCGTTGTGCCGCCGTTCCGTATCAAGGAAGAAGCGATGAGGGTGCCCCGGGCTGGGAGCGCCCGGGCGACAATCGTCAACCGCCGGGCACCGCCGGGGCAGATGCGATATCCAATCGTACCGATCTTGCCCGACTTGAACGCCCTCGGTTCCGGGTGACCCAGATGAGGACCAAACTCAAGGACCTGCTGGGAATCCTCGATCTGGAGCAGATCGAGGTAAATCTGTTTCGCGGCCATAGCCCGGAGGATCGGTGGCAGCGGGTGTTCGGCGGGCAGGTGATCGGACAAGCCCTGGTCGCGGCTTCTCGCACCGTCGAGG
>JBFHLI010000228.1:0-5748 GCA_041594935.1 Gammaproteobacteria bacterium | reverse complement strand
GGGTTCCAATCGGCCGCTTCACATGACCTTCACGCCGGCTGCATTTCGCTTTCACCCGGGTAAAGCGATAATGCGACAGAAGCCGGGGGAAAAAATGCGAATGAAAGGAGAGTGAGGATGCCGTGGGGGCCTGAACTACGGCTGCTTTGTAACCGATTCTGGCGCTGGCTGGTCAACGAAGGGGGCGACGTCGAGCTCACTGCCTCCGAGCGGGCGGAGATGGACTGGGGTCGGGTAATTCCCTTCATAGCCCTTCACGTCGCCTGCGGGCTCGTGCTCGTCGTCGGGGTGAGCTGGGTCGCGGTGGCGGTGGCAGTCCTCCTGTATCTCGTGCGCATGTTCGTGATCACCGGCTTTTATCACCGCTACTTCTCTCACCGAGCTTTCAAAGTGTCGCGGCGGTTCCAGTTCGCAATGGCGGTCATCGGATGCAGCGCCGGCCAGCGCGGGCCGTTGTGGTGGGCGGGTCACCATCGCGAGCACCATGCTAACTCGGACACCCGACGCGATCCCCATTCGCCGCTGCACACCGGCTTTCTGTACAGCCATACGTTGTGGTTTCTCACCCGCGGCAGCTTTGTTACCCGGGTCGAAAGGGTTCGCGATTGGCTGAAGTATCGCGAGCTGGTCATGCTGGAGCGCTTCGACTGGGTGCCGTTCGTGGGCTTGGGGATCGCCTGCTACGCGCTCGGCGCGGGGCTCCAGCAGGTCATGCCGGAACTGGGTACGAGCGGGGCGCAGATGCTGGTGTGGGGATTCTTCATCTCCACCGTGGTGCTGTATCACGCGACTTACACCATCAACTCCCTCGCGCACCGCTTCGGGCGCCGCCGTTACGCCACCAATGACGAAAGCCGTAACAATTTCTGGCTTGCCCTGCTGACCCTCGGCGAGGGGTGGCACAACAATCATCATCACTACCCGGCGGCCGCACGACAGGGCTTCTTTTGGTGGGAGCTCGATATCAGCTACATTGTGCTCCGGCTCCTGGCTGCACTGGGATTGGTCACGAACTTGAAGCCGGTGCCGTCCGACGTCCTCACGGACCGGCGCCTGGCGCCGTCAGCCGGAAAGTGAGAATCGCGGTGATCGGCGCGGGAATCGCCGGGCTCACCGCCGCCAGTGTGCTTCAGCGCCGCCACGATGTCACGGTGTTCGAGGCCAACCATTATGTCGGCGGTCACACCAACACCATTCCGGTGCGAGAGGGTGGGCGGACCGTGCCGGTGGACACCGGGTTCATCGTCTTCAACGAGCCTAGCTATCCCAATCTGTGCAAGCTGTTCGAGCTCCACGATGTAGCTGCGCAGGACTCGGACATGAGCTTCAGCGTTCACACCGAGGACCGCGGCTTCGAATACAACGGTGGCTCTTTCGATGCCCTATTCAGTCAGCGGGGCAATCTCCTCAACCCCGTTTTCTGGGGGATGCTGGGCGAGATTCTCCGATTTCATCGCGAAGCGCCGCGGGATTTAAGGCGGATGGATGATACGGTCACCGTGGAAGACTATGTACGAGATCACGGCTATCGAAAGACCTTCGTGGAGCGGTACCTGGTGCCGCTCGGCGCGTCGCTCTGGTCCTGCGACGCGGTTCGGTTTCGTCATTTCCCGATGCGATTCGTGCTCGAGTTCCTGAGCAATCACCATATGCTTCAGGTCCGCGGCCGCCCAACCTGGAAGACGGTGCGGGGCGGGTCGTGCCGGTACGTGCCCAAGCTGACCGCGGGCTTCTCAGATCGCATTCGATTGAGCTCTCCGGTCACCAGGGTGCGAAGGGGTGCCCGGTCTATTCACGTCACTCCGCTCGATGGGGCGGAGGAGGCGTTTGACGAGGTGGTACTTGCGAGTCACGCGGACCAGAGTCTTGCCATCGTGGACCGGGCCGAGGATGAGGAGACAGAGCTGCTCGGCGCCTTTCCCTATCAAGAGAACGAGGCGGTGCTGCACACCGACACTCGCCTTCTGCCGTCACGCGAGCGCGCGTGGGCGAGCTGGAATTACCGCATTCCGACCGAACCCGATCACCGGGTGTCGGTCACCTACAATCTCAACCGACTGCAGAGCCTCGCGTGCGAGAATACCTACTGCGTGTCGCTCAACCAGAGCGCGCGGATCGATCCTCGCAAGGTCATCCGGCGCATCGGCTACATGCATCCACTGGCCACCACGGGGCGGGGCGCCGCGCAGCGCTCTCGCGCGGCCCTGGTCAGGCGCCGCGGCATCTCCTACTGCGGCGCCTATTGGGGCTACGGCTTTCACGAGGACGGGGTGCGCAGCGCCCTGGACGTCTGCGAGGCCTTCGACATGGGCCTGGACTCGTGAACAGCCGCCTCTACACCGGATGGGTGCGCCACACCCGACACCGGCCGCAACCGCACCAGTTTAGTTATCGCGTCTTTCAGCTCTATCTCGACCTCGGGGAGCTTCCGGCGCTGTTTGATAGGTACTGGCTGTGGTCGGCGAAACGCCCGGCGATTGCCTGGTTCAGGCGCAAAGATCACCTCGGGGACCCGTCTCTTAGCCTAGAGGAGGCGGTGCGCAGCTGCGTGTCGCGCAAGCTCGGGCTGCGTCCGGCTGGACCCATCCGGCTGCTGACCCACCTGCGCTATTTCGGCTACTGCATGAACCCGGTGAGCTTCTACTACTGCTTCGACCGCGCGGGTGCCGAAGTGGAGCACATCGTGGCCGAGGTACACAACACGCCCTGGAACGAGCGTCACAGCTACGTGCTCGACTGCCGCGAGGCCGAGCGTACCGATGACGGCTGGGTTTTCCGCTTTCGAAAGGACTTTCACGTCTCCCCCTTCATGCCGATGGACCAGGACTACGAGTGGCGGTTCTCCCAGCCGCGGGACTCCCTGCAAGTGGCAATGCGGACCTACGAGGAGGGCACGCAGGTCTTCAACGCATTCACCCGCCTCGAGGCGCAGCCGATCTGCTCGAGCTCTCTGGCCGGAGCGCTGGCGCGGTATCCGTTCATGACCGGTCAGGTCGTGATCGGCATTTACTGGCAGGCGCTGCGGCTGCGGCTCAAGCGAACGCCGTTTCACGCTCACCCCAAGCGTCGGCAGACCACCGAGGTGCAGCAATCGTGAGCGATTCGACGAGCGTGCCGGTCGCAAAGAGTAGCTCTCGTGCGCATCACGGCGTCGTGAGCGGCTGGGCCCGATCGGTCATCCGGCGCCGCCTCGAGGGGCTCGCCGGAGTTCGTCTGCTCACAACCGATCCCTGGGGCGACTGGACGGCCGGCGATGAACGCGCTCCCGCGGTGGAGCTGACGGTGCAGGAGCCGGGGTTCTATCTCGACGTGCTGTTCGGAGGCAGCCTGGGGGCGGCGCGCTCCTACATCGCTGGGGGCTGGGATAGCTCCGATCTCAGCGCATTGCTGCGGGCGTTCGTTCGCCAGGCCGCGCTCACCGATTCCCTCGAGGGCGGTGCCGCCTGGGTGGCCGGCACGCTCGACTGGCTCCGGCACAAGCTGCGTGCCAACACCACGGCCGGCAGTCGCCGCAACATCCGCGAGCACTACGATCTCGGCAACGACTTCTTCGAGCTGTTCTTGGACCCCACCATGACTTACTCGGCGGGCATCTTCGAGACCGCGGGGATGACGCTCGAGCAAGCCTCGATTGCCAAGCTAGACCGGATCTGTCGCAAGCTACGGCTGGGGCCGGGCGACCGAGTGCTCGAGATCGGTACCGGCTGGGGAAGCTTCGCGATTCACGCGGCGGGCCGCTACGGCTGTCATGTCACCACCACCACGATCTCGAGTGAGCAGCACGAACTGAGCGCGGAGCGTATCCGGACCGCCGGGCTCGACGATCGGGTGGACCTGAGGCATTGCGACTACCGGGATCTGAGCGGACGATTCGACAAGCTCGTCTCCATCGAGATGATAGAGGCGGTGGGTCACGAGTATTTGCCCACCTATTTCGGGAAATGCGCAGCCTTGCTGGAAGACGACGGCGCGATGCTGCTCCAGGGTATCACTATGCCCGAGAATCGTTACGCGCAGTACCTTCGCAGCACGGACTTCATCCGCCGCTACGTATTCCCGGGAAGCTGCTGTCCGTCACTCGGGGCAATGCTAAGGGCCCTCGCTCGGTCTTCTGACCTCAAGCCGGTACACATGGAGGACATCGGGCCCCACTATGCGACCACGCTCCGTGCATGGCGCGAGCGGTTCCACCGCAACGCGGACGCGATTCGCGCGCTCGGCTACGAGGAGCGCTTCATGCGCCTGTGGGACTATTATCTGTGCTACTGCGAAGCGGGCTTCGCCGAGCGGTATACTGGCGACGTCCAGCTGCTGCTGCACAAGCCTGGTTGCCGGGCGACGCCGCCGCTGGCATCGATTCCCCTGCCGGAGGGCGATCGGTGAGCAACTTTTTCGTCAACTTCGTAGCCTTCCAGCTCTCCTGGCTCGCGTGCGTGCTCGGCGCGGCGCTCGGGCACCCGTATCTCGGTCCGGCGGTGGTGACCGCGTGGCTCGCCGCTCATCTGAGCGCCTTGGCCGGTCACCGGCGCACCGATCTGTCGGTGGTCGTCATCAGCGCTGTGGTCGGCTACTCGGCCGACTCTGCCCTCGTGCTTACCGGATGGCTCGCGTTTCCAGAGCCGGCGAGGCTCGGCGCGCCGAGCACGCTGTGGATGGTGGCGCTGTGGATGGGATTTGCCCTGACCCTGCGCCACTCGCTCGGGTGGCTTCGCGGTCGGTTTGCGCTCGGGGCCGTACTGGGCGCGCTGTGCGGGCCGCTCGCCTACTGGGGAGGGTCACGGCTCGGCGCCATCGGTCTCAGCGATGGCTCGCTGGTGATGATCGCCCTGGAGTGGATGGTGATGCTGCCGCTGCTGATTCTTGCGGTCCACTGGGTCGAAAATCAGGCCAATGCCCGCGTCGACGAGGTGCGCTCATGAGCTTGGCGACCATGGCGCTGGTGGGTTGGGGCGTAATCGCCGCGCTGATGGCGGTGCTCTGGTACGTGCAGTACCGGCGACGGAATGCGGGCATCGTCGATATCGCATGGGCGTTCGGCACCGGTCTCCTTGGCGTCTACTTCGCGCTCGGCTCGAGCTCGGTCAGCCCCGAGCGGCAGGTCATGGTGGCGTTGATGGCGGGTCTTTGGGGGTTGCGCCTGGCCGGGTTCCTCGCGGTGAGAATCGCCAGCGAGCGGGAAGACGGTCGGTATCGCTACCTGCGCGAGCTGCTCGGGGCGCGGGTTCAACCGGCCATGTTTGGGTTTTTTCAGCTCCAGGCGGTGTGGGCAGTGCTGTTCGCGATGCCGATGTGGGCTGCGGTGCAGTCGGAGCGGGCCGGGCTGGGCTGGCCGGATCTGCTCGGGGCCGGACTGTGGCTCGGGGCGATGATCGGCGAGGCGATCGCGGATCGGCAGCTCGCACGTTTCCGAGCTGACCCTGCGAACCGGGGCAAGGTGTGTCAGGCGGGCCTGTGGCGCTACTCTAGACATCCCAATTACTTCTTCGAGTGGCTGCACTGGTGGGCCTACGTGTTCATCGGGCTCGGCTCCGGGTGGTGGTGGGTCACGGTGGCGGGAATGCTGGGGATGTACGTATTCATCACGCGAGTCACGGGCTTTCCCTATACCGAGAAGCAAGCAATCCGGTCTCGCGGCGACGCGTATCGGGAGTACCAACGAACCACCAGCGCTTTCTTCCCGCGGCCGCCAAACAGACAACGACAGGAGCAGCCATCATGAGCAGGGCGGAGCAGCTGGCCGTCGAGTGG
>JBFHLI010000227.1:0-5918 GCA_041594935.1 Gammaproteobacteria bacterium | reverse complement strand
GAAGTCCCGCCCCACCTATCTCGAGCTATGCGGCCAGCGCGACCAGGAGCATTTTCGCGCCCTGCGCGAACTCTGCGCGGACCTCACCGACGACGATTCTCATCCGGCCCGGCATGCGGAGCTGGTTGCGAGCGCCCTCACCGCGATGACCGACGGTCTGTGGCTCGCGCTGCTGATCAATCCGGCCGGATTCGATCGCGACCTCGCGCGACGCAGCGTGCTGGCTTATCTCGAGAGCACGTTTCCCGAGCACTTTCCGATCAAGAACTGCGATGCCGCGTGAGGAGTGACGCCGTGAGCTATCCCCTGAGCCCGAAAGCGCTCGAATGGCAGCGCAAGGTGCGTAAGTGGGTCGATGAGGAGCTGATCCCCTGGGAGATCGAGGCCGAGATGAACGACGGCGAGATCCCGACCGAGGCGCGCCGGCGACACCGCGAGGAGGCACACGCGATGGGGCTCTCGCGAATGGACGCGCCGAGACGGTTCGGTGGCCTTGCGCTCACGATGGTCGAGCAAGCGGTGGCGCAAGAGCAGCTGGGACGGGTCACCAACGGCCTGGCCTGGTGCTACGGCGAGGCGCTCGGGTGGATGTTCGAGGCCTGCACCGAAGCGCAGATCGAACGCTACATCCGGCCGATCATGGAGGGCACGCGCAGTACCTGCTACGCGATCACCGAGGCGGGGCCCGGCTCCGACGTCGAAGGCATCGCGACCACCGCCCGCCGGGACGACGCTCAGTACGTCGTGAACGGTGACAAATGGTACGTCACCGGTGGGAATCATGCTGATTTCTTCATCCTCGAGGCCAAGCTGAGCGGGGGCGTGACCCCGGGCCAGCACGTGTTGCTGTTCGTCGATAAGGACAGCGACGGCGTCGAGCTCGTCCGCACGCCGGCCTTCAGTCACACGTTTGCCTCCCACCACCCGATTTACCGCTTCGAAGACGTCCGGGTTCCGGTCGACAATCTCATCGGGGCGGAAGGAACGGGGATGACCCACGTTCACGCGTGGTTTCGCTACGAGCGACTGATGATTGCGGCCCGCTGCTGCGGGGCGGCGGAGCGATTGATCGACGAGGCAAGCGCCTTCGCCCGGTCCCGCGTCGTGTCCGGACAGCCGCTCTGCGAATATCAAGCCATCCAGCTGATGCTCGCCGACAGCGCCACCGAGCTCTGGGCAGCACGGCTGATGACCTACGAGACCGCCGCCGCCCACGACCGCGGTAGCGACATCAAGGCGTTGCACGCTCGCTGCTCCATGGCCAAGTTGTTCGCGAGCGAGATGGCCAATCGCGTCGCCGACCGTGCGGTGCAGATCTTCGGCGGACGCGGCTACATGCGCGAGAACGTGGCCGAGCGCTTCTTCCGCGAGCTGCGGGTAGAACGGATCTGGGAGGGCACGAGCGAGATCCAGCGCCTGATCATCGCCCGCGGGCTCCTCAAGCGCGGCCTGAGCGGCTTGACCGCCTAGCTTGAATCTCTCACCAAAGATCCGAAACGATGGCGACGGATAGGCGAGTCTGGACGCCGGGCTGGAGCGCAGGGGATAGCCGCAGCGATCGCTTGCGTGAGACACAAGTCCGGGCACGCATCGCCGGGCCAGCGCCCAGGTAGACTTGCCGCGGAAACCAGTTGCACCGCGCTTGGGCCGCCCAGAACGGTCCGTTTTCTTATCGCTCTCAGAAGCTCAATGACAAGCGGCGAGGCGCCTTCGTGAAACATTCAGGCTGGCCAAACGGAACGACGCCGGGAAGCTGTAAGCCCTCACTTGCACGCGGCCGGCCTCAGATATCAGTTTGCCAAATCTCGAGATCCGGGCATACTGAAGCGCGAATCGACGCGAGCGCTTCGGTGCTCAAAGCCGGACGAGAGACTCCGGGCGGAGGGACCTAGGGTTGGCTGACACCACCATCCTGCGAACCCCAGCAATCAAGGAACCGGTCGGGACGGGAGGCCGCCTCAAGGCGGCGTTTCTGCGCAGTGAGGCGTTGCGCGGTTACACCCTGCTCTCCCCCACCCTCATCGTCATGTTCTGCGCGATGTGCGTGCCGTTTGCGCTGATGATCGCGATCAGCTTCTGGACCCAGAGCCTGCAGGATTTCGATACCACGATCACCCTCGAGAACTACGCGCAGGTGGCCGATCAGCCCATCTACCGCGCCCTGCTGGCACGCTCGCTGTGGATCTCCGGCGCGTGCACCGTCGCCACGGTCCTGCTCGCCTATCCGATGGCGTATTTCGTCGCGTTCCACGTCCACCGGCGAAAGCTGGTCTGGATCATCCTGATGACCCTGCCGTTTTGGACCAGCTATCTGCTGCGCGTGTTCGCGTGGAAGGTCATTCTCGGCTTCAACGGGGCGATCAATTCGGGGCTCATCGGGCTTGGTCTCATCGACCAGCCGCTCGAGTTCCTGCTCTACAGCCCGACCGCGGTCGTGATCACGCTAGCTCACGCGTGGGCCGCCTTCGCGATCCTGCCGATTTACGTATCGCTCGAGAAGATCGACCGTTCCCTGCTCGAGGCGGCCACCGACCTCGGCGATGGGCCGGTGGCCCGGTTCCTGCGGGTGACCCTGCCCCTGTCCTTGCCGGGGGTGATTGCCGCCACCCTGATCATTTTCATCCCGACCGTCGGCGACTACGTGACCCCGGCGCTGGTGGGAGGACCCGACGGCCTCATGATCGCCAACATCATTCAGGTGCAGTTCGGTAAGGCGAACGACTGGCCGCTCGGCGCCGCCCTCGCGATGGCGATGATGGTCATCGTGGCGGTCCTCGCCCTCACCTACATGTGGGTGACCCGCAAGGCGACGGAGCGAATCGCATGAGCGAGCTGAGCTATATTCAGCGGCCCAATCGGCCCCTGCACCTCTACGCCCTATTCTATCTCGCGTTCCTGTACATCCCCGTCCTGTTTCTGCCCGTGTTCTCGTTCAACGACGCAATTTACGTGGCGTTTCCGCTCAAAGGCTTCACCACCAAGTGGTACGCGCAGATGTTCCACAACGAGCCGATGCTCGCGGCGCTGATGAACAGCGTCAAGGTGGGGTGCGCGACCGCGGTGCTTGCGACCGTTCTCGGGATCTTCGCGGCCAAGGCGGTGACCCGATACCGCATCCCGGGCGAGAAGGCGGTGGTCTCGGTCATCATGCTACCGCTCGTCATTCCCGGAATCATCCTCGGGGTCGCCGTCCTCATCCTCGTCAGCCGGATGGGGATCGAGCTCTCGCTCTACACCGTCGCTCTCGGGCACATCTTGATCAGCGTCCCGTTCTCGATGGCGACGCTGATTCCGCGCTTCGAAGGGTTCGACAAGTCGATGGAGGAGGCGTCCGCCGATCTCGGTGAGAATGCCTGGTGGACGTTCTGGCGGGTCACCTTCCCGATGGTCTTTCCCGGTATCCTGGCGAGCCTCCTGCTGTGCTTCACGATATCGTTTGACGAGTTCATCATGGCGTTCTTTCTCGCCGGCACCGAACCGACGCTGCCGGTTTTCATGTACAGCCAGCTACGATTTCCGCAGAAGCTGCCAGGGGTGCTCGCACTTGGCGCCTGCATTCTCGTGGTCTCGTTCTTCGTGGTGTTCTTCTCCCAGTGGCTCCGGCGCCGGGGGGGCGAGGAACACTCGCCCGGCATCGGGATCTGAGCCGGTGGAATCCAAAGACGCCTACATCAGCATCAATGGCGTGTCGAAGCATTTCGGCACGGTCGTCGCGGTGGATAATGTCAACATCACGATCAGCAGCGGCGAGTTCTTCTCGCTGCTCGGCGCATCCGGCTGCGGGAAGACCACGTTGCTTAGAGTGCTCGCGGGCTTCGAGGCACCCACCGCGGGGGAGGTGTACATCGATGACATGCCGATGTCTCAAGTTCCTCCCCATCAGCGCCCGACCAACATGGTGTTTCAGAATTACGCCATCTTTCCCCATCTCAATGTCAGAGGAAACATCGCCTACGGATTACGCAAGGATCGACTCGAAAAGGCGGAGCTGCAGCGTCGCGTCGACGAGGCGCTCTCGATGGTGAAGCTCGACGGATTTGGCGATCGGCGATCGACCGAGCTCTCGGGCGGGCAGCGCCAGCGCGTCGCGCTCGCACGGGCCCTCATCAAGCGCCCCAAGGTGCTGCTCCTCGACGAGCCGTTGGGCGCCCTCGACAAGAAGCTGCGTGAGGACATGCAGCTCGAGCTGCGCGCGCTGCAGCAGTCGGTCGGCATCACGTTCATCTTCGTCACCCACGACCAGGAAGAGGCGCTCACCCTCTCCGATCGCATCGCGGTCATGGCCCGCGGGCAGGTCCTGCAGATCGCCTCGCCGAAGGAGCTCTACAATCGCCCGGTCAGTGTCGAGGTGGCGGACTTCATCGGGCAGATGAACTTCATCGACGCCGCGGTTCGAGGCATCGAGAACGGGCACGCCGTGATCGAGGCCGCCGGCCTGGGTCAGATCAAGGTCAAGGCGGAAGGCGATTTCATCCGCGAGGGAGCCAAGGTGATGGCCGCGATTCGCCCCGAGAAGCTCCTTCTCTCGCAGGAGCCGCCGCGCGACGGGCAGCCATGGATTGAGGGGAAGATGCACAACGCCGCCTACCTCGGCGACCGGAGTCATTTTTACGTTCGGGTGGAGGGACGTGACGCGCCGATCGCGGTCGCCGCGCAGGAGATTGACCCGAGCATCAGCCAATCACTCCACCGGGACGCAGCGGTTTGGCTCTCCTGGGCGGAAGATGCGCTCGTTCTGCTGCCGGCAGAGAATTGAGTCTACCCGTGCCCCACTGGCCCGAAGGGCGCGGTGGGCGTGGGTGCTTCTCATGCTCACATCGCCGGGCATCGTGGCGGAAGGCAAGGAGTTCATGAGCGGAGAAGAGATCGAGCGTGCGGTCACCGGCGCCCACATGGCGGGGGTGGAGGACGGTACCACGTGGAAGGAGTACTTCGATCCGGCCGGGAGCATCGAAGGATCGTGGGCGGGCCGAGCCTATCAAGGTACCTGGGCGGTGCAGTCCGATCGGCTCTGTCTCGATTATCAGGGCACGACCGATGATGGCTGCTGGCATCTCTCGCGAGGTGAAGACGGCCGATTGTTCTGGTTCACGAAGGATGGCACCCCCGACCGCCGGCGCACGGAGGTGCGGCTCGTCCCCCGATGAGCCCGAAGCGCGTGGCGGCACCGCTGACGCTCTACGAAACCACGATCCGGGCCGAGTGGATCGACGATTTCGATCACATGAACGTCGCCAACTACGTGCTCGTGTGCGACTCGGCGACTTACGCCTTCTGGGAATACGTCAATGGCGGAAGACAGCAGAAAGAGCGAGGCGGAGCGGAGTACGCGGTGGCCGAAACGCATGTCAATTACTTGCGCGAAGTGAGGCTGGGCGACCCGGTTCGTGTGACGACCCAGCTCCTTGGAGCCGACGAGAAGCGCTTT
This sequence comes from Gammaproteobacteria bacterium, assembly GCA_041594935.1. Lineage (GTDB taxonomy): Bacteria > Pseudomonadota > Gammaproteobacteria > HK1 > HK1 > JBFHLI01. The sequence continues at coordinate 490 of JBFHLI010000227.1, read as the reverse complement.
TGCCTGTTTCATACGCTGCACCACGCGTCCGAGGACTACGTGTCGGCCACCAACGAGGTGATGGCACTCGGCTTCGACCTCAATCAGCGTCGGATCCTGCCGTTCAGCGAGTCGGTGCAAGCCTCCCTGCAAGACGCGCTCGCCGAGCACGCCTCGCTTCCATGCCCGGCGAACGCAGGTCGCGGCATCAGCATGCGGAAGCGGTAATGGACCCTGCCCCAACGCCGTCAAGGACCACCGCGAACCCCTGGGGGTCACCGGTGCTGGCCGGTGGCGGCGTCCTCTTGCCGCCGCTCTTGACCCAGGGCAGCAGCGCCTCTCGGTGCAACACCGGGAACTAGATAGCTGTGCGGAAGTATCGGTCACTACGCGTTTGGAGGCGTTCCATCCCCCGCGGAACGTGGGGGAGGGACAGGGTGGGGGATAGACATGGAGCGCTCATCGAAGCCACCGGTGACGTCCACTTCGGAACAGTTATCTAATATCGCTG
>JBFHLI010000226.1:0-5961 GCA_041594935.1 Gammaproteobacteria bacterium | reverse complement strand
GCCAGCGCCGGCTGCCAGGGAAGCACGTAGTAACGCGGTTCCCTCGAGCCCTCGAGCCCGAGCCACAGATAGATCGCTTTGCCCTCGTCGAAGCTCACGCCGAGCACCGTCGCCCGATCAACGTGGGCGAGGGCCCACTCGTGGGCAACCGGTTTCGGCCGTGCCAGGAGCTCCGACAGGGCGCCATAGCCGAGCGGGACCAGGAGCCCGGTGAGCACGAGTGCGGCGACCCGAGCCGGCAGCTTCCTCGGCGACCAGATTGCGATGGCGCATAGCGAGCCGAGCGCGCCGAGCGTCACCAAGAAGATCGGAGTCAGGGACTCCACATCGAAGGCACCGTGACGATCCGCCGCCGAATGCGGGTCACACTTTGCGGGTCGAGCTCACCGGAATCGCTCAGATGGAACCGGAACGCGGTCTCCTCCTGGTGCCGGCGGCGCAGCGGCACGTGCGTCTGCAGCAGCTGACGCAGCGGCTCGTCCTCGGTGCGCACGCTCACCACCACGTTGACGGGCACCGATACCCCATCGGGAACCGGTCCGTACATGTGAACATTGACGGTGTACTCGCCGGCCGGGATCCCGCGGCTGTAAGAGACCTCGTAGTTCTGGGCGGTGGCATCGCCCTCCTGTCCGCGGTCATCGCGCAGCAAGTTGAAGAAGTGCCCGCCCTGGTTGAAGAATCCGACCGGGATATCGCCCGGGGCCTGCACCCAGAGATCGACGTCGACCGGCAAATCGTTCGGCCAGCCGATCTCGACCACGACGTTGCCGGGCGCCCGGTGGTCCTCCGTGTTCTGATCGCCGCGGCTGAGATGTGGCAGCAGCATGATCACAATGCCCACGAAACCGATCAGCGCGAGCATGAGCACATCCCGGAAGACGGTCCCGGCAGCGTCGTCCTCGAAATCGTCATACTCCCACACCGCGCTCCCCTCGGGCCACGATTGCGTCGAAGAGGCGCACCACCGCGCTCGCGAGGAGGCGGTGGTCGATCATCAGCCAGACGTGAAGCACGGCGCCGATCAAAGTGGTGTACAGCGCGATCGACATCCCGCTGATCAACGTCGAGACGAGCGCCGCGACGTCTCCGGCGGTGGTGCTCATGCCGGGGTCGACCCCCGACAAGGCGACGATGAAGCCGATCACGGTGCCGATCAGACCGAGAAAGACGAGCGAGCCGGCGACCTGTCTAACCACCGCAATCGAGTGGGTGAGGCGAAGGCGCAGCAGGTTGGCATGGAGCATACGCCGCTCGTCGGAACGGGCGGTGACCTCCGCGAGATAGTGCCCGGAGAGCGAGGCGCTCGGAGGTAGTGCCGCGCAAACGTGGTCGAGCTCGCGGTTCACTCGCCACACCCTGACCGTGCACAGTGCGAGTCCGTATAGGAACACCGCGACGATCGCCAGGCACAGCCAGCCCGTGTAGCCGACGAGCGCCCCGTCCAGCCACCCGCTGAGGTAAATGGCGCCAACCCCCCCGAGGGCCACGAGGTTCACGAGGGTGAAGCGCAAGACCAGCACGTGGCGTGGCCAGGGAATGGGGGTGAGGGGCTCGGACCCCGCTGGCTCAACGTCAGTGGATGGGACCGGCCGAGTGAGATTCATATGGCATGCCGACGGCAACCCGCGCAGTGGTGAGCGTCAACCTACTGCAAGCGCGGAGGGGGGGCAATACGGACCCGATCAGCGCGGGCGCAGGAGGGCCTGCATCGCCAGCGCGGCTACGATGATCGCCCCGCCGAGCATGGTCGTGCGAGCGGGCACCTCACCCACGCCGATCCAAGCCCACAGCGGCGCCAGCACCGGCTCGCCGAGCGAAAACAGGGTGAGCTCTGCGGCCGGTACCGTCTGCGAAGCAAGCGCGAAGAGGACGCTGCCGATGCCGAGCTGAACCACGCCGAGCATCACGCACAGCCCGATGTCGCGCCCGCTGGCGCCGAGGCCGGCCTCGGTCGAAAGCGCCACTAACCCGGAGACCGATCCGGAGATGGCGCCGGCGTAGAACACGGCCGGGGTCATGTCCACGTCGGTACCGCCGCGAAGGATGACCGCGTAAACGCCGAAGAAGCATACGCCCAGAATGGCAATCAGATCCCCCCGCAGGCTGCCGGCAATCACGCCGCCGCCGACCATCACGCCCATCCCGACGACGGTCAGCAAGATGGCGAGCCAGGTGTACGCGCTCACCAGCTCCTTGAGAATCAGTCGAGCGAAGATGGCGGCGATGACCGGCCCGGAAGCCATGAAGAACACCGCGTTGGCGACGCTGGTGTGCTTGAGCGCCACGATGTTCGAGATCATCGCACCGCCGAGAAAGAGCCCGGCGAGAAGCCCCCGGCCCCCGGTGGCCCGGATCCGCATCAGCGTCCCGCCTTGATAACGAACCGCGAGGACCGCGAGTACGAAGAGGGCCAGGGTGCTCGAGCGGTAGAAGTTGATCTGCCATTCGTTGGCCTCCATCAGGCGAATCGTGACGCCGGCGATGCTCCAGAAAACGGGGGCGGCGATGGCAAGGAGGCGGCCAGGTACGAGACGTCGGTCCGACATCGGCTGATTACAAGCTGCGCGCGGTCTTTAGACAAGTGCCCGCGAACGGTGGAAAGGCGACCTCGATGGCGGCGGGATCCGGTAGTCGGGCCGTGGGCAGCTCGGTCCCTACGCCGGGCAAGATCGGTGATAATCGGGGGCGGCTGCGAGCGGACGGGCGCCTCGGTCCGAGGGGAGCACTCCGGTTTGATGACCAGTAACTCTTCACTTGAATCGTTGTTGCGAAGGGACCGCGCCATCGTCCTGACGGGGTTGGGCGCCGTCATCGTGCTTTCCTGGCTCTACCTGCTCTCCGGTGCGGGTATGCAACCCGGCTCGCTCGAGATGACTCCAGGCGGGTCGGGGGCGGGCATGGCATTGATGCACACCGCGACGTGGACCGCGGACTATGCGGTTCTGATGTTCTTCATGTGGTGGATCATGATGGTGGCGATGATGCTGCCGAGCGCGGCCCCGACGATCCTTCTCCACGCGTTGGTATATCGCAAGCAGGCCGAGCGGCTCGGTCCCCATGTGCCCACCGGTTTCTTTGCTCTCGGCTATCTCGCCGCCTGGGCCGGCTTCAGCCTCGCTGCGGTGGCGCTGCAGTGGGGGCTAGAGAAGCTGGATCTGCTGTCGCCGATGATGGCAACGACCAGTGCGATGCTCGGCGGTGCAGTGCTGGCCGCGGCGGGTCTCTACCAGCTCACCCCGCTGAAGCACGCATGCCTCAGGCACTGCCGCTCGCCGGTGCACTTCCTGTCTCAGCGCTGGCGCAACGGCCGCGCCGGCGCCCTCGCAATGGGGCTCGAGCACGGTGCTTACTGCCTCGGCTGCTGCTGGATGCTGATGGGCCTGCTGTTCGTCGGCGGGGTGATGAATCTCTACTGGATCGTGGGCCTCGCCGCCTACGTGCTGATCGAGAAGCTGACGCCCGTCGGCCACTGGGTAGGCTCGGCGGTGGGGGTGGGCCTCGTGCTGTGGGGTGCAGGGCTCATCATGGTCACGCTGCACGCTGGCGGCTAGCCGGCGCGCCGCCGAAACCGGCGCACGCCGCGGACACCGCTTCGGGCACGTCGATCTGGGTATGGCGGGTCGGCCTCCGCCCGGGTTAAGTTACGCCGATGTTCACGCTAACCCAAAGGTAGCCAACATGGTCAACACGAACGGGTCTCTGAGAGCTCGCAACCCGGCCGGGGGCACGGCGGTGCTCGAGCGATGGGGCGTGGACTGCGAGTACGGGGTGCTGCGCGACGCGCTGCTCGGTCCGGTCGAGACGTTTCGGTGGATGGAGGACAACGCCGAGTTCAGCTCGGTCGTGCGGGACACGCTTCGCACCGGGGCTCGATTCGATGCGCAGCTCGCGGCTCGTCAGCACCGGGAGATGGTGGACGCCTACGAGGATGCGGGCGTCACCGTCCACACTCTGCCGCAGAACGAATTTACGCCTTACGGAGTTTACGCACGCGACTCGAGCTTCATGACCCCGTACGGTGCCGTCATCTGCCAGCTCGCCAATCCGCGCCGACGCGGAGAGTACGCCAACACTCTGCGGTTCTATCTCGAAAACGAGATCCCGGTGTACGAGCTCGTCTCGGCCGGCAACTTCGAGGGCGGGGACTTCAACGTCATCCAGCCTGGGTGCGCCCTCATCGGTTACACCGGGCTACGGGGCGAGGAAGTCGCGGCCCGGCAGGTCGCGGACTGGTTCGAGAAGGAGGGCTGGGAGATCCGCTTCGCTCCCATCGACGAGTTCTATGTGCACATCGACCTGATGGTATGCATGGTGGCCGAGAAGGCGGCGGCGGTATGCGTCGATACGACCGACCCGGGAATCGTCGCTTGGCTCGAGCACAAGGGTATCGAGATCGTCCCGGTGAGCTTCAGGGATACGATGGCCCTCGGATGCAACGTGGTGGCGCTCGGAAACGATCGCGTTCTGTCGACCGCCGCCAGTAAGGACCTCAATGCCAGGTTGCGGGCCCTTGGCTTCACCGTGTACGACCCGGAGATGACCATGTTCACCCAGGCGGGCGGGGGCGTGCACTGCATGATGCAGGCACTGCGCCGCGACCCTGGCTGAGCGGCACCGCGGGCGATGATTCGAATCGGCGACGCGATCGACTGACGCTGCCGGGAGGGCGACGGCATGGCTGATTTTCCGCACTACTACCGCGTCGATGCGCTCGGCGGACCGGAGGGTGCCGTGCGTCTCGCGAGCGAGGGGCTCGATGCGATCGAGTCGGCGCCGCCCGCGCAGTTCGGAGGGCCGGGCGATCGCTGGTCGCCGGAGACCCTGCTGGTGGCCGCCGTTGCGGATTGCTTCGTGCTGGGTTTCCGGGCCATCGCGCGGGCTTCGAAGTTTCCCTGGACGACGCTCGAGTGCGCGGTGGAAGGCACGCTGGATCGGGCCGATGGCGCCGCGCGGTTCACTGGGTTCAACATCACCGCAAGCCTCCGGTTGCCGTCCGGAGCGAATGAGGCGAGAGCGCGTCGCCTGCTCGAGAAATCCGAGAAGGCGTGTCTGATCACGAACTCGCTGAGTGCGAACGTTCATCTGCGGGCAAGCGTGGAGTTCGAAGGTGGCGACCCCGATGGTAGAACGGAATAAGGCGCGAAGTCCTCATAAGTTCAGTGCATTACCTATTGTTTTTTCTGCGCTTTGTGACTAGAGGTAAGAGTCTGCGTTAGGTTTCGAAATCGATTGCCCCGCGCCACGGGGTGCCGGCGGCTCCGGGCTGTCTGCCGATTCCGGGCATGAGGGCGGAGAGTCCACAATGAAGCTCTACGAATCGGCCGTATCGGGTAACTCCTTCAAGGTGCGTCTGTTCCTGTCGCTGCTGGGGCGCGAGTTCGAGTCGGTGCCGGTGAACCTTGCAGCGGGGGAGAGCCGCACCGCCGATTTCCTGCGGCTCAATCCCCGCGGTCAGATCCCGGTGCTGGTGGACGGCCCGGCGACGGTCTGGGACTCCCAGGCGATACTCGTCTACCTCGCCCGCCGCTATGCGGACGAGAGCTGGCTCCCGCTCGAGCCGTTGGCGATGGCCCAGGTGATGCAATGGCTGGCGGTGTCGGAGAACGAGCTGCTGTTCGGCCTAGCTCGAGCGCGGGCCGTCAAGCGATTCGGGCGACCGTGGGATTTCGAGCAGTGCCAGACTTACGGCCGGACCGGCCTCGCGCTGCTGGAGCGCCATCTCGGCCACGCCCAGTGGCTGGCGGGCGCGGCGCCTACCATCGCCGATCTCGCGAGCTACCCGTACGTGGCGCTTGCGCCCGAGGGTGAGATCTCACTCACGCCGTACCCGCACGTACGCGCTTGGCTCGGGCGGGTGCAGAGCCTGCCGGGCTACGTCTCGATGGAAGGTATCGAGCCGATCGGCGCTTGAACGGAGCGTTGCGCTCCGAGTCGAGATCGGGAATCGCTTCGCCCGCG
>JBFHLI010000225.1:0-5975 GCA_041594935.1 Gammaproteobacteria bacterium | reverse complement strand
CTGGTTCCACCACGCGGAAGTAGATCACGGCGTTGACCTTTACCGAGACGTTGTCGCGCGAGATGACGTCCTGGGTGGGCACATCGAGCACCCGGGTGCGCAGGTCCACCCGCACCATCTGCTGGACGCCGGGGATCAGGAAGATGATCCCAGGACCCATGACCGACTGAAAGCGACCGAGAAAAAACACCACGCCCCGCTCGTACTCGCGCAGGATGAAAATGATCAGATAGGCAAGCCCGACCAGCAGCAGAGCGGCGATTCCGTAGACTATGAACGTCATTTCGATGCTCCTTCGTTTTTCCCGATGGGCTCGACCTCGAGGATAAGCCCGTCCAGGTTCTTGATCTTCACCCGCTCGCCCTTCGCGACGGGGGTGCGGGTGCGCGCCGACCAGACCTCGCCGTGGGCGAAAACAGTTCCGTCGGCCGAGAACGACTCGAGCGCCTCGGCCGTCGCGCCGACCATCTCCTCGCGCCCGGTGACCACGGGACGCTTTCGCTGGCGAGCGGCCAGGAACGCGGTTGCGCAGAAGAGCGCGGTCGCTGCCAGTCCCATCGTGATCACCAGGGGCATGGACACCGCGTAGCCTTCGACATCGGTGTCCATCAGGATCACCGAGCCCGCCACGAAGGCGACCACCCCCCCCGCCCCGAGCGCGCCGAAGCTCGGGGTTAATAGCTCCGCAACGATGAGCCCCACCCCCACCAGGATCAACGCCAGCCCCGCGTAGTTGACCGGGAGCACGTGGAACGCGTAGAGCGCGAGCACCAGGGAGATCGCGCCCACGATGCCCGGGATGATCGCGCCCGGATTGTAGGCCTCGAACAGCAGCCCGTAGATCCCGAGCAGCATCAGGAGGTAGGCGACGTTGGGGTTGGTGAGCACCGCGAGCAGCTCGCTGCGCCAATCCGGCACCACCGCCACGATGACCCAGTCGCGGGTCTCGAGGGTCAGACTTGCTCCATGAACCTCGACCGTGCGCCCGTCAAGCTTCGCGACGAGCTCCTCGCGGTCCTCGGCGAGAACCTCGATCACCCCCTGCTCGAGAGCGTCTTCCGCGGTCAGGCTGGCGCCGGTGCGCACCGCCTGCTCCGCCCACTCTGCATTGCGCCCCCGCAGCCGGGCGAGCCCCCGGATGTAGGCCACCGCATCGTTGAGGATCTTTCGCTCCATCGCCTGGGCGGGGGACGCCGGGGCGGGCTCGTCGTCGCTCCGGTCCTCCGGCTTGGTGTCCCGTTCCTTGCCCGGCTCACCGCCCGGCAGCATTCCGGGGCCGATCGGTATCGGGGTGGCGGCGCCGACGTTGGTGGCCGGGGCCATCGCGGCGACGTGGCTCGCGAGGAGGATGAAGGTGCCGGCGCTCGCGGCGCGCGCCCCGCCCGGCGCGACGTAGGTCACCACCGGCAGCCGGGCGGCGATGATCGCCTTGATGATAACCCGCATCGAGGTATCGAGGCCGCCCGGGGTGTCCAGCTCGAGGATGACCACCGGGCTGCCCTCGGCGGCCGCGCGCTCGATCCCCCGCTCGATGAAATCACTGACGGCGGGCCCGATCGGTCCCTTGACCGAGAGCAGGCGGGCCTCGAGTGACGCCGGCTGTGCCGGCGCGGCGGCGGGTCCAACGAGCAACCCGGCCAGCAACAGCGCGATGGTCCTCAATCGTCCTCCGGTCGGCCCGGAGTTCACCCGCCGGGCTCGCAGGCTCACTAGGGTACCAACAGCATACTGCACTCGGCGCGACCGGAGCATCCGGGATACCGGGCCGCCCGATGTGATTCTCACGGCGGCCCCCGCCGACCCCTTCCGACCCGGCGTTGCCGCGACCGCGGCGGCGACGTTTTGCCGCCGCCGTTACATCTTCTCGATCACTCCGCAGGCGGCTCGAGCCCCCCCCGCGCAGCCCTTGCTCTCGCCCGACGGGCAGTAGCTATCCGGGTCCACGTGCACGATGAATGCGCTTCCGTCCGCATCGAAGACGCCGATGGGCCCATCGGATAGCGTGATCCGGCTAGTCGTGGTTGCGAGCGCGCCGTAGCCATTCTCGATTTCAATGTTGATGAGATCGCCGGCGTGGTGTGGGTGGGTCCCGTCGGGACTGCTGTTGCTGGCGGGCCCGGGATCATAGTGGCCCTTGGCGGAGCCGCACGGGGTGCAGCTCGCCACCTCGTGAATGTGCACCGCGTGCTTGCCGTCCTTCATGCCGGTGATGACGAGGCTGATGTCGACCAGCTTGACGCCCTCCTCCGAAGGCCTCTCCGAGAGCACCGCCCGGCCCACGATGCCAGCGTCATCGCACCCCGTCAGCTTGGCGTGGGCGGATACCGCAAGCGCGCTCGAGGGCGCGAGAAGTGCGAGGGCGGCGGCGGTCACCGTGTATCGGGTAATGCTAGAAAGGTCCTTCATTGCTCGTGTCTCCTCAAACCCCAATTGAACTGGCTGGCGGCCCGCTCGGTCGGCGGCCGAGCGGTAGTCCTGGTCGACCTCCGGGCGGATGGTCGAGGGTCACCCCGTTTGACCTTCAACTGCCCGAGCCGGGCTACGCGCTCTTGCGGTAATGTTGCATGGATCGAGCCCATAGTGAAAGCGAATTTCCGACGCCCGTCGGATGAGCGAGGTCGGGAGCGCGCAGCGTTTCGATCGACCCGTCATCCCCGGCTTGCGTCGTGAGATGATTGAGCGATGCCGATGATCACCCAAGCCTCACCGATCGTCTTCGCCGACCCGCTTCCGCCGGCGGTGGACGTGGTCGTGATCGGGGGCGGGATGATCGGTACCGCCACCTGTTACTTCCTGGCCAAGCAGGGCGCCCGCGTGCTGCTCTGCGAAAAGGGTCGGGTCGCGGGCGAGCAATCCAGCCGAAACTGGGGCTGGGTTCGCCAGCAGGGCCGGGACTTCGCGGAGCTCCCGATCATGATTGAGTCGAATCGGATCTGGCGGGGGTTGGCGCGGGAAACCGGCGAGAAGGACCTCGCCTTTACCGCGGCAGGATGTCTCTATCTCGCCCAGACCGAATCCCAGCTGGCCAAGTACGAAGCCTGGCACGAGCTCGCAAGACAGCACCAGCTCGAGACCCGGCTGCTGTCGAAGGGGGAGGTTTCGGCGCTTGCGCCCAGCATAGCCGGGTCGTGGATCGGGGGGATGTCGACCCCGAGCGATGGTCGGGCCGAGCCGTTCGTTGCGGTGCCGGCACTGGCGCGGGCGGCGCGAGGGCTCGGAGCCGCGATTGTCGAGAACTGCGCGGTGCGCACGGTCGAGATGGAGACGGGGCGGGTTGCCGCCGTCGTCACCGAGCGGGGCCGCGTGAGCACCGGCGCCGCGGTCCTCGCGGGCGGGGCCTGGTCGACTCACTTCGCGACCAATGCGGGACTCGACCTGCCCCAGCTGATGGTCCGATCCACGGCGGGACGAACCCATGCGCGACCGGGCCAGGAGATCCCGAACATCTCTACCCCGGGGTTCACGATTCGTCGCCGCGACGACGGCGGCTACACCGTCGCGACCGGCGATCTGGCGGAGCACTATCTCTCGCCCAAGTCATTCAAGTACCTCAGGAAGTTCATCAAGCTGATGAAGATCTCTGCCAAGGATGTTCGGCTCAAGGGCGGTCCGCCGCGCGGATATCCCGGGGCCTGGGGTTCGAAGACGCGTTGGTCCGGCGAGGAGGTGAGCCCGTTCGAGCAGATGAGGGTCTTGGACCCGCCGCCCGCCGAAGCGGTTCGACGGCGGCTGGAAGCGCGAATGCCGGTGCGCGCGCCGTGGCTGGACGGGGTGGGGATTGCGGAGCTGTGGGCGGGCATGATCGACGTCACGCCTGATGCGGTCCCTTACGTCGGTGAGGTGCCGACGCGGCGCGGACTGTTCATCGGCACCGGCATGAGCGGCCACGGGTTCGGTATCGGCCCGGGCTTCGGGCGAGTTCTCGCGGACCTGGTCCAAGGACGCGACCCCGTCCACGATCTGTTTCGATTTCGCATTGACCGGTTTACCGACGGCAGCCCGATCGTGCCGGGACCCTACTGACAGCGGGGGGGCCAGGACCCCGATCGACTCGGATCCCCCCGGCGCGGCGCCCGGACGACCGTGCCTTCGTGTGACCGATTTTCGAGCTAGTGTGCTGTCCCGTGAACAAGTTGCGAGCGCTCGGCGAGCTAGCGAGTCGTCGGGTAAGGCGCGATGAGGAGGAATAGCCGTAGCTATTGCGACGAGTCTTAACGCCGGCCGGCGGCTTGAGAGCCGTCGAGAGATGTAAGTTATTTGCGGGACAGTACACTAGCCCGGTTACCGGCGCGGGGCGGCGCTGCCGTCGCGCGTGATAGACTTCCGCACCATGGAGTCCGATGCCAGGGAAGTGCTCGAACGCACCTTCGGATACGCGAGTTTCCGGGGTCAGCAGGCCGAAATCATCGAGCACACCGTCGCGGGCGGTGACAGCCTGGTGCTGATGCCGCCCGGCGGGGGCAAGTCGCTGTGTTTTCAGATCCCGTCTCTCATCCGCGAAGGGGTGGGGGTGGTGGTCTCCCCCCTCATCTCGCTCATGCAGGATCAGGTGGTGAGCTTGCAGCAGGCAGGCGTACGGGCGGCGTTTCTCAATTCCACGCTCTCGTCGGAAGAGGCGCGCGGCATCGAGGATCAGCTGCGAGCGGGTCGCATCGACCTCCTCTATGCCGCGCCCGAGCGGCTGATGGGAGAGCGCACGCTTTCCATGCTCGCGGAGCTCCCGCTCGCCCTGTTCGCGATCGACGAGGCACATTGCGTATCGCAGTGGGGTCACGACTTCCGGCCCGAGTACCTCCAGCTTTCGATCCTGCACGAACGCTTCCCCCGCGTTCCCCGGATCGCGCTCACCGCCACCGCGGATGAGCCGACCCGGCGCGAGATCCTCGTGCGCCTGGGGCTCGAGGCGGCGCGGGTCTTCGTGGCGAGCTTCGACCGCCCGAACATTCGCTACCGGGTGGTGGCGAAGCAGAACGCCCGCGAGCAGCTGCGACGCTTTCTCGAGGCGGAGCATCGCGGTGAGGCGGGGATCGTCTACTGTCTCTCTCGTCGCCGGGTGGAGGAGACGGCCGAGTGGCTTCGGGCCCGAGGATTCGACGCGCGCCCCTACCATGCCGGCATGAGCGCGGAGGAGCGCAGCGCGCACCAGAGCGCGTTTCTGCGCGACGAGGGGGTGGTGATCGTGGCCACGATCGCGTTCGGCATGGGTATCGACAAGTCCAACGTGCGCTTCGTCGCACACCTCGATCTGCCCAAGAGTCTCGAGTCGTACTACCAGGAGACCGGCCGCGCCGGCCGGGACGGGCTCGCCGCGGATGCGTGGATGACCTACGGCCTGCAGGACGTGATCACCTTGCGCCAGATGGTGGAGTCGGGCGGCGCGGAGGCCGCGCGCAAGCGCCTCGAGGTTCGCAAGCTCGATGCGATGCTCGGTTACTGTGAGCTAAGTACCTGCCGCCGACAGGCGTTGCTCTCCTATTTCGGCGAGACCCTCGGGCAGCCTTGCGGCAACTGTGACAACTGTCTCGAGCCGGTCGAGACCTGGGACGCGACCGAGGCGGCACGCAAGGCGCTGTCTTGCGTTTACCGCACCGGGCAGCGCTTCGGGGTCCAGTACGTGATCGATGTCCTGCTCGGAAAGATGAACGAGCGCATCGAGCGGTCCGGCCACGAGCGTCTGTCGACCTTCGGAATCGGGAGTGATGTCGATCGGCGAGAGTGGCGCTCGGTGTTCCGCCAGCTCGTCTCGCGGGGCTTGCTGCGGGTCGATCTCGAAGGGTATGGATCGCTGCTCCTCACTCCTGAGAGCCGTCCGGTGCTGCGCGGCGAGGCCGAGGTCCGGTTGCGACGGGATGCGCGACTCGCGCCGCGGCGCCGCGTGCGTGCTCGAGGAGCCGCAGCCTCGCGTGCACGACCGTTGCCCGGCGAGAGCGAGGCGCTCTGGGAGGCGCTGCGCGAGCGCCGAAGAGAGCTCGCGG
>JBFHLI010000224.1:0-6022 GCA_041594935.1 Gammaproteobacteria bacterium | reverse complement strand
GCGCCGGCCGGTCTTGCTGGCAAGCGCCTTGGATAGGTCGTCGATGTCGCGCAGCTCCCCCGCGCCGGCCGCACTCGGGTGACTGGCAACGATCTGCTCGACGAGGGTGGTGCCCGAGCGCGGCATGCCGACGATGAACACCGGCAGCTCCGAGCCGCTCGCCCCGGACTGCCGGCGGGTAAACTGCTCCGGGCCGAAGGTGGCAATGGTGCGCGCGACCTCATCGGCGAGCCCGTCGACGTCGAAATTCGCGGTGCGCGACCGAAGTCGGTTGGCGGACTGGTAGTGCGCGAACGCGCGGTCGAACTCCCCGATGTCGTCGTACATCTTGCCCAGCCCGAAGTGCAGGCTGACGAGCGCCGCCTCGTCGTCCCCGGCCTGCTTGAGCATCGCCTCCATGCGCGCAATCTCGGCCGTATCGTCGGCGCCGAATTCTCGCAAGCGCGAGAGCATCAGGTGAGTGTTCGCGTGCCCGGGCTCGAGCTCGAGCACTCGGTCGAAGTGCGCCCGTGCCTCGTCCGGCTTCCCCCTAATCATGCTGAGCACCCCCAGCTGGTGATGGGCCTCCGCGTGGGCAGAGTCGAGCCGGACCGCAGTCGCGAACGAGTCCTTTGCCTCGTCGAGCCGGTGCAGGCCAACCTGCACGGTGCCGAGCCCGTACCACAGCCCCGCATCGCGAGGGGCGAACTCGAGCGAGCGCCGGAACGCTTCGGCCGCTGCCTCGTGGTCGCCGCTGTCGCGCAGCGCCGTCGCAAGCGCGTTCCACAGCTGCGGATCACGCGGGGCAAGCTCGAGCGCGCGCCGAAAACGACCCACCGCCGCGGCGTGATCCCCGCCGTCCCGCAGCGTGATCCCGAGATTGTAGTGGGCGTTGACGTAGTCGGGCCGCAGTCGGATCGCGGCGCGATAGGCCTCGATCGCCTCCGGGAGCCGGCCTTGCTCGCGCAGGATGTTGCCGAGGTTGCTCTGAGCCACCGGGTCGCGGGGGGTGTGCTCGAGCGAGCGCCGGATCAGCGCGATCGCCTCCTCGGCCCGCCCCGCGCGATTGGCAATCCACGCGAGGTACTGCAGCGCGGCGGGATGATCGGGGGCCTGCCGCAGGACCTCCCGATAGAGCCCTTCCGCCTCCGCGAGCCGGCCCGCTTCCTGCCGGGAGACCGCCTCGCGCAGCATCGCATCGAGCGGGCCCGGCCGGCCGGCCGGGCCCCGTAGCGCGCGCCGGGTTGCCCGCTGCTTGCGACGGGCAGACTTTCTGCTCATCGGTCGATGCGCGCCACGGCGCGATCGGCGGGCGACGAAGCACCCGCGTCCCCGCCCGGGGCGGACGCTTCGTCGAGCAGCCCTTCGAGCCCCGCCTTCAGCTCGACGAGGTAGGCCTCGTAGTGTCGCCAGCGCGCCACCGAGCCGGTGTAGATCGGCTGGCGAACCTGCCAGTTGCTCGCGCTCAGCACGGACGGCCCGTCCTCGTCCGGGGCGAGGCAGCGCTCGTCCCAGGCGAGCCCGCAGTGCTCGATCAGAGCCCGTCCGACCGTGGCCGGCTCAGCGACCAGCCGCTCGTAGTCGACCTCGTGGATCGGGATCGGCAGCACGGTGCGCCAGTGGGCCATCAGACGCGCGTAGCCGCGATAAAACTCGGCGATGTTCGCCAGCTCGTAAGCCCAAGCGTGTCCGCGGTCGAACTGCTGGAAATAGGCCGACAGGCAGACGTCGAGCGGGGCGCGGCGACAGTGGATGATGCGAGCGCCCGGGAACAGCGTAGCAATGAAACCGAGGTGAAAGAAGTTCTCCGGCATCTTGTCGACGACCCGGAGCGCCCCGCCCGCAAGCCCGCGCGTCGTCGCGAGATACCGTCCGGCGAGGGCGCGGGCGTGCTCACCGGTAATGGACAGAGCGCTACGCGGGTAAGCCGGGCCCGAACCCGTCACGCGGCCGAGATCGCGGGTGAGCTCGTCGATCTCGGACCGCTCACCCGCGCCGTAGGCATCCGGGTGGCGCGCGATGATCTGCTCGACCAGGGTGGTGCCGGAGCGGGGCATGCCGACCACGAACACCGGGGAGTCGGACTCGACGCCGAAGCCGGCTCGCTCCGCGAAGTACGCCGGGGAGAAGACCTCAATGAGCCCCGAAACCGCCCGCTCGAGCTGGGCGCGGTCGAAGCGCACCGCCTCACCGGCAAGACGGTTGCCGGCCGCGTAGTGGCCAAACGCCCCCTCGTAGCGCTCGAGGTCATCCAATATCTTACCGAGCGCGAAGTGCAGGTCGGCGCGCGCCTCCCGGGACAGATCCTGGCGCTCGAGCAGGGACTCGAGCTCGCCCACCTCGCCCTCGTCCCCCGGGCCGAAGCGGCGCGACCGGGCAAGCCCCAGGCTCGCCCCGGCCAGCGTCGGCTCGAGCGCGAGGGCACGGCGATAGCACTCGTGCGCCTCCTCAAGCCGGCCTCGGCTGAGCAACGCATGCCCGAGGCCAAGATGCGCCGCGGGGTGGTCGCCGTGAAGGGCCAGGACCCGGTGAAAGCTCTCGATCGACTCGGCGCTGCGGCCCAGCACGTAGAGCGCCTGGCCGAGCCGCAGATGCGCCTCCACCTGGTCCGGGTCGAGCCCGATGGCGGTGCGAAGCACGCCGACCGCGTCCGCCACCCGGTCCGCCCCGAGGAGCGCGAGACCGAGCCTGGTCTGCATCTCCGCATCGTCGGGCACGAGCATGACGAACTCGGAAAAGCAACGCACGGCGCCCGCGTAGTCTCCCGTCTCGATGCACAACGCGCCGAGCCGGGTCCGAGCCTCCCGCGATCGCGGCCGCACTCGCAGCGCCCCGCGCAGCGCCTCGGCCGCAGCCAGCGATCGGCCCTGTGCCTGCAGGCACCGCGCAAGCGCGAGGTGGGCGTCGGCGAGCTGCGGATGCCGCGCCAGCACCTCGCGCAGCAGCGTCTCGGCCGCCGCCGGATCGCCGGCCGTCTCGCGCTCGAGCGCGGGTGCAAGCAGCGCCGCGAGGCGATGGCGCCGGCGGCTGCCCCGCTCGTCATCTGTGGTACGCTTGCGCCTTCGCCGGACCGGGGTTCGGGTCATCGATTGAAGCCGGGGCTCGACTGGTGTCGGCGCGAGGCATCCCCGGCCCTGGTCCCGATCGATCGTTCGCGTATGTCGTCGCCGAATAGGTTCATCACGAATCGGGGCGGGTGAATATGCACGACCGCCAGGCCACCCGATGACAGGCTCCGACAATCCGGCGCGGACTTTGCGCCTTCCATCGAAGAGCCGCGATTGCGCCCGGCCCCGACCGGCGTCCACCCGCGCCCGGCCCGTGGCGCTCGCGAGCGCTCGAGGAGCATAACAGCATATGGGGTGGTGGGGAAAAGTCCTCGGCGGGGCATTCGGTTACATGCTCGGCGGCCCGATCGGGGCGCTTATCGGCGCCGCGCTCGGCCACAATCTCGATGCCGGCCTCAAGCGAGTGGGCGAGCTGCCACCCGGGCGGGGGCGGCTCGACGAGCGTGAGCGCACCCAGACCGCGTTCTTCACCGCCTCGTTCTCGGTCATGGGTCACATCGCCAAGGCGGACGGGCGCGTCTCGGAGCGCGAGGTCGAGCTCGCGCGTGGGTTAATGAACCAGATGGGGCTGACCGCCGAGCTGAGGACGGTCGCCCGGCGGCTGTTCGCGGAGGGCAAGGCGCCGGATTTCCCCCTCGACGCGGTGCTCGAGCAGTTCCGCCGCGAGTGCCGACGCCACCATAACCTGCTGCGCATCTTCGTCGAGATCCAGCTCCAGGCCGCCTACGCCGACGGGGCCGTGCACCCCGCGGAACGCCGCATTCTCGAGCACGTTTGCGAACGTCTCGGCATCGCCCCCGGCGAGCTCGAGCAGCTGGAGGCGATGCTGCGGGCCGAGGCGCACTGGCGCGGCCCCGGGGGCCGGGCGGAGCCCGCGACCGGCCCCTCTCTCGAGGATGCCTACGCGATTCTCGGCGTCGACCGGGGGGTCACCGACGCCGAGGTCAAGAAGGCCTACCGGCGCCTAATGAGCCAGCACCATCCCGACAAGCTGGTGGCGAACGGCCTCCCCGAGGAGATGAGAAAGGTCGCGACCGAGAAGACCCGTGAGATCCGTGCCGCCTACGAGCAGGTGATGGCGTCGAGAAAGAGCTGAGCGATCGATCGCCTCGGACCGGCGCCGTCACGCTTCGACGACCGCGTTGAAGGCGATGCTGATGCGAGTGGCCGGGCCCTCGAACTCGACCACCCGATGGTAGAAGTAGGAGGGGAAGAACACGATGACCCCCTCCGCCGGCGGAATCGCGACGAACTCCGACTCCACCCGGCGCTGCGAGTACTGCGGGAACCGACAGAACTCGAGGGTGCCCGCGAGACCCGCGTCGGGGGTCCCGATCGCGTCCGGCACCTTCGCGTAGTAGACCCCGCTGATCCAGCCGTGCTGATGAAAGTGGTGCTCGTGTCGAGCGTATGACTGGAGCCGGGTGCCCCAGCCGTCCAGCTTCCAGCTTCGCGGCCGCACCGAGAGAAACGGGTGGGCCGGCTCGAGCGGCAGGTTCTCCACGTAGCGCTTGAGCATCTCGTTGACGATGCGCGTGAGCTCGACGAGCGGGCCCTGCGGGCGCAGCATGATATCGGTGGTCTGCGTGTCGTCGAAAGGCCGGGTGGGGGAGCTGAGCACGTGATCGACGAGCGCCGCGTTGAACGCATCGAGACTCTCGAACCCATTGGCCTCGTCCAGCGTCGACTGGAAGATCAGACGCTCGAAATCGACCAGCGCCCTCCCCTCCTCGCGACGCTCGAGGCCTTCGAGGGCAGAAGGCTTGTAGGCAAGCGCCGCGGTGTTGCGCGGATTCACCCGCAGGCTCGCATCGCACACCTCGACCGCCTCGGCGCATCGGTCGTCGGCGAGCAGCGCGAAGGTCAGGTAGTTGTACGCATCGACGTGGCGGGGCGCCAGCTCGACCGCGCGCCGGCCGGCCTGCACCGCCTCCCCGGGCCGGCCCAGGCGGCGCAGCGCCCAGCACAGGTGGAAGTAAGCAAGGGCGGCGGTAGGGTCGATCGCTACCGCCCGCTCGAGCGCGCTCACCGCCTCTTCGAGCTCGCCGCGCACCATCAGGAGGTTGCCGAGATTTCCCCATGCGCTCGCCCGCTCGGGCGCAATCTCCACCGAACGCCTGAAGGCCTCCAGGGCGGCATCGCGCTGGTGCAAGTCGGCCAGCATTATCCCCAGGTTCTCGTGGCCCACCGCGCTTTCGGGATCGATCGCCACCACCCGGCGCAAGGCATGAAGCGCCTCCGGAAGCGCGCCCAGCTGCTTCAGCGATAGCGCGAGGCACAGATTGGCATCGGCGCTATCCGGCTCGTCGGCGAGCACCTCCCGGCAGGCGGTAACCGCCTCGGAGAAACGCCCCTGCCGGTAGAGCCCGATCGCGGCCTGCAGCGCGCCCCCGTCCAAGCTACCGGCCCCCGGCTCGCGCGCACGTGCACGATGCTTGCGTCGTCTCCCGGCCGTCTTTGCCATCATCCGCTCCTTTCGCCTGGTTGCACGGACCGAGTTCCGGCCCCCGATCTCCAAATTTTTACCCGCTCACCTCGGGTGAGCCCGGCCCGCAGTACGCCGGGAAAGATTGCTGGCCCCGGGTCATTTTACAGACCGCGCTCGCCCGGTTTAAAGTGGGCGCCCCCGCGCGGCTCCGCCCTCACCATGACCGATTATCTCATCGCCCCCTCGATCCTCTCCGCCGATTTCGCCCGGCTCGGAGAAGAGGTGGACACGGTCCTCGCGGCCGGGGCGGACATGGTGCACTTCGACGTGATGGACAATCACTACGTGCCCAATCTCACCATCGGTCCGCTGGTGTGCGAGGCGCTTCGCCGGCACGGGGTCGAGGCCCCGATCGACGTTCACCTGATGGTCAAGCCGGTGGACCGGATCATCCCGGACTTCGCCCGCGCGGGCGCCTCGTATATCACCTTCCACCCCGAGGCGAGCGAGCACATCGATCGATCGCTCGGGCTGATTCGCGAGCACG
>JBFHLI010000223.1:0-6034 GCA_041594935.1 Gammaproteobacteria bacterium | reverse complement strand
CCGCCTCGGCGCGCGGATCTGGCGGCCGGCCGACGCCGAGGACCGCCCGGTGCCGGCCATCCTGGAATATCTCCCGTATCGCAAGCGCGACGGTACGGCCGAGCGCGACGCGCGCACCCACCCGGTCTACGCCGGCCACGGCTACGCCTGCGTGCGGGTGGATATCCGCGGTAACGGCGAGTCCGAGGGTCTGATGTGGGACGAGTATCTGCGCCAGGAGCAGGACGACGCCCTGGAGGTGATCGCGTGGATCGCCGCCCAGCCGTGGTGCGACGGGAACGTCGGCATGATGGGGATCTCCTGGGGTGGGTTCAACGCTCTTCAGGTCGCGGCGCGTCAGCCCGCGGCGCTCAAGGCGATCATCACCCTTTGCTCGACCGACGACCGTTACGCCGACGATATTCACTACAAGGGCGGCGCGATGCTGGGGGAGAATCTCGGCTGGGCGAGCACCATGTTCGCCTACTCCTCGAGACCTCCCGATCCGCTGCTGGTCGGCGATGCCTGGCGCCGGATGTGGCTCGACCGACTCGAGAACACCCCTTTGCTCATCGACAACTGGCTTCGCCACCAGCGCCGCGACGAGTTCTGGAAGCACGGCTCGGTCTGCGAGGATTTCTCCGCCATCAAGGCGGCGGTGTTCGCGGTCGGGGGTTGGGGCGATGCGTACAAGAATGCAATCCCGCGAATGCTCTCCGGGCTCGAGGCCCCCACGCTTGGCCTGACCGGGCCCTGGGTGCACAAGTATCCACACCTTGCGGTGCCCGGTCCCGCGATCGATTTTCTCGGGGAAAGCCTGCGCTGGTGGGACCATTGGCTGAAGGGCGAGCCAACCGGGATCATGGATGAGCCACGCTACCGCGCCTACCTGATGGAGAGCGTTCGACCGCGAACCGCCTACCCGCATCGAGACGGGCGCTGGGTGGCGGAGAGCGAGTGGCCCTCCCCTTGCATCGAGCCCCGGAGCTGGTGGCTCGGTCCGATGGGGCTCGGCGCGAGGCCGCCCTCCGGCGAGCGTGCGCACACCGTATCCTCGCCCCAGTCGACCGGCGGCGAGGGCGGGGAGTACTGCGCGATGTGGCTCGGGCCCGAGTGGCCGGGCGACCAGCGCCGGGACGACGCCGGGTCCTTGGTGTTCGATACTCTGCCGCTTGCGGAGCGCACCGAAATCCTCGGGGCCCCGGTGGTTCGGCTCGAGCTCGAGGTCGATCGCCCGCGTGCCTTCATCGCGGCTCGACTGTGCGACGTGTGGCCGGACGGGGACTCGACCCGGGTGAGTTTCGGCATTCTGAATCTGTGCCATCTCGACGGTCACGAGCGACCGTGCGACGTCGAGCCCGGGGAGCGATACCGGGTGGAGCTGCGCCTCGATGACATCGCCTACGCATTCCCGCGCGAGCACCGAATCCGGCTCGCTCTGTCCACCGCGTACTGGCCCATGATCTGGCCGTCGCCGGAGCCAGTGCGCCTCACCATCTATTCCGGGAAGAGCACCTTAGACCTCCCGGTTCGTCCGCCGCGAAACGAGCGGCTGCGCCCGCTCGGCTCGCCGCGGGCTGCGCGCGCGCTCGAGCAGACGGTGATTCGCCCGGCCCGGCACGAGCGAGTCGTCGAGCGTGACCTTGCCTCCGGCGAGAGCACGGTGCGCATCGTCGACGATTTCGGCGAGCGCGTTATCGACTCGATCGGGCTCGAAAGCGGCAGCGTTGCGAGAGAATCCTACCGCATCGAGGATGACGATCCGCTGAGCGCCCGGGCCGAGATTCGCTGGACGCAAACCCTTGGGCGGGTCGCTTGGCGGGTGAGAACCGAGACCCACACCTCGCTCTTCTCTGATCGTGACCATTTCTACGTGCGCGCGGATCTCGAAGCGTTCGAGGGGGAACGGCGGGTGTTCACGCGCAGCTGGGACCGGAAGGTTCCACGAGATTACCTCTAGGGAGTGGCGCGATGAGTGACAGGAAGAGAGTCGCGATTGGGGGCTTTCAGCACGAGACCAACACGTTCGGCTCGAGCCTAGCGACCTTCGAGGAGTTCGAGAAGCACGACGGCTGGCCGGGGCTCACGGAAGGGGCGGATCTATTCGAGCAGGTCCGGGCCAAGAACCTCCCCATCACCGGCTTCATCGAGGCCGCCGGTAACGGCCCGTGCGAGCTCGAGCCGCTGCTATGGTGCTCGGCCGAGCCGTCTTCCTACGTGACCGACGAGGCATTCGAACGCGTGACCTCGATGCTGTGCGATCGCTTGCGCGCCCTCGGGCCGGTCGACGCGGTGTATCTCGATCTTCACGGGGCGATGGTGACCGAGTCCTACGAAGACGGTGACGGTGAGGTGCTGCGGCGAGTCCGGGAGGTGATCGGGACGAAACGGCCGCTGGTCGCGAGCCTCGACTTTCACGCCAACATCACCGCCGAGATGGTCGAGCTCGCGAGCAGCCTGTGTGTATATCGCACCTATCCCCATCTCGACATGGCTGATACCGGTGCCCGAACTCATCGGCTGTTGAGCCGTCTGCTCGATGGCGAGCCCTTACACAATGCCTTTCGCAAGCTCCCCTTTCTGATCCCGCTGCCCGCCCAGGGCACGGACTTCGAGCCGAGTCGGTCCCTGTTCCGCACGCTGCGGGGGCTCGAATCGGGGGCGGCGGCGAGCCTCGACTTCGCCGAGGGTTTCCCGGCTGCCGACATCCGTGAGTGTGGCCCCGCCATCGTCGCCTACGATCGAGATCGCGCTGCGGCGGATGCGGCCGCCGACGAGATGATGCGCGCGGTGCTCGAGGCGGAGCCAACCTTCGAGAACGAGCTGGTACCCCCCGACGAGGCGGTGCGTACCGCGATGCGAGTGGATTCCGACCGGCCCGTCGTGCTCGCCGACGCTCAGGATAACCCCGGAGCGGGGGCGAGCTCCGACACCGTGGGTCTGCTCGAGGCGCTGGTTCGAAACGGTGCGAAGGGGGCGGTGCTCGCGATCGTGAACGACCCCGAGGTCGCGGCGCTCGCCCACGCCGCGGGGTCCGGCGCCCGCATCGATGCGCGCCTCGGGGGCAAGTCCGGCCAGCCGGGGCAGGCGCCGTTCACGGGTAGCTTCGAGGTCGAGCGGCTGGCCGACGGCCGGTTCACCTGTACCGGCGAGATGTACCGGGGCACGTGCACTGAGCTCGGTCCGATGGTGTTGCTGCGCATCGATTCGCCGGGGTGCGATGTGCGAGTCATCGTCGGCAGCAAGCGCTTCCAGTGCCTCGACCTCGCCATTTTCCGGCACCTGGGGGTCGAGCCGACCGCGCAGCGCATTCTCGCGGTTAAGAGCACGGTGCATTTCCGAGCGGATTTCGATCCGATTGCCTCCTTGACCCTCGTGGTGGAGTCGCCGGGCGAGAATCTGTGTCGTCTTGCCGCGATTCCCTACCGGCGGTTGCGCGAGGGAGTCAGACTGGAGCCGATGGGGCCTTCGTTTCGAGGCCAGCCCGCGTCGCCGCGGCGCGTGCGTGGCTGATTCGAGTACCACCGGGCGAGTGACGCCGCCGGGTCCTGCCAATCGGTGCCCCTTGGCGGGTGAGCAGGGCCGGCCCGGTTATTGCGGAGCCGAGGTCCCATGAACCTTTCTCGAAGACAATTCCTGCTCTGCGGCGCGGCGCTCGCAACCGCGCCGATAATCGAACTGGGGGCTGCATCGACCCCGGCCAGCGAGGGCTCGCGGACGCTGGTAGCGGCGCCCGCGCGAGCCCGCCTGCTGGCTGGAACCGAGACCGAGGTGTGGGCGTACGATGCGCAGGTGCCGGGACCACTCATTCGGGCGCGGGTTGGCGAGCTCCTGGACATTACGCTCGAGAACCAGCTACCCCAGCCCACAACGTTGCACTGGCACGGGATGCGAGTGCCGAATCCGATGGACGGGGTGCCGTACCTCACTCAGGCGCCGGTCGAGCCGGGCGGGCGCTTTCGCTATCGGTTCGCGGCGAGAACCCCCGGGACCTTCTGGTATCACCCGCATTTTCGCACCGCCGAGCAGCAGGACCGGGGCTTACACGGTGTCATCGTCGTCGCGGACGATGCGCCGCCGATGGTGGACCGAGAGCTGCTCTGGGTGCTGGATGACTGGCGGCTGGACGGCCAGGCGAGCATCGTCGACGACTTCGGCGATCTGCACGACGCGAGCCATCAGGGCCGCTTCGGCAACACCGCGACGATCAACGGCGCGGTGCCGCCGGACCTCCCGGTGCGCGCGGGCGAGCGGGTCCGACTGCGGCTGGTAAACGTTGCCAACGCCTGGATCTACGGTCTCGACTTCAGCGGCCACGCTCCCCTGGTCATCGCCTACGATGGGCACGCCGTACCTCCCCATCCGCCCCCGGGAGGGCTCGTCGTCGTCGGGCCGGCTCAGCGGGTCGACCTGATAATCGACCTTCCCGGCCCCCGCGGAGCGCGCTTCGAGGTCGTGGATCGATTTTATCGAAATCGCTCCTACAAGCTGCTGGATCTGGTCTACACCGAGGAAGCGCTGCGGGCGCAGCCGCTCACCGAGCCGGTCGGACTGCCGGCGCCGTCTCTGCCCGAGCCCGATCTCGAGCGCGCCGAGCGCCACCAGGTGCGATTTACCGGCGGTGCGATGGGCGGACTCGAGAGCGCGCGGTTTCGAGGGCGGAACACCGGTATCCGTGAGCTGGCGCGGGCGGGGAAGGTGTGGGCGATCAACGGCGTGGTGGCCGACCGAAACGATGAGCCCCCGGCGCTCGAGCTCGGCCTCGGCCGCTCCCATGTCATTGAGTTTGTCAACGAGACCGCGTTCCCCCACCCCGTTCACTTGCACGGCCATCCGATCAAAATCATCGCGGTGGGAGGCGAGCCTGCGGCGCGTGCGACTTGGCGCGATACCTTGCTGCTCGGTCCGCGGTCGAGCGCGACGGTTGCGCTGGTGGCTGACAACCCCGGTCGATGGATGCTTCACTGTCACATCCCCGAGCACCAGGAGGCGGGCATGATGGCGGTGGTATCGGTGGAGTAGCGCGACGGCACCTTATCGCGCGGCGCGAATTGCTCGCTCAGCCAATCGCTCCGTTTCCGATCGGGTAGCATACCGGCTGGAGAAAGCGCTCCCGACCGAGAACCGGGCTGCATTTCAATGGCCAGATCGCGTCACCCCCGCCGTCGTTTCCTGCTCGCGCTTGGCTTGGCCCCGTTCGGCCACCCGGTCCTGGGTGCGCCGAAGGCCAAGCTCTGGGACCGTTGGCTGGCCCACAATGCGGAATCGCGCGAGGGCATCGATCATCGTCTCTGGGACGAATTCCTCGGGGCCGAGGTGCGCGCCGGCGCCGATGGCGTGAACCGTATCGATTACGGCCGGGTGAGCCAAACGAGCCGCGAGCGCCTCCGCGCCTATATCGACTCACTCGCCCGTACCCCGCTCCGCCGGTACCGCCGCGCGGCCCAGCTGGCATACTGGATCAACCTCTACAATGCGGTGACGGTCGAGGTCGTACTCGAACACTATCCGGTGCGGAGCATTCGTGATATCTCGATCTCGCCGGGCCTGTTCAGCGTCGGGCCTTGGGGCAAGAAGCTGATCGAGGTCGAGGGGACACCACTCAGCCTCGACGATATCGAGCATCGGATCCTGCGTCCGATCTGGAACGACCCCCGGTTGCACTATGCGGTGAATTGCGCAGCGGTCGGCTGCCCGGATCTCGCTACCGAGGCATTCACCGCGGAGAGTGCGGGCGGGATGCTCGATCGAGCCGCCGCCGAGTACGTAAACGGGCCGAGAGGGGTGCGGCTGACGGCCGACGGTCGCCTCCACGTCTCCAGCATCTACGTGTGGTTCATGGAGGACTTCGGAAACAGTGACGCGGGCGTTATCGCTCACCTGCGTCGGTATGCCAGGGGGGCGCTGGCGACGAGGCTCGCTGCCGTCGATCGCATCAGCGATGATTTCTACGACTGGAGCTTGAACGATGCCGCGCGCTCGCCACCGGTTCCGACCTCGTGACTCGAGCGAGTAACGCTCCGGTCCCACTTGCAAGGGTCGATATGTCATGCGG
>JBFHLI010000222.1:0-6052 GCA_041594935.1 Gammaproteobacteria bacterium | reverse complement strand
TAGGGAATCAGCGTAAGCTCCCTATTGTATTCTTCCTTCAGTGGTGATACCGGTCCTATCATCCTTTTGTTCTTGCCCTTGTTTACAATGATGTTGATATCATCAACGGGTGTGAGGAGGGCCATCGCACGGCGTACCCGGGTCTCCGCCATCGCGAGCGCGGCCGCCCGCGGTGTGGTCCGGCTCGATCGCGCCTCGGCGAGCACCGTCTCGGTGTTGCCGCGGACTTTCTCCTCGATGGTGGCGAAGGCGATGCCCTGCGTGCCGCCGCGGTACTCGACCGCGGCGCAGATCACCCCGCCCGCGTTGGCAATGAAATCGGGCACGACCAGGACGCCGCGCTCGGCCAGGATGCGTTCCGCCTCGTGAGTGATCGGAATGTTGGCGCCCTCCACGACGAGCCTGGTTCGCAGCCTTCCGACGTTCTCGGCCGTGACCACGTCGGGCCGGGCGGCCGGGATCCAGATGTCGCACTCGATATCGAGCACCGCATCGCGCTCGAGGCTCTGGGCTCCCGCGAATCCGCCCACGCTGCCGTGCCGCAACTTGTGTGCGACGAGCTCCTCGAGGTCGAGCCCGAGCGGATCGAACACCGTCGCCCGCGAATCGGCGGCGGCGATCAGCGCGCATCCCCTGCGCTCGAGGAAGAGCGCGGCGTGGACCCCGACCGAGCCGAATCCCTGGACCACCACCCTGGCGCGGTCGAGGTCGACATCGCAGTACTCCTTGGCCACGTCGGCGCACACGCTCAGACCGAAGCCGGTTGCCCCGACCTCATCGAGCGGAATGCCCCCAAGCTCCGGGGGCAGGCCCACCGAGCGGCCGATTTCATCGTGGATCCAGGCCATGCAGGTCTCGTCGGTGCCCATGTCGGGACCGGGGATGTAGTCCTCGACGTGACGGATTGCGTGCGCGAACGCGCGCAGTAACCGTTCCTTGTCCGCGCCCGGCATCTTGGCCTCGGCAAAGATGACGGACTTCCCCCCGCCGTGGGGGAGCCCCGCCGCCGCGTTCTTGAGCGTCATTGCCCGCGCCAGTCGGGCACATTCCTCGACCGAGACGTCCGGCGCCATGCGAGTGCCCCCGATCGAGGGCCCGCACGCGACGTTGTCGACCACCACGATGGCCTTTAGCCCCACCGACGGCTCGTGCAGGTGGAGGACCTGCGAGGGACCCAGATCGTCGGTGAGCTGCCAGATGGCGCTCATCTCGAGCTCCCGGTGGGGGCGGGCTCATCTTCGGTCTCGAGCTCCCGAGTCATCTGCGCGCGCATCTCGAACTTCTTGACCTTGCCGGTGACCGTCATCGGGAACGTCTCGACGAAGCGAACATGACGCGGGATCTTGAAGTGTGCGATCTTGCCGCGACAATATTCGCGCAGCTCCTCGGCCGACGCGCTCTCACCCGCTCGTAGCTTTACCCACGCACAAATCTCCTCCCCGTACCGGGGGTCGGGCACGCCGATCACTTCGACCTGCTCCACCTTGGGGTGCTGGTAGAGAAACTCCTCGATCTCGCGCGGATAGATGTTCTCGCCCCCCCGGATAAGCATGTCCTTGATGCGGCCGACGATCTGGCAATATCCGGCTTCGTCGATGAGGGCCACATCGCCGCTCGCGATCCACCCCGCAGGGTCGATCGCCTGATGGGTGCGTTCGGGATCGTTCCAGTAGCCGGGCATGACGCAGTAGCCCCGGGTCTTGAGCTCACCGCTCACCCCCCGGGGAACGATGCGTCCGTCGCTGTCGACGATCTTCACCTCGATGTGGGGCAGCACCCGCCCGACGGTGTTGACTCGCCGCTCGAGCGGGTCATCGGTGCAAGTTTGGAAGCTGACCGGCCCGGTTTCGGTCATGCCGTAGGCGATGGTGATCTCACCGAGGTGCATCTCGCTCATCACTCGTTTCATGAGCGCTACCGGGCAGGGTGCCCCGGCCATGATACCGGTTCGAAGGCTTTCGAGGTCGAAGCTCGCGAAGCCGGGCTCGTCGAGCTCCGCGATGAACATCGTCGGCACCCCGTGCAGCACGGTGCAACGTTCGGCCGCGACGGTCTCGAGCACCGCACGGGCCTCGAATCCACGCGAGCAGAACACGATGGTGGCCCCGTGGGTGAGAGCGCACAGGGTGCCGAGCACCATCCCGAAGCAGTGATACATCGGCACCGGGATACACATCCGATCCGTCTCCCCGAGCGTCATCTGCCGTCCCACGAAGTGGGCGTTGTTCACGATGTTGTGATGGGTGAGCGTTGCCGCCTTGGGGGTGCCGGTGGTGCCGCTCGTGAACTGGATGTTGATCGGGTCATCGAACTGAAGTCGGGTCCTGAGATGCGCGAGCTCGTCATGATGACGCTGCATGGCGAGCCCGGGGAGCGCGTCGAAATTGTGCATCCCCGGGGAGCGCTCCTTCCCGAGCCGAATGACGTGGCGCAGCGCCGGAACTCGGGCGGCGTGGAGCTCGCCGGGTCGGGCGGAGCCTAGCTCCGGACAAAGCGTGCTCAGCATATCGAGGTAGTCACTGGACTTGAGGGCCGGCGCGGCGATGAGGGCCTTGGCGCTCACCGTGTTGAGGGCGTACTCGAGCTCGCTCAGCCGGTAGGCTGGGTTGATGTTGACGAGGACGAGTCCGGCCTTGGCGCTGGCGAGCTGGGTGATGACCCACTCCGCGCAGTTCGGTGCCCACATCCCGACTCGCTCGCCCGGCTCTAGACCGAGCGCGAGCAAGCCGGCCGCGTGCCGATTGACCCGAGTCTCGAGCTCACGGTAGGACCAGCGCACCCCCTGGTATGGGACGACCAGTGCTTCGCGGTCCGGTCCTCGCGCCGCGATTCGCTCGAACAATGCCCCCACCGTTTCGCCCAGCAGCGGCTCGGCGCACGCGCCGTGAACGTAGCTCGAGCTGATTTTGTCGGCCATCAAACCCCTTTCCCGCGACGGGGATCTCCTAATTTTAGGTTGCCACGCCCCGTGACTCCCGTACTTGACCACGGTCAGTAAACTATTGCTCGCTGGTAGCAAGCCCGTCCGACGATGTCCGCCCGGAGCCCCTCCCCGGCGACGCATACGACTCTGGTTCCCGAGCCGCTCGATCTCGCCGAAGCCGCCCGGTGCAACGGCGGAGCGAGGGCTCAGGTTTTGCGCTCGAGTGCCGCTATCAGGTGAGAAAGAGAGAGGGAGTGAACGAGCGCACGAGGCCGATGAATGCCGCGCTTCCGGCCGAGTGCGCCCCCGTCGTTCGACCCTCTCGTGGCGGATGACGAACTAACCTCGGAGCGACCCAGGGCAACCATGTATCAGTCCTACTACCGGTTCTCGGCGGACCCCTTCCGCCTGACTCCCGACCCGAACTTCTCATTCGAGCACAAGAGCTATGCAAAGGCGAAGCTGTACTTGAAGTACGCGCTGGGGCAAGCCGAAGGATTCGTGCTCATATCCGGGGCGCCGGGTGTCGGTAAGACCACGCTCATCGATGACCTGCTTGTCAACATGACCGATTCGCAGCACTTGCTCATCTGCCTGGAGAGCGCTCGGCTCGACGCGGTGGAGTTCTTGCGAAGTCTCGCCTTCGAGCTCGACCTCGAAGGCGGAAGCTGGGGCAAGGCGACGTTGCTGGAGGCCATCGAGCAGGCGCTCGTCGAGCATTACCGGGAGGGTCGCCGGGCGCTCATCATCGTTGATGAGGCGCAGGAGCTGACCGATGGCGCTCTGACGGAGCTGCGCTTGTTGTCGAACCTGCGGGTGGACAGCACCCCGGTGGTGCAGGTCTTCTTGCTGGGACAGGAGGACCTACGGGGTCAACTGACGTCGCTCGAGCGTGAGCAGCTGCACCAGAGGCTCATCACCGCATGTCATCTCGAGGCCATAGCCCCGGAGGAGACCCGGGCCTATGTCGAGCATCGCCTGCACCGAGCCGGCTGGGACGGTGACCCGCAGCTCGATCCGGAGGTTTTCCCCCTAATTCACCGCTTCAGCCGCGGCGTGCCGCGCTGCATCAATCTCCTGTGCAACCGGCTGCTGGTGCTCGGTTTCATCGAAAAGAAACACGAGCTCGGCGTCGACGACGTGGGGGTGGCGATCGTGAAGTTGCAGCAAGAATCGCTCGATCCCCGGTTTCCGAGCCCCCACGACCTCGCGGCGGAGCAGGAAGCGCCGCGGCGCGAGGAGTTGGACTCGACCGAGGCCGACGACGGGGAGGTCTTCGACCATCTCGGGCTGCCGACGGTGCTCGAGGAGTATCGCGCGCCGGTCAGGCGGCGGTCGAACGTCTTCGGCTTCGCGGTCGGGGCCTTGGTCCCGTTATTTCTGCTCGCGGTGATCGCGGCGCTGCCGATCCGCGCGATCGAGGATCTGCGCGGCAAGTTGCTGGGCTCGCCGATGGTGGAGCAGGACTTGTCGGCCATCGCCCCGGCCGCGGCGCAAGGTCCCGCCGCGACCGCCACTGAGCTCGCGAGCGTGGCGCCGGCCGAGAAAGAGATGCGGTTGGATGGTGCCTCGGTGGCCACGAGCCCTCGTTCCCTCGCCGGTGCCACTGGCGCGACCGAACAAGGATCGACCCGGGCGGTGTTGATCGATCTTCCGGCGGTAGTGTCTTCGGCCGAAGAAGAGATGCCGGTCTGGCCGCCCGGATCCCCGGTTGGCGCTGCCGGCACGTCGGTCCCGACGCTTCCGGCGGCGGGGGTGGCAGAAGCGGTCGGGTTGCTCCGGGTCGAGCCGACCGAGGCACCGCTGGCGATCGTTCCCGGTGGGGGACCCGCGCTCGAGGAGGTGCTGCCTTCGAGGCAGGATTCCGCTGGGAGCCTGGCCGGCCCGGCGGTGCCGGTCGAGACTTTCTTCGAGCGCGCGCCGGTAGCGGCCATCGCGCCGGCGATTTCGATCGGCAATAATCCACCGGTCCCGAGCGGGGACATGACGGACGTGGAAATCCGGGAGACGACGCCCGATCATGCGTCGCCGGCTCGTCACGAGCTGACCCCGAGCTCCGTACCGGTCTCGCCCGTGAAACGAGCGGTGCAGCCCGAGGCGGGGCTGGAATCGCGCGTGCACCGGCTGAGCCGACCCGCTGCGTCCGCGAACGTTTTCCCGGCGGGGGCATTCGTGATTCCCCGCCCGAAGCCCGTGATCGCGCCGAGCGTCCCTGCGGCCGTCAGCCACTACGCCCTTGCCTCGGCCCTGACCAACACTTCGGACAACGACCACCAGGGCTTGGCGGGAGAGCTGGAGTCAGCGGGTTATGACGTTGAGCGGCTGGAGCGTGACCGCCTGCGACTGCGGGTGGGTCCGGCGCTCTCGTTCGCGTTCGGGAGCGAGGAAATCCCGACGCCCGGACGCGCCCTCCTCGATGACTTACTCGTGAGGCTTCGCGCCTACCCAGGGGCCTCGGTCAACGTGATCGGCCATAGCGATAACTCGGGCCCGCGGTCTCTCAATCTTGAAATGTCGCGGCTTCGGGCAGCCTCCGTCGCGGCTTACCTCCAGGCGGGTGGTCTGTCCAGGAAGCGCTTGCGCACCGAGGGTCGCGGTGCCCAGGAGCCGCGGTACCCCAACGACTCCGAGTCGAGCCGGGAGCTCAATCGCAGGGTCGAGATCGAGATCACCCCCTCCGCCTACGCGGATGTCGGACCAACCGACCCGGTCGACGGATTTCCGCGCCTGGACGGCGGGTTCGAGTTGGCCGACCCGGCATCGGTCGGACAGGTTCAAGAAGAGGGGCCCTGATCGCCCGCGAGGTCTCTCTCGGGTGCCGCCAAGGTGAGCGCCAGTCCGGAATGATGGGCACCATCGGCGGGAGGATTGAAGTTTGCAGTATCACCGATCAGGAAGTGATTGACGCCTGCGATAGCTCTCGGTCAACCGCCCCCTAGCTAGGTTCGCTATCGCGAGCTTCCGTCAGGCGCTGGTCCTCGGGGAGCGCCCCCCGGGGCCCCGTGGTTAAGGGCAAGGCGCATATACTTCTCGCCGATCTGTCCAGACGATACGTGCACTGTCCACGGGCATAAGACATACGACCGGGGTCGTCCGTACGGATCACGGGGCACAATCGTCAGCGGACTG
>JBFHLI010000221.1:0-6061 GCA_041594935.1 Gammaproteobacteria bacterium | reverse complement strand
GGCTTGGGCGTGGCGTCGGTCAGCGGTCGCATGCGCTCTCCCCGGCCAGCCGCGAGCACCATGGCCTTCATGGACACCCCGCTCGCGCGCGCCGCGTCAGCACCGCGCCCCACGCCCTGCGGGCCGGGAATGCTGACGCAGGGCGCGCTCGTTCGCCTCGGCGAGACGCGGTTCGACTTCGATCTCATCGAGCACTGCGCCGAGTCCCCGCAGCTCTCGATAGCGCGCGCACTGGGCTCTTAGATAGGACAACGCGAGAGGGATATCCTGCAGGTACCCGGGCTTTCCGTCGCGATGACAGAGTCGCGAAAAGATGCCCGCCACCTTGAGATGGCGCTGCACGCCGACCAGGTCGAACCAGCGGACCAGCTGCTCGATGCTGACATCGGCGAGAAGTTGGTGCCGGCGCGAGAGCTGGTAGTAGTGGTTAATCCAGCGCGAGATGTGGCTCTCCTCCCACCGAACGTAGACGTCTCGGAGCAAGCTCACCAGGTCATAGGCGATGGGACCGCGCACCGCATCCTGGAAGTCGAGGATCCCCGGATTGCGGGAGCGGCACTGCATAAGGTTTCGGGAATGGTAATCCCGGTGCACGAAGACGGTGGGTTGCTCGAGGGCCTGCTCTGCCAGCCATGCGAAGGCCTCACGGATCAACCGGGCGTGTCGATCGCCGATCGGCAGGCCTAGGTGGATGGTGAGAAACCAGCGCGGAAACAGCGCCATCTCCCGGTCCAGGAAATCGAGATCGTAGGCGCTCAGGGTAGTCGCTTCGGCGCGGGTCTGAATTGTCACCAGCGCTTCGATCGCATCGCGATAGAGCCGGTCCGCCGTTGCCTCGTTCAGCACGTCGAGATAGAGCTCGGACCCGAGGTCGCCGAGCAGAGCAAATCCGTTCGGCCGCTCGACGGCGTGAACCGCGGGCACGGTCACCCCGGCCCCCGCCAGGAGCTCAGCCACGCGAACGAAGGCGTCGAGATCATTTTCCGGCGGTGGCGCGTCCATGACCACGAAGGTGCCACGCTCCCCCCTCAATCGGAGGTAGCGACGCGCGCTCGCATCCCCCGCGAGGGGCTCGAGGGTAAAGGGGCCGGCGCCGAGCACGTGCGTGAGCCACTCCCTGAGGCGCTCGTCTCGATCCCGGTGCAACGTCGAGAGCTGCATGGCTCGCATTCTAATCGTTCCGGGTTCCCACTTGTCCCTCGTCACCTCGTCACCGACCCGGCTTCCCCTCGATCGGCCTCGGGTCGCCGGTTGCGGTGGGCAACCCCATCGGTTCAAACTGACGGCGCTTCTCGCCGGTGCTTGCCTCGCCGGCGTCTCGCGGTTCGACGTCTCAGCGCTCTCAGAAGCTTGGTGACGAGCGGCAAGGCGCCTTGGTGAACTATCCAGTCTAGAGGTCATCTGATGGTGAACATCGTCCTTCGCGTCCGAGGATTGCCGCGCTCCGCGCTTCCGCGCGCCGTCGTTCGCGTGCCCGGCCGATGATCGCGCGCTGGGGTCCGGTGGTGATCTTGGTGCTGCTTGCGCTTGGGAGCGCATGGATTCTTAGCCAATTGAGCCGGCAACGCGATGCGTCGACCGCCACCGCCCCTCACGTTCCGGACTTCTACATGGAGAACTTCTCCACCACGACCATGGACGAGCTAGGAAAGCCAAAACGGACCCTGAGTGCGGACCATATGGCTCATTTTCCCGACACGGATACCAACGAGCTCGAAAACCCCTATATGATCCTCTTCGACCCCGCGCGGCCGCCTTGGCATGTGCGCTCGGAGCGGGGCTGGGTATCGCCCGACAGCGACGTGATGCTGCTGTTGGGAAATGTGCACATCTGGCGCAATAACGAGGTGGGCGAACGGGTGCTGGACCTCACCACTCGGGACTTGAGAGTGCTCCCCGACTCGCAGTACGGTGAGACCGACAAGCCGGTTGTCATTCGCACCCCGTCGAGCGAATCGCGGGGCACCGGAATGCGTGCCTTCCTGGACCAGCGTCGGATTGAACTGTTGTCACGAGTACGGACGGTCTATGAAAAGAAACCTCAGTAAGTGGTTCTCCCTCGCGGCGCTCGTGCTCTGCGTTCCCGGCGCCCACGCGTTATCCACCGACCGCGATCAGCCGATCAACATCGAGGCCGACCAGGCCGAAGCGGACGATATCGAGGGGATTACGGTCTATCGGGGCGATGTGGTCATCATCCAGGGATCGCTCAAGATCACCGGCGACCTGGTCACCATCTACTTCGACGAGAACCAGGAGATGAAGAAGATGGTGGCCGACGGAAAACCGGCCACGTTCACGCAAAAACCCGATGGGCCTGACCCGGTTCAGAATGCCGAGGCCTCTACGCTCGAATTCTACGCCGCGGAGGATACGATAGTGCTCATCGGCGATGCGCACTCCTGGCAGGGTGAAAACAGCATCAGGGCTCAGCAGATCGTCTACGACACCCGCCGTGGCAGGGTCAAGGCCGACTCGGTGCGAAGCGCCGCTTCGGACTCGGGCACGGACAAGCAACGCGTGAAGATCACGATCGGGCCCAAGGCCCCCGCGCCGCCACCGGAATGATCTGCACCGCACGGCGGCTTGCGGATCCGACCGACACGCCGCCGTTGGACTCGGGCTCGGTTGAGGCATGAGCGCTCTGATCGCGCAGCATCTGGCCAAGCGCTACCAGTCCCGCAACGTCGTCGATGACGTAAGCCTCAGTGTGCAAAGCGGTGAGGTGGTGGGGCTTCTCGGCCCCAACGGGGCCGGAAAGACCACCAGCTTTTATATGATCATCGGCCTCATCGCGTCCGATGGAGGCACCGTTCACCTTAATCGGCGGGATCTGACGGGCCTACCGATGCATACCCGAGCGCAGCTCGGCCTTGGCTACCTTCCGCAGGAACCTTCGATCTTCAGAAAGCTCACCGTGGCCGAGAACATCCTCGCTATCCTGGAGACTCGTCCGACGCTGGCGCCACGCCAACGGGCACAGCGGCTCGATAATCTCTGTCAGGAGCTACACATATCCCACCTGCACGAGCATCGCGGAGATAGCCTGTCGGGCGGAGAGCGCCGGCGGGTGGAAATCGCGCGGGCCCTCGCGGCCGAGCCCCGGTTCATGCTCTTGGACGAGCCGTTCGCGGGGGTCGATCCGCTCTCCATCGCTGACATCCAGCGCATCGTCAAGCACTTGAGCAACCGCGGGATCGGGGTCCTGATCACCGACCACAACGTGCGCGAGACGCTCGGGATCTGTAACCGGGCTTACATCGTGAACGAAGGGCGGATCATCGCCGAGGGGGAGCCCGGAGTCATCCTGCAGAATGCCCGGGTCCGGGAGGTCTACCTGGGCCACGAGTTCAAACTGTGAGCGGTGTCGCGGAACTGCAGCGCCAAAGCTGGCACGATTTGTGAATGTCAGCGGCTGAACTACAATCACGACTGGGGCCGCGCGGGTGGCTCACGGGGCCAAACCAGGAACTGGCCCTAGAAAAAAACTTATTATGAAACAATCACTTCAACTTCGATTAGGTCAGCAGCTCACGATGACGCCGCAGCTGCAGCAGGCGATTCGCCTGCTGCAGCTCTCGACCCTCGAGCTGCGTACCGAGGTCCAGGAGGCGCTCGAATCCAACCTGATGCTGGAGGTCGAGGAGGACCAGGATAGCGGCCCACCCGAGCGAAAGGAACAGGATCAGAGCGACATCCAGCTCGCCGAGATGCCCAAGGAGCTCGCGGTCGACTGCGCCTGGGAAGATACCTACGAGCCGCCGGCGGCCCCCTACAACGGTGCCGATCACGGAGGGGCCGAGTTCGAGGCCCAGCGCGGGACGACCGACACCCTGCACGACCATCTGCGCTGGCAGATGGAGTTCTCGCATTTCAGCGATGAAGATACCGCGATCGCCGGCACCATCGTCGATTCGGTCGACGACGACGGCTACTTGACGGTATCTTTGGAGGAGATCCTGCAAATCGCCAATCAGGGCGGGCTCGAGGTCGAGATCGAGGAGGTGGAGGCGGTTCTACGCCAGATTCAGAACTTCGACCCCCCGGGTGTCGGCGCGCGGGATCTGCGCGAGTGCCTCTTGATACAACTCCGGCAGCAACCGCCCGAGTCGCGCTGGCGTAGCGAGGCTCTGCGGCTGGTCGGCGACCATCTCGACATTCTCGCCGCCCACGACTACTCGCAGCTAATGCGCCGATTGGGTCTCGATCGGGCGGAGCTGTCCGAGGTGATCACCTTCATTCAGTCATTGCATCCCCGCCCGGGGTCTCAGATCTCTGCCCAGCAGGCGCAGTACGTCATTCCGGATGTCTTCGTGCGCAAGAAGAATGGCGCCTGGCTGGTTGAGCTCAACCCTGATATCTCTCCCCGGATTCGGATCAACTCCGAGTACGCTCGTTTGATCCGGCGGGCCGATAACAGCGAGGATAACAATTGCCTGAAGAATCATCTGCAGGAAGCGCGCTGGTTCCTCAAGAGCCTCAAGAGCCGAAACGAAACCCTGCTCAAGGTCGCCACATGCATCGTGGAGCGCCAGCAGCTGTTTCTCGAGCACGGGGAGGAGGCGATGAAGCCCATGGTATTGCACGACGTGGCCGAAGCGGTTGAAATGCACGAGTCGACTATATCCCGAGTCACTACGCAGAAGTACATGCACACTCCGCGGGGCATCTTCGAGCTCAAGTACTTCTTCTCGAGCCACGTATCCACTGCGAGCGGCGGCGAGGCTTCCTCGACCGCTATTCGTGCCCTGATCAAGAAGCTGATTGCGGCGGAGAACCCGCAGAAGCCTCTCAGCGATAGCAAGCTGGCTGGAATTCTGTCCGAGCAGGGAGTCAACGTGGCCCGACGGACGGTTGCGAAGTACCGAGAGGCGATAAGTATTCCCTCATCCAGCGAGAGAAAACGGCTGACTTGAGAGCTCGCGGGGAACCCGGCCAAGAAGATCTTCCAGGTCTCGTCCCCGGTTCGCGCGATTAAAGAAGAAAAAATTGAATCCGGCACTCTCTCTGCGATTGGCGAGGGCTCGAACCGGCCCCGGGACGACGGGGGCGAGAGCGCTCGCCTTTCCCTGCCGCGCCCATGGCGGTTCCTTGCTATGGGTCGGTTCGCCTCACCCCTTCGAGTTGAATCAGGCGCTTTGCCGTCATCCAATTCAGGTCACAAACGTGACCAGAGGAGCGTACAAATGCAAATCAACCTGAGTGGACATCATGTGGACGTGACGCCGGCACTCAGAGATTATGTTTCCAGCAAGCTTCAGCGCTTGGAGCGTCATTTCGATAACGTGACGAACGCCCACGTGGTGCTTACGGTCGAGAAGCTGCGCCAGAAGGCCGAAGCTACCATTCACGTTGCGGGGGGCAGCCTTCACGCTGACGCGGTGGACGGCGATATGTACGCGGCGATCGATGCGCTCATCGACAAGTTGGATCGACAGGTCAAGCGCCACAAGGAGAAGCTGAAAGATCACCACGGAAAGCACGGTGGAAAGAGAGCTTAAGCGAAAGGGTTGCGCGGCTGCAGAGCTGCGTAAGGTCATCGGCCGGGTGAATGGATTGGATCGCATCTGGGCATAGTCTCATGCAAGTTTCCGATATTCTTGAGCCTGAGCGCGTGCGCTTCGAAGTCGAGGCAACCAGCAAGAAACGGGCCCTCGAGATAGTGAGCGAGCTGCTCACTCAGAACACCGAGGATTCGCCCACCTCCCACGCGATCTTCGACTGCTTGATTGCGCGCGAGCGGCTCGGCAGCACCGGTCTCGGCGAGGGGGTGGCGCTGCCCCATGGGCGTATGCCGAACCTGGACCGCGCCATGGGGGCGTTCATCAAGATCAAGGAGGGCATTGACTTCGATGCACCCGACGGGCAGCCGGTCGACCTGGTGTTTGGCCTGCTGGTACCGGAGAACTCCACCGACGAGCACCTGCAGATACTTTCCCGGCTCGCCGAGCTCTTCCACGAGGAGGCCTTGCGCCAGAAGCTCAGATTGCCATCCTCGGGTCAAGAGGCATTCGAGCTGTTGACCCAGGCGGTTACCCAGACTTGATTGCCTCTCGCGAGG
>JBFHLI010000220.1:0-6069 GCA_041594935.1 Gammaproteobacteria bacterium | reverse complement strand
CCCTTGGTGCCCGACATCTCCAACACCGCACAGGTCAAGAGCACTGATTTTCCGGTGCGGCTTGTGACCTACCTAATCGCGGGCGCAATCGTGGCTCTGGTGGTCATCTGGTGGCAGAATCAGGCGTTCAGCCCGCCCAGCCTGTCCCTCGGTGACTGGTCGAGCCGCGAACCGACCGATGCGGCCGCGGCCGAGCCTGGAGAAGCGGTGCCGACGAAGTCGGGGGCGGTCGAAACTCCCCCCGACGCAAATCCAATGCCGAGCTCGGGGCCCAGTACTTTGCCGCTCGAGGTCGATGGCCCCTCTCGGTTCGGGCCGAGCTATCGCGGCCCGCCGGTCGAGCTCGCCACGACCCCAGTCGAGTTCCCGGCTCCGGCCATCGTGCTCGCGCGATCGACCGGGCTCGATAGCACGCTTGACGAGCCCTCGTCTTCTGGCCCGCCGGTCGAGACGGCCGACAACGTTCCTCGGCCCCTCTCACCGCGTCCGGTATCCGACAGCGCGACCGCCGCGAGCCTTGAGCCCTCCAACCAGGACGGGCGACTAAAGATAGTTCTGCGCCATGATTCGTGGGTGGAGATCTATAGCCGTGACGATTCGCGCCTGTACTACGACCTCGCCAAGGCGGGCGAGGTGATTGACGTCGCGGGCGTCACGCCATTTCGGGTATTGCTCGGCTACGCGGAGCAGGCCGAGGTGGAGTTCAACGGCAAGCCGTTCGACTATTCCGCAAATCTGGACCGCGGTATGGCGCGGTTCACCCTCAGCCTGCCAGCCGCAAGCCCCTTCAAAGCGAACGCTTCCGACGCCGAACCAACGCCGTCGATAGCCGATCGCCAGGTATTCCTACCCCAAAGCCAGCCGCGTTGAAAGACAAGATCCAGGCCGTGCGGGGGATGAACGATATCTCCCCACTCGACACCCCCTATTGGCAATGGTTGGAAGAGACCGCCCGTGAAGTGCTGCACGCCTACGGATACCTGGAGATTCGCCCGCCGATCGTCGAGAGGACAGAGCTGTTCCGGCGCTCGATCGGTGAAGTCACCGATATCGTCGAGAAGGAGATGTATACCTTCGCGGATCGCAGCGGCGACAGCCTGACCCTGCGCCCGGAAGCCACCGCGGGCATCGTCAGGGCCGGCATCGAGCATGGGTTGTTTCGAAATCAGAGTCCGCGCCTGTGGTCCGCCGGGCCCATGTTCCGCCACGAGCGTCCCCAGAAGGGTCGTTACCGTCAGTTCTACCAGGTCGACGTGGAGGCATTTGGTTTCGCCGGACCCGAGATAGACGCGGAGCTCATCTTGATGACCGGGCGCCTGTGGCGGACGCTTGGACTTCAGCAACTGCGCCTGAGCCTGAACTCGCTCGGCACGCGCGAGGCACAGGCCGCTTACCGCACGAAGCTGGTCGGGTACCTGGCTGGCCACGAGGGAGCGCTCGACGAGGACAGCCGCCGTCGCCTGTCGACAAATCCGCTGCGGATCCTCGACAGCAAGAATCCCAGAATGCAGTCGATCATCGCCGGCGCTCCCATGCTCATCGACCACTTGGATGAGCCCTCGAGCGAGCACTTCACAAGCCTCGAGCGAATCCTGCGAGCGAGCGGCGTCGAGTACGAGGTCAATCCCCGTTTAGTGCGCGGGCTCGACTACTACACCCGTACCGTGTTCGAGTGGACCACCGAGGAGCTCGGAGCCCAGAACGCCGTGTGCGGCGGCGGTCGCTACGACCGGCTCGTGGAGGAAATCGGCGGCGCGGCGACTCCCGCGATCGGGTTTGCGTTCGGGGTCGAGCGCATCGTCGAGCAGATCAAGAAACAGGGCCTCGCGCCCCCGAATCGCCCACCCCACGCCTACCTCGCCGCGGTCGGTGAACGGGCGATCCAGGAAGCGCACCCGCTCGCCGAACAATTGCGCGACCATCTACCGCGTCTTCGAATGACGGTTGACGCAGACTCGGGCAGCTTCAAGAGAAAGCTGAAGCAGGCCGATCGAAGTGGAGCGCAAATCGCACTGATCCTCGGCGATGATGAAGTCGCCAACGACCGGGTGGCGGTCAAGTACTTGAGAGAGCCGACCCCGCAGGCGACGATCGCGCAGAGCGCGCTCGCCGCGCACCTGGCGCAGCGTCTGTTCGCAGAGTGACCCATCCCGCTCCACCTGCACGTGCTAGCATAATCAACTGATCCGAGGGAAGAGCTGAAGGCGGACACCGTGGACTATTACGAATCCGAAAAGGAACAGTTAGAAGCGATCAAGAGCTGGTGGAAGGACAACGGGCGGGTAGTCGTAGTTGGCCTGGTCCTCGGACTCGGGGGCATATTCGGATGGACCACCTGGCAAGGCTACGCCAAGGCCCAGGCGGAGAAGGCGTCCATCACTTACGAGCAGCTTGTGAACTGGGCGAGCGCCCAAGACTACGAGCGTGCGGATGAGCTCGCCGAGGTCTTGATGCGCGATTATCCGAATTCCGCCTACGCGGCGCTCGGTAGCCTAATCCGCGCCAACAGCGCGGTGGCCCAAGGACGCCTCGACGAGGCTCGCGGATATCTCCGGTGGGCTCTGGACAACGCCCGCCAGCCGGCTCTCAAGCACCTCGCGACGCTCCGACTCGCTCGCCTCGCCTACGACCAGGCGGACTTCGAGGGTGCGCTCGCCTTGCTGGATGCCGGTGGTCCCGGTACTCTCGGCGCGGCCTTCGAGGAGGCCCGAGGCGATATCATGGCGGCTCAGCGTCGAGTCGACGAAGCGCAACGACATTACCGCCAGGCGATGGACGATCCGCGTCTCTCCCCCACCAGCCGGGAGCGTCTCTCCATGAAGCTGGACGATCTCGGAGTTTCGGTCGCGGCGCAGGAGCAGCCTTGACACCCATGCTGCACCAAGCCGCCCCGCTGCAATGCGTGAGGTTCCTGGGTATCGCGCTCGGTGCCGCGGTGCTCGCCGGATGTGGCACCGTATCGGAGTACCTTGCGGGCGACGACAACGTCCAGCCGCCGGCCGAGCTCGAGGATCTAGCATCACCGATTGGGTTGCGGACCGTTTGGAGTCGCAACGTCGGGAGCGGCCCCGGGAAATACTATCTCAGACTCGGTCCGGCCGTTGCCGGCGGGCGGGTTTTTGCCGCCAATCGAAAGGGCGGGGTGACCGCATATGACGCCGCTACCGGTGACCGGATCTGGGAGACCAAGACCAAGGTGGCGATCACGGGCGGCCCGGGAACGGGGGCGGGCGTCGTGGCCGTGGGCAGCAGTGAAGGTGACGTCATCGCGCTGTCTCCCGAAGATGGCGCGCTGCTGTGGAAGGTGAAGGTGTCCAGTGAAGTCCTCGCCGCTCCTCGGGCTCGTGACGCCACCGTGATAGTGCGCACGGTGGATGGCAAGCTGTACGCACTGAGTGCGGTCGACGGGGAGCAACGCTGGGTCTACGACCGCGGTGTGCCCGCGCTCACGCTGCGCGGAACCAGTGCCCCGGCTCTCGCCCCGGGCATGGTGGTCGCCGGATTCGACAGCGGTCTGCTCGTGGCGCTGTCTCTGAGCACCGGGCAACCGCTATGGGAAACGCGGGTTGCGTTGCCCACCGGTCGCTCCGAGCTGGACCGCATGGTGGATATCGACGCCGATGTCGTGATTGACCGGCGCAATGTCTTCACCGCAACTTTTCAAGGACGCACCGTCGCGGTGGACCTCGACTCGGGCACCGTCCTCTGGCGCCGGGACATGTCGGCGCACGCCGGCCTCAGCGTCGACGACGGTACCGTCTTCATCACCGACGAGCAGAGTCACATCTGGGCGCTCGACCGCGACAGCAGCGCATCCCTGTGGCGTCAGAGCAAGCTCGAGGGCAGACAGCTCACCGCGCCGGCTGCATTCAAGAGTTTTGTTGTGGTCGGAGATTTCGAGGGCTACGTGCACTGGATGCGACGAGAAGACGGCCAGCTCGTCGGGCGCGAACGGGTCGACGGTGACGGCATCATCGCCGCTCCCGTCGCCGCCGGGGAGCTCGTGTACGTCTACGGACGGAGTGGAAAGCTCTCGGCCTTGCGACCGGAGTGAGCTCAAGGCCCAAGGGCCGTACCGATCATGCTGCCGGTAGTTGCAATCGTGGGCCGACCGAATGTCGGAAAATCCACTCTTTTCAATTACTTGACGCGATCACGAGACGCGATTGTGGCCGATCGGCCGGGTCTGACCCGCGACCGCCAGTACGGGTTCGCGAACCGTGGGCCGCACCGCTTCATCGTTGTGGACACCGGCGGCTACACCGACGACGACGATCCGCTCGCTCGCCTCACGGCCGGGCAAGCGCTCCAGGCCGAGGCCGAGGCCGACGTCATCGTCTTCATGGTGGACGGGAAACAAGGCCCGAGCGCGCTCGACGAGCTCATCGGGTCTCGGCTTCGGCGCCAGGCCAAGCCGGTCGTCCTTGCGGTGAACAAGATCGACCACGAGGACCCGGACGTGGCCACGAGCGAGTTTCATCGTCTCGGAATTGGCGCCCCGGTGGCAGTGGCGGCTACCCGTGGACGGGGCGTCACGAAGCTCATCGAGGCCACGGCTCGGCACTTTCCTTCAGGCTCACCGCCCGAGCGCGAGCTTGAGGAAGCCCCGATCACCCTTGCCGTCGTCGGCCGACCGAACGTGGGCAAGTCCACCCTGGTCAATCGCATTCTCGGGGAGAATCGGGTGATTGCTCACGACCAGCCGGGAACGACGCGCGACAGCGTTCGCGTGTCCTTCCGC
Organism: Gammaproteobacteria bacterium; assembly: GCA_041594935.1. Classification (GTDB taxonomy): domain Bacteria; phylum Pseudomonadota; class Gammaproteobacteria; order HK1; family HK1; genus JBFHLI01. Next base: position 1,328 of record JBFHLI010000220.1, on the reverse strand, counting down.
CGTGAGGAGAAATCCTTTCTGCTGATAGATACGGCGGGATTGCGGCGCCGCTCCCGAGTCGACGAGATCGTGGAAAAGTTCAGCGTTATCAAGACATTGCAGGCGATTGACGCATGCCACGTGGCGGTCGTGGTGGTGGACGGGGCCATCGGGCTAACCGAACAGGACGTGCGGCTCGTCGGCCTGGTGATCGACGCGGGGCGAGCTCTGGTGCTCACCGTCAACAAGTGGGACATGGTACCGGTGGACGATCGACCGCACCGGCGCGATACGCTCCGCCGGAGGATGAAGTTCGCAAGCTTCGCCCCGCTTCATTTCGTCTCGGCGCTGCGGGGCTGGGGCGTAGGCAAGGTGCTGCGATCGGTCGAGAGGGCATTCGCCTCCGGGCAACGTGATCTTCCGACCCCGCTCCTCACCCGAGTGCTGGCGGACTTGGTCGCCCACCATCCCCCTCCGATCGTACGCGGAAGGCGCATCAAGCTGCGCTACGCGCACCAAGGCGGCACTCATCCACCCGTGGTCGTGGTGCATGGCAACCAGACCGCGCGGGTCCCCGATGCGTACCGTCGCTACCTCAGCGGTGCGTTCCGCGAAGCGCTCGGGCTCTACGCGACACCGGTTCGCATCGAGTTCAAGACCGGGGACAACCCGTTCCGAGGCCGCACCAATCGGCTCACGCCGCGCCAGCGGCGGCATCGACAACGACTGATGAAACATGCCGGCAAGAGGAGATGACCGAGCCCGCGCCGCTACCTCGGTAAGAGGTACCGACGGCGCGCCGATTACTTAAGCTGCTCGTGAAGCAGGCTGAGAATACGTTCGGCGGTGGGAGAATTTTCCCGCTCGCCGGCCGCGTTGAGCACCACCACCTCGGTGGCCCCACCGGATTCGACCAGGTTGATCAGATACGATTCAGGACCTTCCTTCTGATCATCATCGCCCCAGAACTTGAGCTTGGATACCCACCCCTTCTCGGCGTCTTCGCCGATGTCCTTCAACGGATCCACGTAACGGACGTAGTAGACGCCGCGCGAACGGTCTCGGTCCTCAACCGTGAAACCCACGCGATCTAAGGCGAGCCCCGTGCGTCGCCAGGCCCGCGAGAAATCCTCGTCCAGCGCCAGTGTCGTCAACCCGTCGCTGTTGCGCATCATGCGTGCCCGCTCCTCGCGCGTCGGCGCCCGTGCGAGCATCTGTTCGGCGCCCTCGCGTGTCGCCCCGAAGAACACCAGCATTCGGTTGAGCATCTCCGCCTCGAGCTCCGGGTCTGAAGGCCTCGGCTGCCACTTGGTGGTCTCGCCCTGCGCCACCTCCTCGGCCCCGCGGTG
>JBFHLI010000219.1:0-6071 GCA_041594935.1 Gammaproteobacteria bacterium | reverse complement strand
CGGTGGCTTTTGTAGTGACCACGGTGGCTTTTGTAGTGACCACGGTGGCTTTTGTAGTGACCACCATGGCTTTTGTAGTGGCCACCTGAGTAACCCGGTCCGTGCCGCTTGTGGTGACCACCCGCCTGCGCGCCGCCGACCGATAACTGAGTAGCGACCAGCGCCGCCAGCGTGACGAGAGTGAGTAATCCGCGTTTCATCTGCCTATCTCCCGCTCTGGTTTTCCTTGGTTGGGTGCCCATCATCATAAAATAAGTTGCATGAACACTAGCTGAATGGGCCTGGTGGAGGTCGGGATCCATGGTAGCAGGACTCATTCTCATTGCGGCTGGCAAATTGATCGCCTCATATCGGGTTTATTCCCTCAAACGTCGCGGCACTATCGCCGCAGCCCGGAAAAAGTGAAGCCGTTCAAGTGATTTTATTGGAAAGACCCCCCGATATTGGAATCCTTGGCCTTCCGGGGCAACCTAACCTATTGATTTTGGTGGGCCCGCCAGGACTCGAACCTGGGACCGACGGATTATGAGTCCGCTGCTCTAACCAGCTGAGCTACAGGCCCCATCAACAGTGCGGGCACGTCGCGGAACCACCATCACAGTCCCCGTCCCCGATGGCGGTCTTGCCTGGATATTTCACCAACGCACCTCGCCGCTCTTCATTGAGCCCATGAGAGCGATGACAAGATGATCCATTTTGGGTGGCCCGAGCGCGATGCGATGCAATTTCGCTTCGCCCGCCCAATGCGGTACAGGCTCCTAGTCCAGGAAGCTTCGCAGTTGCTCGGAGCGGCTCGGGTGCCGGAGCTTTCGAAGTGCCTTCGCCTCAATCTGCCGGATCCGCTCTCGGGTGACATCGAACTGCTTTCCCACCTCCTCAAGCGTGTGGTCGGTATTCATCTCAATGCCAAAGCGCATCCGCAGGACCTTAGCCTCCCGCGGAGTCAGGCCCGCCAGGATGTTCTGAGTCGATTCGCGCAGGCCCTCGAACATCGCGGAGTCGTTGGGGGAAAGAATATTGATGTCCTCGATAAAATCCCCGAGATGTGAATCCTCGTCGTCCCCGATCGGGGTCTCCATCGAAATCGGTTCCTTCGCGATCTTCAAGACCTTGCGCACCTTGTCCTCCGGCATCTCCATGCGCTCGGCGAGCTCTTCCGGGGTCGGCTCGCGACCCTTCTCCTGGAGGATCTGGCGCGAGATGCGGTTGAGCTTGTTGATGGTCTCAATCATGTGCACGGGGATGCGGATGGTCCGGGCCTGATCCGCAATCGAGCGGGTGATGGCCTGGCGAATCCACCACGTCGCGTAGGTCGAGAACTTGTAACCACGACGGTACTCGAACTTGTCCACGGCCTTCATGAGCCCGATGTTTCCCTCCTGAATGAGGTCGAGGAACTGCAGGCCGCGGTTCGTGTACTTCTTGGCGATAGAGATCACGAGCCGCAGATTGGCCTCGACCATCTCCTTCTTGGCGCGTCGCGCCTTCGCCTCGCCGATCGACATGCGTCGATTGATCTCCTTGATCTCGCCGATGCTCAGACGCGAGCTCCGCTCCAGCTCGGCCAGCTTACCCTGCAATCGCTTGATGTCTTCCGCCAGGGGCTTCAGAGCCGCCGCGTAGCTGTTGCGCTTGCTGAGATGGGAGCGCAGCCAGTTCAAATTGGTCTCGTTTTCCGGGAATGACTTGATGAATTCTTTCCTCGGCATGCGCGCGCCGCTCACGCACATTCGCATGATCGCGCGCTCGTGCATCCGGATTCGGGCCACCACGCGACGCAGGTCCCCCGTCAGTCGATCAACGAGCTTGGGAACGAGCTTGAGTTCGATCAGTTGGCTGGCAATCTCGCCGCGAACTTTCTGCGCCTGACTTGCGCCGAGACCATGCTTGTCCGTGGCGCGGCAGAATCGACCGTAGGCGCGCTTCAGCTTCTTTTGTCGCTCACGGGCCTCGGCCGGGTCCGGACCGACATTGATGAGCTCTTCCTCTGCATCGGAATCGTCGTCAGCCTCGCCCCCCTTATTCGCGCCGCTACCGTCTCGCTGGGGTGCGGCTTGCCGCGGTTGCGGGATCTCTTCCTCCACCGCATTGGGGTCGATGAAATTCGACACCACGTCGGTCAGCTTCACCTCTTCGACCTGGACGCGCTCGAGCGCCTCCAAGAGAGTGGCGACGGTTGGGGGAAAGTTCGACAAGGCCTCCAGGGCCTGATTGAGTCCCTTCTCGATGCGCTTGGCGATTCGGATCTCGCCCTCGCGCGTCAGCAGGTCGACGGTTCCCATCTCGCGCATGTACATCCGGACGGGGTCGGTGGTGCGACCAAACTCGCTGTCGAGGGTCGCCAGCGCGGCCGCGGCCTCTTCTGCCGCGTCCTCGTCCGTGTCTACTGCGCTCTCCATCAATAGCAAAGAGTCGGCGTCGGGAGGCACCTCGTGCACGGTGATTCCCATGTCGTTGATCATGCTGATGATGTCTTCGATTTGCTCGGGGTCAACGATGCCATCGGGCAGGTGGTCATTGACCTCGTGATACGTGAGGTATCCCTGATCCTTTCCTTTAGCGATCAGTAGCTTGAGCTGTGATTGTTGCTGATAGAGGTCCATAGCTTCGAGTGACACCCAAAAGTGACCCAGAGGGTCAAAAAGTTAACCGCTTATTATACCAAACCTACCCTATTACCTTCCGGGGGTAGACGCACCGCTTGGCGGCGATGGGCTCGCCGCGGCGGGTTCCAACAGCCGTCTAAACTCCCGCTCCTCCTCATGGGTCAGCCCGCCCGCTCGAGCCTTGCGGGTCAACTCATCAAACCGCTGCGAATCCACCATCTCCTCCAGCCGCTTTATTGCGTCTGTGAACTCTCGCTCGAGCCCTTCCGCCAGCGTGGGGGATGCTTCGCCCGCGAGCTTGGCGAGATGGCGGCCTTCCGGGTGCGAGCGAAAGTGCTCGACGGTTGCACCCAACGTTACTGAAGGATTTGACCTCGCAAAATCAAGGAGTTCCGTTAACAAGACCGCCCCTGGAACCTCCAGGCTGGCGAGCCGACCGGTGCCCTCGATGAGCGAGGCCAGATCCGGGCGGTACAGCAATAGCGTGATCACCTTCCTGATCAGGGAAGGGTTACCACGCCTCTGCGGAGCCCTTCTTGGGGCTCTCGGCCGGGGCGCCCGATCCTCCTCTACCACCAGTCTAGCTAATTCCGGGGCGCTCAGCCCAGTTATTTCGCTCAATCGCGCGATCGCGAGGTTCTGGAACGCCCGGGCGTTTAGCTTGCCGAGCAGGGGGCGGGCGAGCTCGATCAACCTTGCGCGCCCGTCCAGGGTGTCGAGATTCTCCTGCTCGCCAAGGTGTTGAAACAGGAAATCGGAAAGACTCACGGCGCGCTCGGCCTCGGCGTTGAAGCCTTCCGCGCCGCGTGCGCGCACCACGGTATCGGGATCCTCCCCCTCGGGCAGGAACATGAAGGAGGCGAGCCAGCCGTCTCGCAGGAGCGGTAAGAGGGTCTGGGCTGCCCGCCACGCCGCCCGCCGCCCCGCCTCGTCGCCGTCGAAACAGAACACGACCTCGGCGGTGGTCCGGAAGGCACGCGTCATCTGGTCCGCCGTCGCGGCGGTGCCGAGCGTCGCCACCGCGTTGGAGATGCCCGCGTGGGCCAGCGAGACTACGTCCATGTAGCCCTCGACGACGAACAATCGACGCAGACTCCGATTGGCGCCGCGCGCCTCGAACAGGCCATAGAGCTCGCGTCCCTTGTGGAACACCGGGGTCTCCGGGGAGTTCAGATACTTCGGTGTTTCATCGCCGAGCGCCCGGGCCCCGAATGCGACCACCCGCCCGCGGCGATCCCGAATCGGGAACACGACCCGGTTGCGAAAGCGGTCGTAGAGCCGCTCACCGCCCTTGTCGATGGCAAGGCCCGATTTGGTGAGCAGCCGCGCGGTGCGCTGCGAGCCGCCGAGCGTGCGCACTAGGTTGTCCCAGCCCGGGGGGGCGTAGCCGAGGTGGAACTGGGCCGCGATCTCGCCGCTCATGCCCCGTGTCTGCAGGTAGCGCACGGCGGTTTCGCCCTGCGGGTGCTCGCGCAGCTGGCGCCGGTAAAAGACGCTGGCTTCGCGCAGTATTTCGTGAAGCTCGGCGGTCTCGCCTTGTGAGCCGAGGTCACCGCCCCCTTCCCGCGGCACCACCATGCCGGTCCGATCCGCAAGCTCCTGAACAGCATCGAGAAATTCGAGATGCGCGTAGTCCATCAGGAAGCCGAGCGCGGTCCCGTGCGCGCCGCACCCGAAACAGTAATAGAACTGCTTGCTCGGGCTGACGCTGAACGAGGGAGTCTTTTCGGTGTGAAACGGGCAACAGGCTACATGGTCGCGTCCCGCCTTCTTGAGCGGGACCCGCTCATCGATCACCTCGACGATGTCGACGCGCGCTATGAGCTCGTCGATGAAGCTCTGTGGAATGCGGTTCGCCATGTCGAACTCGGCCGCGAGCGGGACGAGTCGCGATTGTGCACCATCCGGGCTCCGGCATCACGGATACGCGCAGCGAACGGAGCGCTCAGGAAAGCCGCTGCTTCACCTTGGCGCTCACCGCGCCCATGTCGGCGCGGCCCTTGAGCTTGGGCCGCAACACACCCATGACCTTGCCCATGTCCTTCATGCTGCCAGCCCCGGTATCCGCCAGCGCGGCGCCGATCAGCGCATCGATCTCCGCGTCAGTCAGCGCCGGGGGCATGTAGGCGGCGATCAGCTGGAGCTCGAATGCTTCCTGGTCTGCCAGGTCCGCGCGCCCCGCCTCGCAGTACTGCGCGTGTGACTCACGCCGCTGCTTGATCATCTTCTCCAGGACGCCGATCACCCCGTCATCATCGAGGCTCTTGCGCTCGTCGACCTCCACCTGCTTGATGGCGGCGCCGAGCATTCGGAAGACCCCCACCCGAGCCTTGTCCTTGGCTCGCATTGCGGCCTTAGTGTCCTCGGAGATTCGCTGCTTGAGGTCGCCCATGGGCGTGGTCGAAAGGGCGTCTGAAGGTGTCTAGCGGTGACCCTGCTGGTACTGCTGGCGCTTTATGGACTCGCGGGCGAGCTTCTTCAGGTGGCGCTTTACGGCCGCCGCGGCCTTGCGTTTGCGGACGGTGGTAGGCTTTTCGTAGTATTCGCGACGGCGGATCTCGGTGAGAATTCCCGCCTTCTCACATGAGCGCTTGAACCGTCGCAGGGCGACGTCGAAGGGCTCGTTATCACGGACTCGGACAGACGGCATCAGTGCTCCTGACTTTGAAATCCTGCGGATCTTGCTCGTGCCAAGCGGGGCATTCTAGTCAGCCGTCGCCCAATCGTAAAGCGCGGAATACGGTTGCCACACCGGGGCTAGGCGCATGCGGGTAGTCGGGATCGAGACATCGTGTGACGAGACCGCGGTTGCCGTCTACGACGCTGAGCGGGGCCTGCTCGCTCACGAGCTCCACAGCCAGTCCAAGCTGCATGCACGCTTCGGCGGTGTCGTGCCCGAGCTCGCATCGCGCGACCACGTGCGCAAGCTCTTGCCGCTCCTACGCGGTGCGCTCAGCGTGGCCGAGAGTGGGCCCGGCGATATCGACGGCGTGGCCTACACCGCGGGGCCGGGGCTGATGGGAGCCCTGCTGGTGGGTGCCGCGCTCGGTCGCAGCCTCGCTTTGGCCTGGGGGGTGCCTGCGGTCGGCATTCATCATATGGAGGGGCACCTTCTCGCTCCGATGCTCGAGGCTGACCCGCCTGATTTCCCTTTTCTTGCGTTGCTCGTGTCCGGTGGGCACACACAGCTCGTGACGGCGCAGGGGGTGGGTAAGTACCGCACGGTCGGCGAGACGTTAGACGACGCGGCGGGGGAGGCTTTCGACAAGACCGCAAAGCTCCTGGGTTTGCCGTACCCGGGCGGTCCGGCACTGGCGGGACTCGCCGAGAAGGGTGACCCCGCGCGCTTCGTGTTTCCGCGACCGATGACCGATCGCCCCGGGCTCGATTTCAGCTTCAGCGGCTTGAAGACCCAGGTGGCTACCACCGTCGCCGCCGAGTGCGAGAGCGAGGCGGACCGCGCCG
>JBFHLI010000218.1:0-6137 GCA_041594935.1 Gammaproteobacteria bacterium | reverse complement strand
CCGGCACCGCCTCAGGTAGGCGGCAGACTACCGGCTGATTCAACGTCATCCTCGAAAAAGACTTCTTCCATTGCCCGCCGCTTGAAATCCCCCAGCAGTCGCTCGAGCCTCGCCTCCATGCGTCGCATGTTGACGTAGTGGCGAAACCGGGTCTTGAAGCCCAGATTGGCCGGGCGGGGTTGAGCCGGGTCGAGCTCCCAGGGGTGGAAGAAGAAAACGCCGGGGCGGCCCTCGCGGTCGTTGACCCGGCGAAACGCCCAGCGGGTGACGGCGTAGGGGAACAGACGGAAATACCCGCCGCCGCCGCAGGGTAAATTTCGATTCAGGAAACGCGCGGTGGTGATCGGGATCTCGAGCACCCCACCGTTACCATTGGAGAACGGGAACCGAGGTGCACTCGGCATGCCGTAGTGATCATGGCGCACGGGATAGACGCTCGAGCTGTACCGGTACCCTGCTTCTTGGAGGACTTCGAGCGCCCACAAATTGCTCGAATCGATGGAGAAGCTGGCCGCCCGGAACCCCTGCACCTCGCAGCCGGCGATATCCTCGAGAAGAACCTTCGTGCATTCGACGTCCTGCCTGAATTCCGCCGGGGTCTGCTCGGTGGCCCTGATGTGCGCAAAGCCATGACTCGCGATCTCGTGACCGCACGCGGCGATACGCCGCACCAGTTCCGGGTAGCGTTCGGCGATCCAACCCAGCAGGAAAAACGTGGCCCGGGCGTCGTGGCGCTCGAACAGCTCGAGGATGAGCGAGACGTTGCGCTCGACCCGGCACGGATAGTCGTCCCAGTCATCACGGCGCACGTGTTTCGCAAACGCCGAAACCTGGAAGTAATCCTCCACGTCCACGGTCATCGCGTTGGTCATCTCGAGCGCCGCGTTCTCGGCTAGATTGTGGGGCATTTGAACGCTGGAGAAGGCGTAGGGCTCATCGAACCGAGCATCTCGGTCCGAGTGGCAAATCCCAGCTCGGCGAGTCCGAGCCGCTCGCGAACGGTGCCGTCAGCTTGCGCCGCGAAACGAGCATCGCATTATCTTCTTCTGCCCCGTGTCCCCCGTGGTCAATCTCCTTCCTTGCTACCACGGCGCCCTAATCCGAGGTGTCGCGAAGATAACGGTCCTCGAAACGTACGATGTCGTCCTCGCCGAGATAGCTGCCGGACTGCACCTCGATTACCTCGAGGGTGAGACTACCGGGGTTCTCGAGTCGATGGGTGACCCCGAGAGGGATATAGGTGGACTGATTCTCGCTGAGGAGAAACTCCTCTTCCCCGCGAGTCACCTTCGCGGTGCCCCGCACGACTATCCAGTGCTCGGCCCGGTGGTGATGCATTTGCAGCGACAAAACCTGGCCCGGTTTGATCGTCAATCGCTTGACCTGGTAGCGCTCCCCGGCATCGAGCTGCTCGAAGCTCCCCCAGGGTCGGTACACTCGCCGGTGGCTATGGCCCTCGTCACGTCCTTGCGCCTTGAGCCAATCCACCACTTTCTTGACTTCCTGGCTGTGATCCCGGTGGGCTACCAGCACCGCGTCGGCCGTCTCGACCACGATCACGTCCCGCATTCCGACCGTGGCCACGAATCGATGCTCGGCCGCCACGAGGCTGCCGTGGGAATCGAGCGAATAAACGTCGCCGTGCACGACGTTGCCGTCGTCATTGGGCTCGTTCAGCGCGAGCACCGCGGGCCACGAGCCGATATCCGACCAGCCGGCATCGAGCGGCACGACGACCCCCCGCACCGGAGGAAGCGCAGCGTCGTCCAAGGCGTCACCCGGCGGCGACGCGCTGGCCCCTGCCTCGGATCCGCGATTCAGGCGTTCCATCACTGCATAATCGATCGAGTCGCTCGCGCACCCGATGAACGCGTCGCGCTCAAGCCGGAAGAAGTCCACGTCGGCCTGGCCCCGGTCGTAGGCGACCCGGCAGGCGGTAGCGATCTCCGAGCAGTGCCGATCGACCGCCTGCAGCCAGGTGGATGCCCGCACCATGAAAAGGCCTCCGTTCCAGTAGTACGTGCCCGAATCGAGATAACCGATCGCAGTCTCCCGGTCAGGCTTCTCGACGAACGCTTCCACCGCGAATCCCACGGTGCCATTCCCCGTTGGCGCACCGCGGCGGATGTAGCCATACCCAGTCTCGGGGTGAGTTGGGACCACGCCGAAGGCAACGATGTTTCCCGCGACGGCGTGCTCGAACCCGGACGCGATGACCTCCTGGAATTGAGCCCGGTTCTCGATGACGTGGTCGGCGGGCATCGCGAGCAGGACGGCGTCGCCCTCCGCCGAGACCGCGTGCAGCGCGGCGAGGGTGAGGGCTGGGGCCGTATTGCGCCCGACCGGCTCGAGAATGATCCGGGCCGCTCTCCGCTCGATGCTCTCGAGCTGCTCGGCGATCAGAAACCGGTGCTTCTCGTGACACACGACTATCGGAGGAAGCACCTGTCCAAGCGGCATGCCAAGGACCTCGCCGGAGAGCCCGTCCAGGCGCATCAGCGTCTCCTGCAGTAGGGTGTTCTCCCCCTTCAAACGCAGTAGCTGCTTGGGATATGCCTCCCGTGACCAAGGCCACAGGCGCGTGCCGGATCCCCCGGCGAGTATGACGGGAAAGACGTTCAGCGTATCCAGCTTCCTCGATCCTCGAGCTGAAGGCGCTGCCGGCTCAGGATTTTTCTTCGTCCTGATCCGACTTCCCGCCCTTGGTCATCGCTTGGCGCAGCAACGAGATCTCTTCGCGCATCGCCCTCGTGAGGTCCAACATCGTACTTTCCACGGCGCTCAGTCGTTCCTCCTGCCGGTGCAGAACCTTCCTCTCGAGCAGCTCGCCCTGGCCAGGTTCCTTGCCCACCCGCGGGAGTGAGGGGGGGGGCGCGCGGGACGGACTCGGCCCGATCGTCGGCGGCGCATTCAGGATCACGTCGTCCTCCGCCCCGCCCCCCTGCTCCTCGATGATGTCCTCGGCGACCGCCTGCAGGCAGGCTTCGTCGATCGTGTGCACCTCCTCGAGACAGCCGTAGAGCAGGATCCGATCCGACAGCGTGTTGATCCGCCGGGGCACACCCTGGGTGAACTGATATATGCCGCGATAGACCTCGTCGTGGATCTTGGGGTCCCCCTGCCAGCCGACGGTGAGCAGACGATGCTCGATGTATCCCCTCGTCTCCTCGGGGCTCAGCGGCTTGAGGTGATAGGCGGCGATCACCCGCTGGCGCAGCTGCTCGAAGCCCTCTGAACGCATCGTGGCACGAAACTCCTTCTGCCCGAGCAGGAAGCTCTGCAGCATGGACCGACCCCGGAACTGGAAGTTGGACAGCATCCGCAGCTCCTCAATGGAGCGCCGGGGGAGATTTTGCGCCTCGTCCACCACCAGCAGCACCCGTTTGCCCTCCTCGATACAGGCGCGAAAGTAACCCTCAAGGCCATTGAGCAAGGTAGCCTTTCCGACCCGCTGGTAAGGCAGCCCGAAGGCGGCGGCCACCATCCGCAGCAGGTCGTCAGCCTGAAGCTGGGTGGTCACGACCTGAGCGGCCACCACGTTGGCCCGCTCCAGACCCTTGAACAGGGTCCCCACCAGGGTGGTCTTGCCGGTGCCGACGTCACCGGTGACGATGATGAAGCCCTCCCCCTGCCTGACTCCGTAGCGCAGATAGGCGAGCGCCCGCTTGTGCACCTTGCTGTTGTAGAAGAAGCGCGGGTCGGGGCTAAGCTGAAACGGCTTCGCGCGCAGCTTGTAGAAGGATTCATACATCTAATGAATACCGATGCTCTGATTCAAGGCCGGGCCGGTACAGCCGGAGAGGTTTCGTTGGCGGTGCGCGCTGAAGCTCAGAATATCACGCTAAAGCTGGCGCTGACCCGATTCTCCTTGAACTCGCTTGCAGCGTCGTTGGAGTCTTGGTGGGTATAGGCGTAGGACAGACTGCCGTTCACGTTTCTCCCGAACTGGTGGGTGAGATCGAGTCGCGTGTTGAAGCGATCATCCTCACGGATCCGATCGCGGAAATCGGTCTGCTGCCAGCTCCCTGATGCCCTTGCCCTCGTTCGCCGCGAGAGCTGGCGGTCCAGCGATACTCTCGTGCCTAACACGGTCTCCTCGTCACCGCTGAGCTGGAACTGCCGGTCCTCGTGAAAGGCGGTCACGTTCAGATTGGTGCGGCGTCCGCGCGCGGCGAACGAGCCCTCGAAGCGGGTTCGCACCAGCACCTCGTTGGTCAGGGTCTCGAGGTCGATCGGCACGAGAATTGCCGTGCCGGTCTCATCGATGGGAATCGGGTCGCCGAAGGCGTCAACCAAGGGAACCAGGATCCGCTCGAGCTGAATCTCCCGCGTCGTCGAAACGTCCTCGCTATAGGATACCCCCCAGACGGTTCGGCGCTGGCGGTGACTGAAGTCGACGGACAGGCTCGAGCCGGAGAACTGCTCCCCGTAACCAACCTCGAGCGAGGTTCGCGGGCTCGGGGTCCAGGTCCCGCCGAGCCGCCAGAAGAATCCGTCGCTCTCCGACCGACTGGTGGCAAAATCGTTGTCGTCAACTCCGAGAGTCAAGAACGTGCCGTACTTGCGGGTGAACAAGTATCGGGCGGTTCCGTCAACGGACTGGAACTTCGATGTGGAACCATCGCTGTTGTCGATTTTCTGGCGGCTGTAGCGGGCCGACCAGGGGACCCGGGCAAACCGCGTGCCGCTCACCACCTCGGCGTCGATTGCGTTCGCGCTGCTGTCGGCGCTCACGCCATCGTTGGTGACATCGTCGCGGGTGTAGCGCAGCTCCGTGTCGGCGTAGTTCCCGAGATGATGCCGTAAGTACGGGCTGATGCTGTAAGTCACGACGTCAGTGCGATTGCCGGTACGAGAAAAGTTCTCGTCGCTCACCCGGCCCGTGTTGGTGATGTTTGCCTGGCCGACCGTGGCCCGGAAGTCCACGAACGCCATCTCCTCGAGGAGCTCCGCGGTACCGGCCGCCTGCAATTCGTGGTTGATGGATCGGTCGGCGCCGCTGCCACCGATGGAGAAGGTCTGCAGCCGATAGTCGAGATCGAATTGGATCCGGCCCCGCCCCTCGGTGCCGCTGCGGATGGAAAGGCGGGGAGTAATGTCGGTGATGAAGTCGCTCTTTTCCGAGCCCTCGGGCGCGAGGTCGACATTGTCGGTGTAGGTCTCGCGAAGCGTGACCCCGGTCGAGATCTGCCACCCCTGCCCGAGCGCAATGTTGAGAGGGGTCACGTCGAGCGCGACCGGAATCAGCAGCAGCCACCCGGGTATCGCGGACCGGGGTGAAGGAAGTAAGCGCCACCGGCCGGGAGGCACCGGTTCAGCCCCCTCGCTCGCGCCCTCGACCATACCCATAGCCGTATCCATAGCCGTACCCGTAACCGTACCCGTATCCGTAACCGCTCGCCCGCTCGCGCGTCTTATTGAACACGAGCCCGATGTTGTCCAGCGGCCCGAGGACCCGCAATGCCTCCAGCACCGCGTTCTGCTTCGTGCGCATCGCCTCGACCACCATGATCACCTGCCCCGCGAGACCGACGAGCACCTTCGCACCGGCCGAGCCGAGCAGCGGCGGCGTGTCGAGAATGATGATCCGGTCGCGGTATCGGCTCACCAGCTCCTCGCTCAGCCGCTTCATGCCGTCGCTTGCGAGCAGCTCAGTGATGTGGGGGTAGCGTCTTCCTGCCGGCAGGACGCTCAGGCTGGGAACGTTGGTCTTGAAAAGCACCTGCGACAGGCTGAGCTCATCAGACATCAGCACATCGGTGAGCCCTCTCTCGGTCTCGATACCGAGCGTCCTAGAGACATCGGACTTGGCGACGTCTCCATCCACCAGGAGAACCGTGCGGTCTCGCTCCATCGCGATACTCATCGCGAGGTTGAGGGAGGTCGTGGTCTTGCCCTCGCCCGGCAGCGCGCTCGTCACCGCGATCAGGTTATCGCGCTCGGAATGCTCGGGACCTTCCCCGGCCGCGCACACCAGGAGCGGGCGCTTGATGATGCGAAACTGCTCGGCGAGCGAGGTGTTGTTGGAGTTCGGGGTAATGATCCCCTCGGCGTCGAGGCGCTCCATGTCGAGCTCGACGGTGTTGGCAGTCTGCACCCCGTCGCCCCCCCCGCCCCCGCTGCCTCGTGCTGCCCAT
>JBFHLI010000217.1:0-6170 GCA_041594935.1 Gammaproteobacteria bacterium | reverse complement strand
CGAGGCCAATCTCGGCCTCGAAGTGTTTCAGACCGGGCCGCTTGCAGCCGAGAGGATTGACGAGTCTCTCGATGCGCTCCACCGCGCTGGTGTCGAGACCGACTCGCACCTTCGCCCCACCGACAACGGCTCGGTGCAATTCGAGAACGTGTTCATCAGCGGCCGAACCCTTGCCCACTGGAACCCCGCCACGGAAGCCTCGGCAGATGGTGTCTCCATCGTCACCGGCTGGCTCGCGGCTCAATCCGCGTGTGACTACTTGAGAGGCTGATCGGTGGAATCCGGCGCATTCATTGGAATCGATCATGGCGGAACCACGACCACCGCTCTGGTGCTGGACGACGAGGGTCGGAAGATCGCGAGCGTCTCGGTCGCGATGCCAAAGCAAACTCCCCGACCCGGTTGGGTGGAGCATGATCCGGACGATTTCCTTCGCACGAGTCTCGAATCTGCAACCAGGGCGCTCGATGAGGCCGGGCTTTCCTGGGGTGACGTCCGGGGGGTCGGAATTGCCAACCAGGGCGAGACCAGCATGGCGTGGTCGACCGAAACTGGAAGGTGCATGGGCCCCGCCGTGTCGTGGGAGGATCGCCGCACCGTGAAGATCTGCTCGGAGCTCTCCAAGCAAGGGGTGGACGAGCTGATTCGCGCTCGGACTGGGGTTCGGCTCGATCCCTATTTCTCGGCCGCCAAGTTTCGCTGGCTGATCGAGAACGTGCCAGAGGTAGCGGCGGCGCGCGCGAAGGGCGTGCTCCGCCTGGGAGGGACCGACTCCTATGTGATCGACCGCTTGACCCGCGGCATGGTTCACGCGACGGACGCGGCCACCGGCTCGCGGACCGCGTTGTTCAACCTTCGGCGAGTTTGCTGGGACGCGGATCTGCTCGCCGCATTCGGGCTGGACGAGGGGCTGATGCCACACATCCGGATGACCGCCGGAGATTTCGGCGACATGGAAGTGCCCGATGTGACGGCCAAGACGATCCCGATCACCGCCGACGCGGTGGATGCGCACGCCGCTCTGTTCGCCCAAGGCTGCTGGGATCCCAGCACGGCGAAGGTGACCTATGGCACCGGTGCGTTCATAGAGGTCAACACCGGCTCCGCCCCGGTCGAGCCCGACAGTAACTTACCGGTGTTCATCGCCTGGGAGCTCGAGCGTGGTGTCGATTACACGCTCGAGGGTGGGGTCTTCTCCGTCGGCTCGGCGGTGGACTGGACGGTGGGCGCGGGCCTGTTGCCCTCCGCGGCGGATTCGGCGTCATTGGCCGAGGGGGTGGCGGACACCGGTGGTGTGATGATGGTCCCGAGCTTCACCGGATTGGCGGCGCCGCACTGGGAATCGCAGGCCCGGGCGTGTTTTCTCGGTCTTGGCCTTGATACCGACGCCGGCCATATTGCTCGTGCGCTCCTCGAAGGGATCGCATTTCAGTGTGCGGACATCATCTTGGCTATCAATCAGAAGCTGGGGGGAGGAATCTCGGCGGTACGGGCTGATGGAGGGCCGACCCGAAACCGCTTTTTGATGCAGCGCCAGGCCGACCTTCTCGGGATGCCGGTCACGGTGTCGTCGGAGCCCGACATGACGGCGTTGGGGGCCGCGCTCCTCGCCGCCCTCGGCGCCGGGCATCTGACCCTCGACGATATCTCGGCTATGCGCAAAGACGCTGCCTCGTTCTACCCCGCGATGTCTTCGGATGAGCGTGAGTCGCGATGGTCAGAGTGGCGACGAGGCGTCGATGTGGTGCGGGCGTGGGCACGCCGATGACAACTCGCCAGAGTGTTACCTTCGGAGCTCGCGCACCGTCAGATACTCCGGTGTTCGAGCCCATGGGGCCGGATGCGCTCCTGGGCACGATGGACGGTTGCACCAAATGCGGGATCTGCCAGGCGTACTGCCCGGTGGCGGGGGTCACCGACCGATTTCCCGGACCGAAGACCACCGGTCCCCAGGCTCAGCGGTTTCGCACCATGGGCCCGACCAGCGACTTATCGCCCGCG
Organism: Gammaproteobacteria bacterium; assembly: GCA_041594935.1. Classification (GTDB taxonomy): domain Bacteria; phylum Pseudomonadota; class Gammaproteobacteria; order HK1; family HK1; genus JBFHLI01. The sequence goes on along the minus strand of JBFHLI010000217.1, from coordinate 4,169 downwards.
CTCTGCAGCGGCTGCGGGGTGTGCACAAGCGTCTGTCCGAACGACGTTGCCATTGCCGATATCATCGCGATTGCGAAACATCGGATGTTTGATGGCGATCACCGGCTACCGCTACGCCAGCGCGTATTGAACCGACCCGATTTGATTGGCAGGGTCGGTGGAGCGGCGCCGTCTATCGCGAATGCGATCCTCAGCAACCGCGCCCTCCGAAAGCTGGCGCATGCATGGATCGGAATTCACCGTGATGCGCCGTTGCCAAAGTTCGCCGGTCGCCGGTTCCGTCACTGGCTTGACGGGCATTCACAGCCGGACGGGCCGGGGGTCGAATACTTCTCAGGGTGTGCGGTCGAGTTCTACGATTCGCAGGTAGGAGTCTCCCTGATACAGGTGCTCAATCACCTCGGATTGCGCGTCAGCGTACCGTCCGCGAGGTGCTGCGGCCTGCCGATGCTGTCGAGTGGCGAATGGGGCGCCGGGCGACGCTACGCCGATGCGCTGGTCGGCGAGCTATCCGGGGTGGCTGAGGACGGGAATGCCATCGTCTGCACGTCCACCAGCTGCTCGCTGACATTGCGATCCAAGTACGCGGCCTATCTCGACATGACCGCCGGGGCAGCAGGCGCGGTGGCGCGGCGGGTCTCTGATATCTGCGAGTTCCTGCTCGGGTCGCATGGGGAGCGCCTGAGTGAGCTTCTCAACCCATTGCCGCTGCGGACTGTCTACCATGCGCCGTGTCAGCTGCGCGGCCACCGGATGGGGACGCCAGCGGCGGAGCTTCTTCGACGAGTGCCGCAACTGACACTCGAACTCTCGGGGTCTGACTGCTGCGGCATTGCCGGCACCTACGGATATGATCGCGACCGGCACGATGTGGCCATGGGGATTGCCCGGCCGCTGGCTGAGCGGATCGAGAATCTGAACCCGGATTTAATCGTGTGCGACAGTGAAACGTGCAGATGGCACATCGAATCGCTCACCGCTGTTCCCTGCCGACATCCGATCGAGGTCATTCTCGCGTCGATCGAAGCGTCTTGTCCGCGAGCATGAGGACTCCGACCCTCGAGTCCGCACCGCGGGGTTTCTCAATCCTTGCCCATCGCCGAGAATGGGCACGTCAGAGCATCGGATGATTGACGAGTGAGCTATCTCTCTGCGACTTCCCCGAAATGTACCCGTGCCGCCGGCGATATCGCGCTCGTCATCGAGCCCGAGAAGAAAGACCTCGGTGGATTCACCGTACGCCGGGTGCTCCCGAGCTCAGATCGGGCGATGATCGGACCGTTCATCTTCTTCGATCATGTCGGGCCGGCGGAGTTTCCGCCGGGAGAGGGGATTCAGGTGCGCCCCCACCCCCACATCGGTCTTTGCACCGTGACGTACCTTTTCGAGGGGGAGATCGTTCACCGCGACAGCCTGGGGTTCGTTCAACCGATTCGCACCGCGGCGGTGAACCTGATGACGGCCGGGCGGGGGATCGTTCATTCGGAACGCTCGGGCGAGGATCTACACCGTGGGTCGAGACTGCACGGCATCCAGTCTTGGATGGCGCTGCCGATCGGTGAGGAGGAGTGTGACCCGACTTTCGTCCACTATCCGGCCGCCGATCTTCAGGAGATCGAGGTTGAAGGAGTGACGGTCCGGGTGATCCTCGGGAGGGCGTTCGGGCGCACTTCGCCGGTCGTGTGTCACTCGCCGATGCTCTACCTTGAGCTGCGCTTCCCGGAAGGGTCCGGGCTCGACGTGCCTAGCCTTTATCGAGAGCAGGCGCTCTACGTGGTCGCCGGCGCGGTGCGGATCGACGAGCGGGTGTACCGCGAGGGGATGATGGCGGTCGCGTGCCCCGGAAGATGCCTGCGCCTCTACGCGGAGCCGCAGTCCCGGGTGATGGTGATCGGCGGTGAACCGGTCGGCAAGCGGCATATATGGTGGAACTTCGTATCGAGCTCGAAGAGGCGGATCGAGCGGGCCAAGGCCGACTGGCGCCAGGGCCGGTTCGCGCGCGTCCCCGGCGACGACGAATTCATTCCGTTGCCCGACTAGCCCCTATGCTGCACCAAGGACTCGGGTCGATGGCGACGGGGCGCCTTGGTGCAACATCGGGGCTAGCCTCCCCGCCGGCCGGCACCTTGTGCGACACCGGAGGTACCGGTGGCACCGGCATCCCTGTTATGGTTTCGAACATCCGCATGACTGCCAATGTCGGACGGCTCGGCGCCGCGGGGAGTTTCATGGAGGTGAGGGCCAAGAAGCTCGTGCGCATTGCCTCCCGCCTGCGCGTGGAGACGGCGGGGCTCGCGTTCGCACCACCGGTCACCCACGTCTACCGGCCGCTGGAGTACGCCTGGGCGGCGCACCGCCAGTTTCTCGAGCGCTACGCGGGGCGCGGAGCGGTGGCGGTGCTGATCGGCATGAATCCGGGACCATTCGGAATGGTGCAAACCGGGGTGCCGTTCGGGGACAGCGCTTTGGTGCGCGAGTGGCTTGGAATCGAGGCCAAGGTGGGGCGTCCCCCGGACGAGCACCCGAAGCGACCGGTGCTCGGGCTGGAGTGCCCGCGCACCGAGGTCAGCGGTCGCCGACTTTGGGGGTGGGCTCGTGCCGCCTTCGGTGAGCCGGATCGATTCTTCGCCCGGTTCTTCGTCTGGAACTACTGCCCGCTCGCGTTCGTGGAGACGAGCGGACGCAATCGCACCCCGGACAAGCTTCCGGCGGCGGAGCGCCGTCCGCTGTTCAAGGCCTGCGACCGCGCCCTCCTCAAGGTCGTCGAGGAGATCCAGCCCACCCACGTCGTCGGGATCGGGCGGTTCGCCTTCGATCGCGCGAGCGCCGCGCTCGGAACGACGGAGGTCACGCTCGGGTGGGGTCCCCACCCGAGCCCCGCGAGCCCGGCTGCCAATCGGGGTTGGGCGCCACAGTTCGAGAGCGCATTGCTTGAACTCGGCATCGGTCTGCCATCACGGAACCAGCCCGGCAATTTCTGCTAGCCCAGCGCAATCGCGGATAAAAGTAGAGCCGTGCCGGCACGCCGAGCGCTTCCTCGCTGAGCGTGTAGTAGCCGGCGCTGTCCGCCGCCCAGCAGACTGATTCACCGGCCACCTCGATGACGTAGGGAACGGCGCGGGGCGGCCGAGCGAGGGCCGCGGCCCAGGTCTGCGCCTGCGATCGCCGCCAGTAATAAATCCCGGTGTAGGTCTTCAATAGCAGCTCCCGCCCGGTGGCCGAAATGTCTCCAGCGACCACGTATCGCAGAGGCAGGGTTGTCACCGCTTCGAGCACCGAGACCCCGGTCGTGGCCTGTGGATAGGCCGCCCGATACACCCGCACCCGGGGCTCGCGCTTGGACACGAAGTAAAGGTCCCGACTCAGCGGGTCCACCAGCAGCGCCTCGGCGTCGCGGGCGCCATCGGGGTACCGGAACTTCAGCGTCTGGGCGCCGGTGAGCACCGTCTCGACCGGCGCCTGGCGCGCGTTGACCATCGGCTCGGGGACGCGGCAAACGGTTCGATTCGCGCGAGCGCCGCGGTTGTCGCCGATGTTTCCCACGTAGAGATAGTCGATTCCCGGGTCGGGGCCGGGGCCCACCGCGATGTCCTCCCAATCACCGGCGGCACAATCCTGGATCACGTAGATGCCGAGGTGTTGTCCGGTGGTGCTCAACGCGTACACGCGGTTGCCGTCCCCCGAGTCGTTGTGGGTCCAGAGCACGTTGCGATTCCCGCGGCTCGCAGCGAGCCCGGACGCCTCGCGAATCGACGGGTGCTCGACCTTGCCGAGGTCCACGCGTGCTCCGAACTCGGGGTTTTCGATGCGCCCACCGCTCGCGGGAGCGCACCCTTGCAACCATGCGATGACGCACACTGCGACCGCTCGCCGCAGAACGAGCCGGTGCACCACCGACCAGGAAGCGGGAGTCCACGGCACAAGGTGGTGGCCCCGCTCCGGTCGAGGTGCTTTATCGTGCCCTGGATCGGGGTCCCGCACCTGAAGGCCACGTTGTGACGGGCCCGACAGTCCTGGAAAGGCGGTGCGGATAACCTGAGTCACAGATTCATGCCTGCGGGGTCCAGCCATCTTGGCTGCGCGTCTTACGAAGAGTGATATGTCGGGTGCCAAGTCCGCCTCGGAGGGCTCCGCTCGGCGACCCACGGCAGCTGGCCCAATCAGCTCGG
>JBFHLI010000216.1:0-6185 GCA_041594935.1 Gammaproteobacteria bacterium | reverse complement strand
GCCTCGATTCAAGCAGCAGTTCAGTTTGCTTCAGACCAGGACGTTCGCGGCAAACTCGGAGCGGTGTCGAGCCGACATTCTGCTTGTTCCAAGTAGGCTATCAAGTGGGCTATACTGTCGCTGATTGCACGTCAGAGTCATTTCAGAAGTTCCCTCCCGGTATCTCCTGTAAATTGCCTCGAACGGTTAGCAATTGAGTCAACATCAAATGGGTTAATTAGAGGTAAGCTACATGAGTACTGGTACAGTGAAGTGGTTCAATGATTCCAAGGGCTTTGGTTTCATCGCGCCCGCCGATGGAGGTGAGGATGTGTTCGTGCATTTCTCCGCGATCGTCGGCGATGGATTTAAGAGTCTAGCCGAGGGACAAACGGTTACGTTCGAGGTCCAGAAAGGCCCCAAGGGTCTACAAGCGACGCAGGTGACCGTCCAGAGCTAGGATCACTGTTCAGCGTGAGCCCCGCGGTCTCCGCGGGGCTCTCATCCCCCCCTCAATTCATCAAGTCACCGCACCGCGAGCATTCTGTCTGGAGTCACGGTAGCGGCATGGTCACCGTCGCAGGTTCGACCGCGGGCTTCGAGCTGTTCGCCTGACGGCCCCGCCTGGGCCTAGAATAAATGTTTCACCAAGGCGCCTTGCCGCTCGTCAGCAAGTTTTTGAGTGCAACGCGAAATCGAACCCTTCTGGGCGGCCTGAGCGCGGTGCAATTTGTTTCCGCGGCAAGTCTACCCGGTCGCTGGCTCGGCAGTGCGTGCCCGGACTTGCGCTCCAGCCCGGCGTTCAGACTCGCCCATACGTCGCCATCGTGCCGAGTCCTTGATGAGACATCCAGGCTAGCAAGCCCGTGCTTCGAATTGCAGTCTGTACACTACCCGGCAGATCGTGGATAGTAATCGACCCTTTCACCGTACGTTCGGGAAGTCATGAACAAATCAGAGCTGATTGAAGAGTTGGCGCAAAAGACCGCAATGGAGCGAAACGCGCTCGAAGTAATCGTGAACAAGATGTTTCAAACTATCGAGGAAGCGCTGGTTCGAGATGAACGCGTTTCCATCGCCGGCTTCGGCATCTTCTCGGTCAAGCACCGAAGCGCCCGCCAGGGCCGTAATCCGCGCACCGGGGAGCCGATTGCGATCGCGGCCTCGCGTGCCCCCGGCTTCAAAGCGGCCAAGGCCCTGCGCGATCGCTTGAACCCCTGAGCCCCCGCTGGCGCCCCGGCCGTCGATCCAGGCCCCGAGCCGGGACCGGCGGCACGCGGGCTTCCGGTGACCGTCGCGTCCGCGTCCGTCGGCACGTCTTGCATGGCGGCCCTGCACGGGAATGTCACCGTTGTGCGAACCGTCCGTCAGTTCGCGCCGCTGCCCCACTCCTCCAACACACGTCTCGCGCTCCGGAAACTGTCCACCCCGGCCGGAACACCGCAATAGACCGCAATCTGAATCAGCACCGCTCGTAGCTCGTCCGTTGTGAGACCGTTTCGCAGCGCGCCACGAAAATGAATCTCGAACTCGTGCATGCGTCCGAGGGCCGCGGTCATACCGAGGTTGAGAATGCTTCTCTCGCGTCGGCTGAGGGTCTCATCGGTCCACACTTCACCCCAGCAGAACTCGCTGACGAGTTGCTGAAACTGCTCGTTGAACTCATCGACATTCTCAAGCGCGCGGTCCACGTACTCGTCTCCAAGAACCTCGCGCCTCACCTTCAATCCGCGCTTGAATCGTTGCTCGTCCATTCCAATCTCCTTCGTCAACTCCGGCGACGCACAGTCATTGCACCGAGATAACCCGAATCTTCACATGCAAGGTCTCACCCGCGAGCGGATGGTTGAAATCGATCACGATCTCGCCATCCCGAACGTCATGAACGCGGACCGGCCTTGGTCTGCCCTCCGAATCTTGCGCGATCAAAACGGCACCGACGGTGCGTGAATCTGGCGGCACGAGCGCTGGCATTACCCGCATGAAAGCGGCCGGGTCTACCGGGCCGTAGGCATCGTCCACCGAGATCGTGATCTCTTTCGAATCGTCGGCCCGCAAGCCTTGCAGCTGCTCCTCCACCGCGGGCAGGATCTCCTGCTCGCCCGGCCTAAAAGTGAGCGGCTCGCGACCTACGTTGCTGGCCACCGTCCGGCCATCGTCGAGCCGGATCGAATACTCGATCGAGACGCTTCGCCCAGGTTCAATCGCGAGATCGGGCTCAGCGAGGGCCGGCGAGAACGACGATCCTCCGAGAACGACCCAAAACGCGAAGTTCGCCCCTCGCCATCGGACGACCAAATCCAAACTCCTATCTCCGTTCCGGCGGGAAGCCTAACCCGGACGCTTCACCGTGGGCCCGGGCCGATCGCAACCGATTGGTGATTCCGAACGCCGGGCGAGAGCGAAACGCCATGGCCGTAACCATCGCTTGGCCGAAGCGAACCTCCAGGCCCGCATCGACGATGCCAGCGCTCGGGTAGACTCGCCGCAAGAAAAGGTTGCATCAAGCTCGGCCCGCTCAGGATTATCGATTTCCTCATCAGCCTAGGCTCATCGGCCAGCGGCTTTCCGCCTTGTCAAAATGCCCCGGCTGGATGCATCGCGTAGCGGCGGAGCGCCTCGGTGCGACACGGCGGCTTAAACCCGTCGCTTCGCGCTCCCGCTCCAGCGAACAAAAGCCTCCACGACGGCTGAGCTGGCGCCAGACTGGGCGGCTGGTTAGCATCCGGGCGTCGCGCAATCGCTCCACTAACAAGGAGGCTCGAAATGCCCCCAGGTCCACATTTAGAAACGACCCTCGCGCAGGCCAATCACTATCTGGATCCGGCGACCGGCGCCATCGTGCCGCCGGTACAGCCGTCCACCACCTACGCACGGGACGAGCGCTACGAGCTGATCGGACCGTACTCCTACGCGCGCAGTCATGCTCCCGGTCATGACGCGCTGGAACGGCTCGCGGCGGAACTCGACGGCGGCACGGATGCGCAAGCGTTCAGCTCGGGTCTTGCGGCCGTCGCCGCCGTCCTCGAGACTCTTGACCCCGGCGATCACGTCGTCGCACCACGGATAATGTACCACGGCGCGCAAGACTGGATGAGACGCGTCGCGGCGAAACGAGGGATCGGGCTGAGCCTGTTCGACAGCGCCCGGCCGGAAGCCCTGCGCGAGGTTCTGCGACCCGGAGAAACCTCGCTGGTATGGATCGAGACCCCGATAAATCCCACCTGGGACATCATCGACATCGAGTCGGCCGCTGCCGCCGCCCACGAAGCCGGCGCCTTCATCGTGGTGGACAGCACGGTCGCTCCGCCGGTGACGACCCGTGCCTTGGATCATGGGGCCGACCTGGTGTTTCACTCCGCGACCAAGTACCTGAACGGTCACAGCGACGTGGTCGCGGGGCTGCTCGTGACCCGGGATGTCGAGGAACGCTGGGAGGAGATCAAGCTCGTGCGCACTTTGATGGGCGGGGTCCTGGGAGCATTTGAGGCCTGGTTGCTGCTGCGCGGGATGCGGACACTCGCCATTCGATTCGAGCGCGCCTCGGCCAACGCGCTGCGCGTCGCAAGGCACCTCGAAGGACACCCTGGGCTCGAATCGGTACTGTATCCGGGTCTCTCGAGTCACCCCGGGCACCACGTCGCAAAGAAGCAGATGCGCAATGGCTTTGGCGGCATGCTGTCGATCTGCGACAACGGCGACTTCGCTGCGACCCAGGCGGTCGCGAACCGCGCCCGCGTCTTCGTGCGAGCCACCTCGCTCGGTGGCGTGGAAAGCCTCATCGAGCATCGCACCGTGGTGGAAGGCGCCCACAGCCACGTACCGGAAAACCTGTTGCGACTCTCGATCGGAATCGAGCACGTCGAAGATCTCATCGCCGACCTCGACCAGGCGCTCGGGGACGTGCCGTGAGCAAGCCCGGTCACGGCGCAGTCCAGCGGTCGACCGCACGGGCACCGCGGGGCGGACGTCCGGGTGGCGTTGGGGGATCCGTGGCGCGCACGCCAGCCCAGTCCACGCAGGCAACTGCGAGGGCGCGCAACGGATCCACACACCGTCCGAGCAGCTCCGGGCCCGCCGTCTCCATCGCGAGCGGTAGCTCGGTGCAGGCGAGCACCACCCTCTCGGCCCCGCCTTCGAGCATACGCTCGACGACATGGCTCGCACGTTCGAGAGCAGTCTTGCGCGCCCCCCGCTTCACGGCCGCGATTGCCGCAAGAACGTGGGAAACCATCTGTGACTCACTCGGAATCTGGACCCGCAGGCCTCGTTCCTGCAAACGCGCCTGGAAGAAACCCGCTTGCAGGGTCGCAGCCGTCCCGAGGAGGGCGACCGCTTGACCGCCCTTCAGACCCTGGTGCTCGAGCGAGATCAGCGTGGCGTCCGCGATGTGGAATACCGGCACCGATGCCGCCCGACTCAGCTCCGGAAACCAGAAATGGGCCGTGATGCAAGGCACGGCAATCGCCTCGACCCCGGTCGACTCGAGGGTTCGCAGCCCCTCGATCATGGCCGGCAGCGGCGACGGTCCATTACCGGTCAGGATCGGTTCGACCCGATCCGGAACCTGGGGCACGGAATAAGTAATGGTGGGCACATGGTCCTGGTCGCACTCGGCCGGCGTTGATTCCACCAGCTTGCGCAGAAAGTCAGCCGTCGCGAGCGGCCCCATGCCGCCGAGCACGCCGAGCCGGCGAAGCGGCTTCATGCCGTGCGCAGCACCTTCTCCTCCAGCGAGAACGCGGTGCGGTACCCGAACAGGGCGGCCGCCCCACCGGTATGCACGAACACGACATCCTCGTCCGGCCCGAAGGCCCCCTTGCGCACAAGGTCGATGAGCCCCGCCATGCCTTTTCCGGAGTAGACGGGGTCGAGCAGGATGCCTTCGAGCTGCGCCAGCAAGCGGACCGCCTCGCACATACCTTCGGTGGGAACGCCGTACCCCGAACCCACGTAGCTGCAGTTTGCCTGGACTCGCTCGCGCGCGAGCGCAGTGGCGACGCCGAGCTTGGCGACGGTTCGACACGCAAGATCGTAGACCATTTCCTCTTGCTTCTCGCGCGGCGACCGCACGCCGATACCGAGAACCGGCACCTCCCGACCGGCCCCGTGCAAACCGGCGACGAGACCGGCCTGAGTCCCCGCGCTCCCTGTCGCATGCACGATCGCCGAGATTCTGAGCTGGGCCCGATCGGCCTGGTCGAGCAGCTCCAACGCCGCGCTGACGTAGCCGCAGGCGCCAACCGGGTTGGAGCCGCCACCGGGAATGATGTACGGAGTCTTGCCGTCCTGCCTGAGGCTGGCGGCAAGCGTTTCCATCGCCGCCGCCATATCGGTGTTGGCCGGGAATTCCGAGATCTGGGCCCCGAGCAGCCGGTCGAGCAGAACGTTTCCCGAGCTAACGTACTCGTGGTCCGGGTCCGCCACCCGATGCTCGAACAATAGATGGCAATCGAGACCGTGCCGTGCCGCCACCGCTGCGGTCTGCCGCGCGTGGTTCGACTGCACCGCCCCCTGGGTGATGACCGTGTCTGCGCCTTGCTCCAACGCCTCGCCGATCAGATACTCGAGCTTGCGGGCCTTGTTTCCCCCGGTGGCGAGCCCGGTGCAATCGTCACGCTTGACCCAGATTTTCGGCCCTCCCAGGTGCGCGCTCAAGCGTTCCATTGGCTCGAGCGGGGTGGGGAGATGGGCACAACGAATGCGCGGCGCACGCGCCAAGGCCTCGAGGAAATTCGGATCGGATGTTGCCATTATTGATTCTACCCTGGGTGATATCGGTGCCCCACGCTGGGTCGTGGCAGCCACGCGCGCCCGCCACATTGGCGTGCCTAAGCTATAAGTGGCCGTCGAGGAGGTCAAGGCGCCGGGTTCGCACGCCTCTGACGCGAGCGCAGTACCGTTAGCATGCCCCCGCGAAACGCAGTGGAACTCATTTCGAGCCCGCTGGTTACCGCCGCCGGCAATAGCCGGCACGGTTTCTTCACCCGACGAGGCGGGGTGTCGCATTCCATTTACGCATCGCTCAATTGCGCCCCCGCATCGAGAGACGACCCCAACTGCGTACGCGAGAACCGGGCCCGGGTCGCGCTCGAACTCGGCCTTGCGCCCGAATCGATGTGCTCACCCAGGCAAGCGCATACCGCCCGGGTTCTCACCATTGACCGACCGTTCGGAACCCCGCGCCCGGTGGCCGATGCGCTGGT
>JBFHLI010000215.1:0-6187 GCA_041594935.1 Gammaproteobacteria bacterium | reverse complement strand
GAAGCCGGCGATCTCGGCCGCCTCGGCGCTGGGAAACTCGATTCGATTGGATGGTGCGATGCGTTCCGTTGCGGGATTGTCGCAAGGGTGATAGAGCCTGGAACGGCGATTGCCAACGACCGGCGCGGGTGGAGCCGAGATCGGCAAGGGGGAGGCAACGATCACCGGGTTGGGGGGCTCGTCGAACAGCTCCATGTCGAGGGCGCTTGCAAGTCGGCTCGAGGCTTCGGCGTCGAGCGTGCGGATCTCGTCCGGCGATAGTCCGGTGCGAGTGACGGCGCGGGCCTCGGCCTCGGTCGGGGGGTGGCCCAGCATCATGCGCACGAGAACACTGATGCCGCGCTGCGCCAAGTTCGAGTTGTCAGCAAAGCCCTTGTTGAGGTTGTGCAGGGCCTGCAAGCGATCGGCGGGCATGTCGAGGCACTCGTGCTCGATTCCCTCCAGCGCCCTGGTGATGGATTGGGCGTAAACGCGCACGGTTTCGGTCAGCTCGCGGATCCCGCCGGGTCCGTCAACCAGGTTCCGCACCCGCTCGGCGAATCTCTGGGCCTCGAGAACTTCGTTGACATTGATGTACTTGGCCATGTGCCGCTCGGGGATGAGTGCGGGGTGAGGTGCACCTCCCGGCCCGCGAACCGCCGTCCAGGATGCCCGACTCCCAACCGTTTGATCTATCGGTCGGCGGCGGGCTTTCTTTAAGCGGGGGCAAGGGCTGGGCTAACCTGTGCACAGGGCAGGCGCGAGCGAATTGCCCGGCTCGAGGAGGAGGTGCGCCGATGAGGCATGTGAGAGTTCGACGGATCATCATCGAAACCTGCCGAAGCATGGAGCGGCTGGGGCTAAATCAAGGCACGTCGGGCAATGTCTCTGCCCGGGCCGGCGACTCGGTCCTGATCACCCCCAGCGGGATTTCTTACGAAGCGCTTCGTCCGGGGGACATCGTCGAGCTCGCGCGAAATGGAGTCAGGTTATCCGGTGAGCGAGCCCCGTCGAGCGAGTGGCGATTTCACGTCGACATCCTCAACGCGCGGCCGGAGGCGGGCGCGGTGGTTCACGCCCACGCGCCGTTTTGCACGGCGCTGGCCTGCACCGGCCGGGAGATTCCCGCCTTTCATTACATGGTGGCACGCGCTGGCGGAGATTCCATCCGTTGTGCTCGCTACGCAACCTTTGGCACCCAGGCATTGTCGGACAACGCCATTGGTGCCCTGTCCGGGAGATTCGCGTGTCTGCTCGCCAATCACGGCATGATCGCGATTGGGGCCGACCTCGAGCGCGCGCTGAGTCTCGCACTCGAGGTCGAGACGCTCGCCGCCCAGTTCTGCCGTGCGCTGCAGGTGGGCGAGCCCAGGCTCCTGCCAGATGACGAGATGCAGCGGGTGCTCGAGCGGTTCGAGACCTACGGGCAGGGCGCTTGAATTGAGCCGGCCCGATCCAGACGCCAGCGTGCTCGAGCGCGAGATCACGCATTGCATGCTCGTTGACCAGCCGCGCTTCGTGCGCCGGCTGAAGAAGCTCGGCCGCCGCGCCCACGGGCGCGAGAAAGCGCTGGTGCGGCTGGCCGAGGAAGTTGCGGCCTCCGGGCGGCGGCGTCACGAGCGAGCGGTGGGTCTGCCTCCGATTGATCTCGCCCCCGAGTTGCCCGTGAGCGCGCAGCGCGAGGCGATCGCGCGACTCATCGCCGAGAACCAAGTGTGCATCATCTGCGGCGCAACCGGCTCGGGTAAGACCACCCAGATTCCGAAGCTCTGCTTGAGCATGGGACGCGGGATCGGGGGGCTCATCGGACACACCCAGCCGCGGCGCATTGCCGCGCGCAGCGTGGCGGCGCGCATCGCTCAGGAGCTCAACTCGGATCTCGGAGCGCTTGTCGGCTACAAGGTGCGGTTCAAGGATCGCCTATCGCCGGGCGCCTACTTGAAGCTCATGACCGACGGTGTCCTGCTCGCGGAGATCCATTCCGACCGGCTCTTTCGACAGTACGACACGCTCATCATCGATGAGGCGCACGAGCGTAGCCTCAATATTGACTTTCTTTTGGGCTACCTGAAGCACGTGCTTCCGAGGCGCCCCGACCTCAAGGTGGTGATCACCTCGGCCACGATCGACCCCGAAAGATTCTCGAGCCATTTCGATTCCGCACCGGTGCTCGAGGTCCGGGGGCGCAGTTTCCCCGTCGAGGTTGACTACGTTCCGGTGCCGAGCGGCGAAGAAGACGATGCACAGACCCCGCACCGGGTGGCGCAGGCGATCCGATCGCTGGTCGGCGAGCGTCGTGGAGATGTGCTCGTGTTTCTGTCCGGTGAGCAAGAGATCCGTGAGACGGCGGCGGTTCTGAAAAAGGCCAAGATCGCCGACAGCGAGGTCCTCCCACTGTACGGGCGGTTGAGCGCACGGGCGCAGGACCGCGTGTTCGCACCATCGCCGCACTGGAAGATCGTGCTCGCCACCAATGTGGCGGAGACTTCCCTCACCGTGCCGAACATCGGCTATGTGATTGACTCCGGTCTCGCTCGCATCAGCCGGTACAGTTATCGCACCAAGCTCCAGCATCTGCCGATCGAGTCGATCTCAAAGGCGTCGGCGGAGCAGCGCAAGGGGCGATGCGGCCGGACCGGGCCCGGTACGTGTATCCGGCTCTACTCGAAGGAAGCGTTCGAGTCGTGGCCCGATCATACCGAGCCGGAGATTCTGCGCACCAACCTGGCCGCCGTCGTCTTGAAGATGAAGGTGCTCGAGATCGGGGATATCGAATCATTTCCCTTTCTCGATCCGCCGGACCGGCGCTACATCGCCGACGGGATCCGCTTGCTGCGCGAGCTTGGCGCCCTGGACGAGAACGAACGGCTGACGGCCGAGGGTCGCCGTCTCGCTCGGTTGCCGGTTGACCCTCGCGTGGGCCGGATGATTCTCGCCGCGGGCGCGGAGCAGGCGCTCCGCGAGGTGTTGGTGATCGCGAGCGCGCTCAGCATTCAAGATCCGCTGCAACGACCACCCGAGGGTTCGACCGCGGCGACGGAGGCGGCCCGAGTGCGCGATCCGCGCTCCGACTTCATGACGTACCTTAAGGTGTGGAATCTCTTTCACGACCAGGCGCGAGGGCTATCCGGCCGGCAACTCGAGCGCCTCTGCCGTCGATGTTTCGTCTCGTGGACCCGGATGCGAGAGTGGCAGGAGGTCCATCGGCAGCTGGCCGAGATCGCACGTGAGCTCGGGCTCGAGCGCCATCGGAAACCGGCTGGCCATGCGCAGATCCACCGGGCACTGCTCGCCGGCTCGATCGGATTGGTCGGGCGTTGGGAGGAGGGGCGCAAGTACTCCGGCGCGCGGGGGATCAGTTTCCTGCTCTCCCCCGGGTCGACGCTCTCCCGGGGCCACCCGAAGTGGGTGATGGCGGCGGAGCTGGTCGAGACCCGGCGGGTGTACGCGCACCGGGCGGCGCAGATCCGACCCGAGTGGATCGCACGCTGCGCGCCCGAGCATCTGCTGAATCGGACCTACTCCGAGCCTTACTTCGATGCGCAGCGCGGTCGTACGATGGCGCGCGAGAGGATTACCGTGTACGGGCTTCCGGTCGTTACCAATCGGCGGGTGCCGTTTGATCCGATCAATCCCGAGGAGGCGCGGCGGGTGCTGATTGCGAGCGGACTCGTCGAGGGAAAGCTTCGGACGCGTGGCGCATTCCTCCCTCACAATCAGGGGATAATCGAGGCGCTGCGGGCGCTGGAGGACCGCTCCCGACGGGCCGACATCGTGATTGACGAGGGCCGCATCGCCGAGCTGTATGCCGCGCGGATTCCGGAAGGCGTCTGCACGGGGGCGGGGTTTGAGCGCTGGCGGCGAGCGGCCGAGCGGCACGACCCGGAGGTCCTGTTCCTGCGACTCGACCAGCTGCGCCGGGAGGACGCGCCTCGAGTTGCGAAGCCGGACTATCCGGAGTTCATCCTCGTCAACGGCCACCGGTTCCCGCTGCGCTATTGCTTCAATCCCGGTGACGAGGCTGACGGGATCACGGTCACGGTTCCGGCCGCGCTTCTGAATCAGCTGACGGCGGAGCGATTCGACTGGCTGGTGCCGGGGCTGCTAGGAGAGAGAATACTCGCCCTGCTGCGCACCTTGCCGAAATCCTTGCGGCGAAATTTTGTTCCCATCCCCGAGTTTGCCGAAGCCTGTCTGGGCGCAATCGCGCCGGGTGAGGGTCGCCTCACCCAGCGTTTGGTGACCGAGCTCGAGCGCATGACCGGAGTCGGCGTGCCGGAGTCCGCGTTCAAGCTTGAGAAGCTTCCCGAGCATCTGCGCATGCGCTACGAGCTCGTGGACGCAGACCTGCAGATCGTGGCCTGGGGCCGCGACCTCCCGGCCCTGCAGGCACGCTATGCTGCCGACGGAGAACGGGGTTTCGAACAGCTTCGCTCGACCGAGTACGAGCAAGCGGGCCTCAAGGAGTGGAGCTTCGGCGAGCTCCCGGAAGCGGTCGAGTTCGATCGCGGTGCGATGCGCATCAAGGGATATCCGGCGCTGATAGATGAGGGCGCGAGCATTGCGTTACGTTTGCTCGATGCGCCCGGAAAGGCGGCAGAAGCCACCCGGGGTGGACTCAGGCGGTTGCTGGAGCTGCGTCTCGCTCGCGACCTCAAGGCGCTGCGACGAGGGCTGCCGGACATCGATCGGATCTGTCTGCTCTACGCTGCCGTTGCCTCGCAGCGCCTCTCCGAAGCGGGAAAAGGGGCGCCAGACTGCAATGCGCTCAAGCAGGAGATCCTCGATTGTGCCGTCAATCACTGCTTCCTGGAAAGCGCGGGTGAGGTTCGGAGCCGGGCGGGGTTCGAAGCCTGGGTCGAGGCGGGTCACCCTGCACTTGGACCCACGGTGAGTCGGGTCTGCGAGCTCCTGCTCGAGGCGCTGGAGTGTCACCACCGCCTGCGTCTGCGATATGCCAAGCTGCCCCCCGGCGGGCTGGAACTCAGCCGCGCGGACATCGACTCACAGCTCTCTCGTTTGGTGTACCGGGGCTTCGTGGCCGCGACGCCGCTGCGGCGGCTCGAGCACTTCCCGCGGTACCTGAGGGCGCTGCGGGAGCGTATCGAAAAGCTGGTTCTATCACCCGAGAAGGACGCGCGCCGGATGCGTCGATTAGCCCCGCTGTGGGATCGGTACCTGCGCGAGTCGGGCGGTCCGCTCGAGCCCGAGCACCGGGTTGCGCTGGATCGAATTCGGTGGATGATCGAGGAACTGCGGGTAGCCATTTTTGCACAGAGCATCGGCACCGTGACGCCGACGTCGGTCGAGCGCATCGAGGCCGCTTGGCCGGTCGGAGAAGAGACCTCGCGTTCCTGCGCATGACCGCACGCGGCGGCCGCCTTTGACCCGGGGCGCTCACCGGGCGGGCGTCGGGCAACGCACAGTGCCGGCATGGACCCTTCGGTCCACGATCATGTCGTAGCGGGAGACTGGATGATGACGAGAGTCGATCCGGCGGCAATTCGCCGCGTAGCGTGTGTTGGCACCGGCACGATCGGGGCGGGTTGGGTGGCGTATTTTCTCTCTCGCGGGCTCGAGGTATGGGCGACCGACGTCGCGGTGGACGCGAAGAAGAGCCTGCGCGAGACCGTGCGGCGAGTGTGGCCATTGCTGCAGCAACTCGGGCTCGGGGAAGGCGCGGACCCTGGCCGTTGTCGCTTCACCGATTCGGTCGAGGAAGCGGTGAGCGCGGCCGAGTTCATCCAGGAGAGCGTGCCCGAGCAGGAGGACTTGAAGACCGAGCTGCTTGCGCGCATCGATGCGGCGGCGCCATCCGAGTCGCCGGTAGCGAGCTCCTCCTCACAGTTCCTACCCACGCGCCTGGCTGCAAGATGTCGACATCCGAACCGGTGCTTTGTGGGTCACCCGTTTGCTCCCTCGTACCTGATGCCGCTCGTGGAGGTGGTGGGGGGAGAGAACACCGATCCGAGGGTGCTCGACTGGGCGGTGGGGTTCTACACGCACATCGGCAAACGGGCGCTGCGTCTTCGCCGTGAGATCGACTGGTACGTCGCCAACCGACTGCAGCGAGTGGTGCTGCGAGAGACCAGGCAGCTGGTGGAGCAAGGGGTGTGCACTTTCCGCGACATCGACACCGCCATGACCTTCGGGCCGGGCCTGCGCTGGGCCTTTGCCGGCCCGATGCTTTGCTACCACCTGGGGGGAG
>JBFHLI010000214.1:0-6210 GCA_041594935.1 Gammaproteobacteria bacterium | reverse complement strand
AGGACCAGGCGCACGAGCTCGGCCGCGGAGTGGACCCCCATCTTCTTCATGATGCGTGAGCGGTGCAGCTCGACGGTGCGCTCGCTGATCGAGAGTTCGAACGCAATGACCTTGTTGGCCTTGCCGGCGGTTACCATGTCCATCACCTCGCGCTCGCGCGGGGTAAGGGATGCGATGCGCCCGGCCACCTCGGAATCGCGGCGCGCGGTTGCCCGCGCCGCCCGGTCCTTGCCGATCGCCTGCTCGATCGCCGCGACGAGAGCATCGGGCTCGAACGGCTTCTCCACGAAGTCGACGGCGCCGTGCTTCATGGCCCGAACCGCCGCCGACACGTCGGCGTGACCGGTGAGAATGATGACCGGAATCGGCATGCCTTTCTCCGCTAGGACCTCTTGCAGCTCGAGACCGCTCATGCCCGGCATGCGAATGTCGGTGAGCACGCAGCCCGCCTGGTTCGCGTCGTAGGCCCGCAGGAATTCAGCCGCGGTGGGGTAGGACTTGGCCGGCAGCCCCGCGGATCGGGCGAGCAATTCGAGGCTTTCTCGCAGGGCGGGGTCGTCGTCGACGACGAACACGGTCGCGCTATCGCTCATTTCGGCACGGGGAGGGTGAAGTGAAACTTGGCCCCGCCGCCGGGGTTGGGCTCGGCCCAGAGCTTGCCGCCGTGGGCCTCGATGATCGAACGGCTGATGGAAAGCCCCACCCCCATGCCCTTCGGCTTCGTGGAATAGAAGGTGTCGAAGACGCGATCGTTTGCTTCCTCCGGGAGCCCTTTGCCGCCGTCGAGGACGGTGACCTCGACCATGCCATCGCCATCGCGTTCCGCCCGCAGGTTGAGCCAGCGATGCGATTCCGGAGACTCGTGCATTGCCTCCACCGCGTTGCGCATGAGATTGAGCAGGACCTGCTCGATTTGCACCCGGTCGGCCTCCAACGGAGGCAGATTGTCGGCCAGCTCGAGCTTGACGCGGATGTCGTGGTGTCTCAGCTCGTGGGCGATGAGCTCGACCACCGCTCTGATGGTGGCCTCGAGGGCTACCGGCTGGCGCTCAGTGCTCCCCTTCCGGGCCAAGTCGCGCAGGCGGTGAATGATTGCACCGGCGCGCCCGCCCTGGGAAGCGATCTGCGTGAGCGCGTCCTTGATCACCTCGAGGTCCGCGTTGCCAGCGTTCAGCATGCGAAGGCACGCCTGTGCGAACGTGACGATCGCCGCGAGCGGCTGGTTGACCTCGTGGGCGATGCCGGTGGTCATCTCTCCCAGCTCGAGCAGGCGCGAGGTGTGCGCGAGCTCGTCGAGTCGCCATCGGGCCTCCTCTTCCGCCCGGCGCCGGTCCGAGATATCCCGTACGATGCCGGTGAAGATTCGTCGGCCGCGGACGACCACCTCGCTCACCCCGAGCTCGAGGGGAAAGATCGTCCCGTTCTTGCGCAGGCCCTCGACCTCACGCCCGATGCCGATGATCCGGGCCTCGCCGGTCTCGAGATAGCGCGCGATGTAACCGTCGTGCTCGGTGCGATACGGCGGCGGCATCAACATCTTCACATTACGACCGATGAGCTCCTCGGCCGGATATTGGAAGATACTCTCGACCGCGGGATTCACGGTCTCGATGAGCCCGCGCTCATCGATGGTGATGATCCCCTCGAGGGCGGTGGTGAGAATTGCCTGCAGCCGCGCCTCGCGCTCCTCTAGCTCGGTCTCCAGGCGCTCGTGATCGCTCACGTCGAGGCCGGTACCGATGACATACTCCACCTTGCCATCGGCGTCGGTGAGCACCGTGTTGGACCAGCGAATGGAGCGCGGTTCGCCGGCCTTGGTCACCCAGTGATGCTCCTGGCGGTTCGGCCGGCCGCTTTGTTTCAAGCCGCGGAAAACGGCCCGAACCTCCTCGGTTTCCTCCGGGGCGAGGAGGAAGTCCCACACCGGCCTGCCCTTCACCTCCTCGAAGCGATAGCCGGAGAGCGCCTCGCAGGCCTGATTGAAGAACACGATCCGGCCCTCCCGGTCGAGGACCACCGCCAGGCATCCCGCCACCGCGAGCACCGCCGGCAGCAGCTCCGGCTCTGCGTAGGGGACGGTGCCGGCTTCCGCGTGGCCATCCTCGGTTGGGGTCGGCATCCACATCCTCCGAAGTGAGCGTGCCAACGCCGCGAGGGCAAATTCGCCTCGACGCGCGCCGAGAATCGAATCGCTCGGTCGAGCGGCGGCGCTCACCAAGTATGCCCCCCGGCACCGTTCCTCCCGAGACGAACGATCCGTCGCCCCCAGGCGCCCGGGCCCCTCGCCCATGCCCTCCGGCCGCGGGGCTCGCCCGCGTTCTGCCCACGAAGTCCGGATCGGGGGAGGGACTTGACCTCGATCAACCCGACCCGGCGACAGTGTACCTACACTTCGGGTTTCATTCGAATCAATGCGGGTGCGGGGTGGCGACTTCGGGGGCGTTGCATGCCTTTCTTAAGACCACGGCATCGAGTGTTCGGGACCTTGCGCCGATTGTCCTGGTTATCGCCCTGTTCCAGCTGCTGGTCTTGCAACAGCCCTTGCCCGATGCCCTCTCTCTGCTGGGCGGCACCGCTTGCGTGGTTCTCGGGTTGACCCTCTTCGTCTACGGGCTCGACATGGGACTCTTTCCCCTCGGGGATGCGATGGCGCATGCGCTCGCGCGCAAGGGCAGCGTGGCCTGGCTGGTGGCTTTTGCGTTCGCGCTCGGCTTCTCGACCACGATAGCGGAGCCGGCCCTTATCGCCGTGGCCGGACAGGCCGCGCGCGCCGCCGCCACCGCGGGGGTGATCGCGGATCTCGAGGCCGAGCGCCGAGCGTATGCGTTCGGCCTTCGTCTGACCGTGGCCTTCTCGGTCGGCTTTGCCATCGTCCTTGGGGTGATTCGCATCGTGAAGGGCTGGCCGTTGCACCTGATGATGATCGGAGGTTACCTGGTGGTGGTGATCATGACCTGGTTCGCACCCCAGGAGATCATCGGCATCGCATACGACTCGGGGGGAGTCACCACCTCCACGATCACGGTGCCGCTGGTGACCGCGCTCGGCATCGGGCTTGCCTCGTCGATCCGTGGCCGGAGCCCGATGAGTGACGGCTTCGGTCTCATCGCCTTCGCCTCGCTCACGCCGATGGTGTTCGTGATGGCCTACGGGATGGCCTTCTGATGGGGACGATGGAGGCCGTGCTCTCGGTGTTCATGAACACGGTTCGAGATGCGATGCCGATCGGTGTGGTGATCCTGGGGTTTCAGGTACTGGTCATCCGCCGCCCCATTCCGAACCTGCGCCGGTTGCTGATCGGGTTCGCGTACGTGCTGGCCGGGCTCACCCTGTTCTTGCTCGGCTTGGAGCAGGCGCTGTTTCCGCTCGGCCGGGTGATGGCCGAGCAGCTCACCCACCCCGAGTTCATCCGCGGGGGGCTGGCCGGTGCGGTGGTCTGGAGCGACTACTACTGGGTGTATCTGTTCGCGTTCTGTATCGGTTTTGGCACCGCGGTGGCCGAACCCTCCCTGCTCGCGGTGGCCCGCAAGGCCCACGATCTGTCCGCGGGTACGATCCACGTGTGGGGACTGCGGGTGGCGGTGGCGCTCGGGGTCGCGGTCGGCATCACCATCGGCGCGTACCGAATCGTGACCGGGGCGCCGATCCAGCATTTCATCATCGCCGGCTACGTGGTGGTGCTCGTGCAAACATTCTTTGCTCCGCGCCTAATCGTCCCGCTGGCTTATGATTCCGGGGGCGTCAGCACGTCGACGGTCACCGTCCCGCTGGTGGCGGCGCTCGGCCTCGGTCTGGCCGAGACGGTGCCGGGGCGAAGTCCGCTCATCGACGGCTTTGGCCTCATTGCCTTCGCTTGCCTGTTTCCGATCATGTCGGTGATGGCCTATGCGCAGCTTTCCGAGCTCGTGGGGCGACGCTCGCGCGCGGCTCGAACCGAGCGCCCGCCGGACGACCCTGGCGACCCGTGATCGAGGGAGATTAGCCATGCATTTCAAATTGTTGGTGGTCTTCGTTGAGGACGACAAAACCGAGACGGTTATGAAGGCGGCGCGCGAGGCGGGGGCGACCGGCGCCACCATCATCAGCAACGCCCGGGGTGAGGGGATCGAGCGAAGCAAGACCTTCCTCGGGCTCGACCTCGTCACCCAGCGCGATGTGTTACTGCTGCTGGTAAAGCAACAACTCGCTCGGCACATCCTGGAGCGGGTGTCGGACGTGGGCGGGTTCGACAGCACACCCGGGACCGGCATCGCATTCCAGATTGACGTCGAGGACGCGCTCGGGGTTGCGCACCAGGTGAAGAAGCTCGAAGAGGTCGCGGAGGATTAGTTATGACAGAGGCGAAGATAACCCGGGTTCGATCCGTCATGCAGACCCAATTTCTTGTCGTGGAGGGGATCATGACCGTGGCCGACGCCCTGAGCGCGCTGAAGGCGGAGAACGCCAATGCGCTGGTCGTGCAGAAGCGGCACGACGACGACGAGTACGGTATCGTATTGCTCTCGGACATCGCCAAGAAGGTGATTGCGAAGGACCGCTCGCTCCAGCGCGTGAACCTCTACGAGATCATGTCCAAGCCGGTAATCTCGGTTCCGCCCGGAATGGACATCCGCTACTGCGCGCGGCTGTTCGAGCAATTCGGTCTCTCGGTCGCGCCGGTGCTCGAGGACGGTGTCGTCATCGGGATGGTCAACTACGAGAGCATGGTTTTCGGGGTGGCGGAGGGGGATGCTTAGTGGAGCGTTGGGGGGGGTATCTCAAACACGTGCTGGGCCTGTTCTCGGATCCCAAGCGGGAGTGGGTGGAGATACGCGACCGACGCTACACCGTCGCCCAGTGTTACGCGGGCCATACCCTGGTCTTTGCGCTGATTCCGGCCCTCGCGGGGTTCATCGGGACCACCCAGGTCGGGTGGCGGATCGGCAGCAACGTGTTCAAGCTGACGGTCGGAAGCGCCTTACCGATCGCGGTCATGTACTATCTTGCGATGCTGGTGGCGGTGTACTCGGTTGGCTGGATGATTCACTGGATGAGCCGGACCTACGGCGCGAGTCAGCCCCTGTCGCAGTGCGTGGTGCTCGCCTCGTATACGGCGACCCCGCTGTTCGTGATCGGCATCATGCAGCTCTACCCGATTCTGTGGCTCAACTTCGTGCTGGGGCTGCCGGCGCTCGGCTATACCATCTACATCTTCTACTGCGGCGTCCCGGCGATGATGAACATCCCCGAAGAGCGAGGCTTTCTGTTTTCCTCGGCGGTGCTTGCGTTTGGGCTGGTCGCGCTGGTCGCGATGCTCGCGGTCACCGTCATCCTGTGGGGAACCGGGTTCGCCCCCACGTTCACCCGATGAGACGGAGATGAGGCGCCGATGGAAGAGCAAGTGACGGCGAGACGAGATACCTACAACTACACCGTCGTACGGCAGTTCGCGGTGATGACCATCGTCTGGGGCATCGTCGGCATGCTCGTCGGCGTCTACATTGCGGCCCAGCTCGCCTGGCCGGCGCTCAACTTCGATCTCCCGTGGCTCAGCTTCGGGCGCCTGCGCCCCCTGCACACCAACGCGGTGATCTTCGCCTTCGGCGGGAGCGCGCTGTTCGCCACCTCCTACTACGTTGTGCAGAGAACCTGTCACGTGCGTTTACTGAGCGACCGGCTGGCCGCGTTCACGTTCTGGGGCTGGCAGGCGGTGATTGTGCTCGCCGCGATCACGCTGCCCCTTGGGATCACCACCAGCAAGGAGTACGCCGAGCTCGAGTGGCCCATCGACCTGCTGATCGCGGCGGTGTGGGTGGCCTACGCGGTGGTGTTTCTTGGCACGATTGCGAAGCGCCGGGTGAAGCATATCTACGTTGCAAACTGGTTCTATGCCGGGTTCATCCTCACCGTCGCGATGCTTCACATCGTGAACAGCGCCGCGGTGCCGGTGAGCCTGTGGAAATCCTACTCCGCCTACGCCGGGGTCCAGGACGCGATGGTTCAGTGGTGGTACGGACACAACGCCGTCGGCTTCTTTCTCACCGCCGGGTTCCTCGGCATGATGTACTACTTCGTGCCGAAGCAGGCGGGTAGGCCGATCTACTCCTACCGGCTCTCGATCGTGCACTTCTGGGCGCTCATCTTCACCTATATCTGGGCGGGGCCGCACCACCTGCACTACACGGCGCTGCCGGACTGGGCGCAGTCGCTCGGCATGGTGATGTCGCTGGT
>JBFHLI010000213.1:0-6329 GCA_041594935.1 Gammaproteobacteria bacterium | reverse complement strand
CCGGTTCGTGCATCAGCTCGCGAAGCGCCATCCGGGCCCGTCCGAGCCGGCTGGTGACGGTGCCGACCGGCACCCCCAGCACCCCCGACGCCTCCTGATAGGAAAGTCCCTCGACCGCGACCAGCAGGATCGCGGCGCGTTGATCCTCGGGCAGCTGCCAGATGAACGCCCGCACCCGGTCCAGCGTCAGCTGCGACTCGATGCGGGCCCGCCCGTCATACGCGAGGTCGCTCTCCTTCGCGTGGGCCGACGCGTGGCGGCGGCGCACCTTCTGGGCGTTCAGACGGTTGAACCAAATGGTCTGCACGATGCGGAACATCCAGCTGTCGAGGCGGGTGCCCCGCTCCCATTGCCCGAGCCGGCCGAACGCGCGCTCGAATGCGCTCTGCACCAGGTCGTCGGCCTCATCGAGAGATCCGGCGAGCCCGTAGGCAAACCGGCGCAGGCGCGGCTGCAGGGCCACGAGGGCGGCTTCCAGCTCCGGGTGCCGAGCACTACCCTTCGAAACCGCCATCGGCGGGCTGTCTCCCTCTCATCGAGGCCGCCCCCGGGCGGCTCCTCTTCAATGACAACAGGCGAAGCACGATTTCCATCCCGATCGGGCCCCGGCCGGAGCCCCCGCCGTCGGGATGTCATGACCGCGGGAAGGAAATCCGCGCTCGGCTGTTGTTCTCATCAAACGGGCGGACACCGTCGCAAGCGGACCGCACCAGGAACGACGAACCGGCGGGCCATCCCAGAATGGCTGGAGACGATAACATGGCGAAAGAGACCATCCTACCGACCCCGGCGCGCGCTGCCACCCTCAGCGCGCTGGCCCTCATCATCAGCGCGAGCCCGGTGGTGATCGACGTGACCCACTCGGGCCTCGGCCTCGACTTCAGCTCCGCCTACGCAGCGAGCTCCTGCTTCGTGGCGGGGACGCTGGTCCGCATGGCCGACGGCCGCCTCAAGGCAATCGAACAGATCCGCGTAGGTGACCGGGTGCTCGGCGCGCACGGCGTCGTCAACACCGTGGTCGGGGTCGAGCGCCGGCACCTCGGTGACCGGCGGCTCTACGGGTTCAACCGCGGCACCCCGTTCGTCACCGCAGAGCACCCGTTCCTCACCCGTGACGGCAGCTGGAGGTCCCTGAGCCCGGCGATGACCGCGGCGGAGAACCCGGCGCTCGAGGTGGCACGGCTGCGCACCGGTGACGGCGTGCAGACCTGGTCCGCGGAGAACAACCTCGGGGCGAGGGACGAGGGGAATCTGGCGCTCGCCATGGATATCGAGCCGATCCTCGAGACGCTGACCCTGGAGTCCATCGAATCGATCGAGCGCCCGTCCGATACGCCGGTATTCAATCTCCTGCTCGAGGGCAACAACACCTACTTCGCCGATCACTACCTCGTGCACAACAAAGGTGGCAGCGGCGGTGGTGGAGGTGGCGGCAGCGGGGGGGGCGGTGGTGAAGGGGGCGAAGGCGGGAGCTCCGGCTCGGGCTCCGGCGGCGAAGGCGGCGAGGGCGGGAGCTCCGGCTCCGGGTCCGGCGGTGAAGGCGGCGGGGGCGGGAGCTCCGGCTCGGGCTCCGGCGGCGAAGGCGGCGAGGGCGGTAACTCCGGCTCCGGGTCCGGCGGTGAAGGTGGTGAAGGTGGTGAAGGCGGTGAAGGTGGTGAAGGCGGCGACGACGGTGGCGGGGAGTCGGGCGAGGCGGGGGAATCGGGTGAGGCCGGCGAGGCCGGTGAGTCCGGGGAATCGGGCGAGGCGGGCGAGTCCGGAAGTGCGAGGAAAAGCCGCGGCATGAGAGGCGGACTCTCCAGCACGAGCCCCGCGGCGATCGGTTTGCGCGGCGACATGTCGCCCGATGGTCCCGCGATGTCGCGGGATCAAGAGGCCGACGCCATCTCGCGAGGTTGGAACTAAGGGATAACGGGACTACCGACATCGGGCGGCCCGGAGAGCTCGGGCCGCACCGCGATGATCGAGCGACGGAGGTAAGAACGAGTGCGATCGGGAATCTATCTGCTCGCCGGGGTGACGGCGATCGCCCTGCACGGCTGCGGTACGGCGACGACGGTGCGAAGCCAGAATGCGGCGGCACCGGCGCCGCTATATGCTCACATGACGGAAGGAGACGTCAAGGTCGCCAACGGCATGGTGCAGATCGCACTCGAGACCGCGGTAAGCGGTACGCGCCTATCGTGGGAGAATCCCGCCAGCGGGCATTCCGGCAGCGTGCGGCCGATCCGGACCTTCAAGTCAACCTCAGGACTCTACTGCCGGGACTACGACGAGACCCTCACGATCGAAAAGCGTACCGAGCGCTACACCGACACCGCTTGCCGCGACTCCGATCACGTGTGGAAGCCGGTCGCGGAGCCGTAGAGCGATGCTGACCTGCATTCCCGAGGTGCTCAAGGCACAGGAGCTCGAGCGGATCGACGAGCTGCTCGCAAGGGCGAACTACCAGGACGGCAAGCGCAGCGCCGGCTACCGCGCCAAGCGGGTCAAGAACAATCTTCAGCTCGAGCGCGACGACCCAAACCGGCAGGAGATCAATACGATCGTCCTCGAAGCGCTCACACGCAACCGGCTGTTCCAGCGGATCGCGATACCGCGCTCGATCCGCCCTCCCCTCATCAGCCGCTACGAGCCCGGAATGGCCTACGGGGCGCACGTCGACGATGCGCTTATGGGCGGCGCAAGCCGGGTGCGGACCGATCTCGCCGTGACCGTCTTCTTGAGCGATCGAGACCAGTACGAGGGCGGCGAGCTGATGGTCGGCACGTCGCTCGGAGCGCTCGCGGTCAAGCTGCCGCGCGGCGACGCGGTGGTCTATCCCGCCTCGACGATTCATCGGGTCAATCCGGTGAGCGCGGGCGAGCGGCTCGCCGCGGTTACGTGGGTCCAGAGCCACGTGCGCGATCCGCTGCAGCGAGAGCTGCTCTCGGACCTCGACTTGCTCAAGCAATCTCTCGACCGGACCAACCCGGCCGACGAGACTACCGATCTGGCGTTCAAGGTCTATTCGAACCTGCTGCGGATGTGGGCGGAGGCCTAGCGCTCGTAGGCAAGGACACGCTTCAGACCCTGTCTTCGCCCGGCCCATCACTCGCTTCAATCCCACGCCGCGGGATACGTGCACCCAGGTCGTCATCGCGCGCGTCGTGCCCAGAAATGCCCGTGAAGAGACCTTCGCGGTCGCGTCCCGACGAGACGAGGTCGGGGATGCCGGTCGCCTCGCGCTGCCCGCGATGCCGCGCGGTCACTCCGATGCGACCGGGGGCACGGCTCGGGTCGAGACAACGAGCCCGTTCCGACGGAAGCTCGATCCCGCAACCCGGTTGACCGCGAGGGCTCTGGCGAACCGGCGCGCCAGGGTCCACAATCCTCCCCTGGTTGGGCCGAAGGCGCCCCGCCGAGAAGCGGAGCGCAGCTCGCGACCGCGCGGTGGCGACGACTTCAAGCTCATCGCGTAGGTTCGAGAGGATTCAAGATGACCGCTAACCCGCCCTACTCCGCCGCCCGCAAGATCGACCCCACCCGCCGAGGGGCGCTCAAACCCGACGGGACCCCGGATGACAACGACCGGGTTGAGATCGGCCCGACCGCACTCGCGTTCGAGGAGTGGGCGTCGGCGGGCATCGAGGCACCGAACCTGCCGCGGCTGCGCGCGGACCGGCTCAGACGGCTCGAGGACGCGCTCGCGCGGCGCGGCTACGCCGGTATCCTGCTGTTCGACCCGCTCAACATCCGCTACGCCTCGGATACCACCAACATGCAGCTTTGGAACGCCCACAATCCGTTCCGGGCCTGCTTCGTCGCCGCCGACGGGCACATGATCGTGTGGGATTTCAAGGGCAACAACCTGCTCACCGCCCACAATCCGCTCGTGCGCGAGACGCGCGGCGGCGCTTCCTTTTTCTACTTCGTTAGT
Source organism: Gammaproteobacteria bacterium (assembly GCA_041594935.1). Lineage (GTDB taxonomy): Bacteria > Pseudomonadota > Gammaproteobacteria > HK1 > HK1 > JBFHLI01. The sequence goes on along the minus strand of JBFHLI010000213.1, from coordinate 2,410 downwards.
GGTGACCGGGTGGATGAGGACGCCCGCCACTTCGCAGCCGAGGTCGAAAGCGTGCTGCGCGAGCACGGCGGGACCAATCGCCGCCTCGCGGTCGACAAGATCCAGATTCACGGACTGCGCGCCCTCGAGGCCCTCGGGCTCGAGGTGCGCGACGGCGAGGAGGTGATGGAGAAGACCCGGTCGGTGAAAGGCGAGGAAGAGGTCAGGGCGATGCGCTGCGCGATGCACGCCTGCGAGAGGGCGCTTGACGAGATGCGCCGCCGCACCGCCCCCGGGATGACCGAGAACGACGTCTGGGCGGTGCTGCACGCCGAGAACATCCGGCGCGGCGGCGAGTGGATCGAGACCCGCATCGTCTCGTCGGGCCCACGCACCAACCCGTGGTTTCAGGAGTGCGGCCCGCGAGTGATCGGCGATGGCGAGCTTCTGGCCTTCGATACCGATCTCATCGGCTGCTACGGCATGTGCACGGACATCTCCCGCACCTGGTTCGTCGGGGACCGCAAGCCGAGCGAGGAGCAGAGGCGCATCTTTCGCGAGGCCCACGCCCAGATCGTGGAGAACATGGCCATTCTCGAGCCGGGCAAGACCATCCGCGATCTCGTGCACTCCGGACGCCCCCTTCCCGAGGAGTTCGTGCCGCTGCGCTACTCGTGCAAGATGCACGGCGTCGGGTTGTGCGACGAGTGGCCGCTGGTGCACTATCCCGAGGACTGGCGCGACGGTGCCTTCGATTACCCCCTCGAGCCCGGGATGATGCTCTGCGTCGAGACCTATATCGGCGCGGTGGGTGGGTCCGACGGCGTCAAGCTCGAAGAACAAGTGCTCATTACCGAGAACGGTTACGAGAACCTGACCCGCTTCCCGTTCGACGAGCGTTTGCTCACGTGACCGACGACGGACGCTGAAATCTTTCGAATCGTGACCCCGGCCCGCGAGCGGTCGCATCGGTTGCGGTAACCGTCATTTGGCGTCTATAATGACGCCAAATTGCGGAGAGGTGAATGATGCTGGAAGAGCGCGGGATTCTCTCAGCGCTCGGCGGCGAGAAGGCCCTCGGCGGGCGGGTCCGCGGCAAGCTTCAGCTCCACGAGCGCATCGAGAAGGGGCTGCCCTGGGCGGTTGCCTCCCACCTGCAACGCAGCCTCGAGCTCACCGACGCTGAGTTTGCCGGCGTGCTAGGGGTGAGCGAGCGAACGCTGAGCCGGATGCGCGGCTCGGCTGCCGCCCTCACACCGGTGGCGAGCGATCGGCTCTACCGTCTGGCGCGCCTTTTCGGCCTCGCGAGCGAGGTGCTCGAGGACCGGGCGCACGCGGTGGCATGGCTGCGCCGTCCGCAGGTCGGCCTGAGCCGCTGGGTACCGCTCGAGCTGCTTCGCACCGAGGCCGGCGCGCGCGAGGTGGAGGATCTGCTGGGCCGCATCGAGTACGGCGTCATTTCCTGACCCCGGAAAGCGTGTACCGCATCGATAGAGGGACCGGAACGCCGCGGCAATGTCCGCGATTGGCGGCCGAATTCTCGCATCCGCCTCGAGCAGTAGCGTTCGCTCTTTTCCCGGCGCCGCCGGGCCATCCGAACCGCGCCAAACTGCGCCTCGCTTCCCTCGCCCGATGCGACACCCGCTCCTAGCCTGGCGGCTCATCAAGCACAAGCACGCCGGGGAGGCGTTCTCGGGCGAGGGAGCTCGCCGCTTCGGCGGTCGCTGGAACCGCCGCGGCGAGACCGTGGTTTATGTGAGCGACAGCCTCGCGCTCGCCGCACTCGAGCTTTTCGTTCACCTCAGTCCCGACGAGTTCGGCCTGCGGCTGGTTGCATTTCGCGTCGAGATCCCGGATGCGGTCGAGGTCCGTCACGTGACCCGTGATAACGCACCGCGGAACTGGCGCCAGGAACCTCCTCCCGCCTCCACTCAGACGGTGGGGAGTCATTGGCTCGCGCAGAATCAAACGGCGGTGCTGCGTGTTCCGTCGGTGATCGTGCCCGATGAGTGCAACTACGTGCTGAATCCAGATCACCCCGATTTCAAACGCATCAAGGTCGCCGACCCGGCACCCTTCAGCCTGGACCCGAGAATGTGGAAAGCATGACCGGTCGAGTGACCGGTGCTTGAAACCGATCGACCCCTGGACTTTCCAGCCTCAGTTCCCGTAGTGCCAGTTCGGCAGCCACAGCGCGATCTGGGGGAACACGGTGACCAAGGTCAGGCCCAGGATCATGACCAGCACGAACGGGACGATGGAGCGGTAGATGTCCCACAGGGAGACTTCCGGCGGAGCCATCGCCCGCATGAGGAACAGGTTGTAGCCGAAGGGCGGGGTCATGTAAGCGATCTGGCAGGTAATGGTGTAGAGAATGCCGTACCAGATCAGGTCGAAGCCGAGCGCACCGACGAGGGGGACGTAAAGCGGG
>JBFHLI010000212.1:0-6404 GCA_041594935.1 Gammaproteobacteria bacterium | reverse complement strand
CGATGCCCCATTCATCCGTGCGCAGGTCGGTGGCGGCGAGGGACGCGACCGAGTCGAGCATGAGCAGCGCGGGATGTCGAGCCGCATCAATAGCCGCTCGCACCGATTGGACGTTGCAGGTGATACCGGTAGCGGTATCGGTGTGCACGAGTAGAAGAGCCTTCAGCCCGTGACCCGAGTCTGCGCGCAGGCGCTCCTCGACCCGATTGGGATCCACCGCATGCCGCCAGTCGCCCGATAGTGGCTCGGGAACAATCCCAAGCGACTCCGCCATCCTCGACCACAATGCCGAGAACATTCCCGTCTCCGGCACCAGCACTCTATCGCCGGGCGACAGGGCATTAACGAGCGCCGCCTCCCAGGCCCCGTGTCCGTTGGCGGCATAGATAAACACCCGACTCGTGGTCTTGAAAATCTTCTCGAGGTCCCCGACGCAGGAGCGACACAGATCCACGAAGGACGGCGTGCTCAGCTCCACCGCGGGGCGTTGCATGGCCCGCAAGACGCGGTCGGGAATGTTGGTTGGCCCGGGGGCCATCAAAAAGTTTCGCCCGCGCAGAGTGCTCATTAGATTATCGAAGACGTTTCGTTAAGATTGTGCCAAACGGTTGGAGGGCGGCCGACTCCCGTCGGCCGCGATCGCGCGCCACTCTATCCGCATCGTCAGGACGTGTATAGTCCTCGGATCCGAATCACCCAGTCGCCAAACTGCTTCGCCGCTGACGCCCATGCTAAATCCCCAACTCGCTACTGTTCCCGAGTCCTGCTGGCACAAGCTCGACCGATTGCTCGCCGATATCGAGCCGCCCACCGGGCTCGAGCCCATTCGCCTGTCGGTCGGAGATCCGGAACACCCCGTGCCCGAATTCATGATCGACGAAGTCTTGAAACACCAGGCCGAGTTCCGACATTACGCGCCGATCTTCGGAACTCCGGCGCTACGAGACGCGGTCGTCAACTGGCTCGGACGCCGCTATTCGTTGCCCGGCGGCATGCTCGAATCCGAGTATCACGTGCTGCCGGTCGCCGGCCTCCGAGAAGCCATGTTCTTGATCGCGGTGGTGGTGACACCCTCTGAGAAGAACGGCGAGAGGCCTGCGATCGCCATTCCCAACCCGTTCTACCACTCCTATCTGGGGGCTGCGATCGCGTTCGGGGCGCAGCCGCTCCTATTGCCCGCGGTTCGCGAGAACAACTTCCTCCCGGACTTTCTCAGCTTGGATGGGGCAACGCTGTCCCGCCTCGCCGCGGTATATCTGTGCACACCGTCCAACCCCCACGGCACCGTGGCCGATCTCGCGTATCTCACCGGTTTGATACGGCTCGCGCGGGAATTCGACTTCGTGCTCCTGGTCGACGAGTGCTACGCCGACATCTACGTCGACGCCCCGCCGCTCGGAGTCCTGCAGGCGTGTGCTGCCCTCGGGGGTGATACGCGTAATGTGCTCGCCTTTCACTCACTCTCGAAACGCTCCAATGTTCCCGGGCTGCGCTCCGGCTTCGTGGCCGGCGACCCTGAACTGCTGAAGGCTTTCCGCGCCCTGCGCGACTATGGTGGCGTGGCCGTGCCCCTGCCGGTACAGGCCGCCTCGGCTGCCCTGTGGAACGACGACGAGCACGCCCGGGTGTCCCGCGAGCTCTACGCCCCCAAGTTCGATCTCGCAGGTCGGATTTTCGGAAACCGATGCGGTTTTTATCGACCCGACGGCGGCATGTTCCTGTGGCTCGAGGTGGGAGACTGCGTGGCCGCGGCTCGCCGACTCTGGGGGGACGCGGCGATCCGGGTGATGCCGGGGCGCTACATGTCGCACGACGCGGGCGACGGCAGTTACCCGGGGGCGGGATACATCAGAGTCGCTCTGGTCCCCGACCTGCAAACCACCCGGGAAGCGCTCGAGCGCATGTCGCAAGTCCTCTGAGAGCGCGGCACGAGCGCACGAGGAGACCGGTGGGTACGTCAAACGCCTATCCCGACAGCTATTACGCTCGGACCGCAAGCCCCGGGGAGCCTTGCGCTCGCCTGGAAGGCGATCACGAGACCGAGGTCTGCATCGTGGGAGGGGGGCTGGCCGGACTGTCCACCGCCCTCAGTCTCGCCGAGCGCGGGACGGCGGTCGCGGTGCTCGAAGCCCGACGGGTGGGATGGGGTGCCTCGGGTCGAAACGGGGGATTCGTGGGCCCGGGGTTCTCGACGCCGATGCGCCGGCTGGTCGCACGGCTCGGGCTCGAGCATGCCCGTCGGCTCTACTCTCTCAGTCAGAACGGGGTCACCCTCATCCGGGAGAGAATCGCGCGTTACGGTATCGACTGCGAGCCGGTGGTGGACGGCGGGTTGACGCTGTCGTGCTTCGACGGTCCGGACGACCTGCGACGGAATCAAGAATTCATGCTCGAGAATTTCGGTGAGGTGTCCGAGTTCTGGCCGCGGGAGCGAGTGCGCGCAGCGGTCGTGAGCGAACGTTACTTCGACGCCCTGTTCAAGCCCGGCAATCTGCAGTTTCATCCCCTCAATTATTGTCGCGGTCTGGCGAACGCGCTCCGTTCGCACGGAGTATCGATCTTCGAGAGCTCGCCCGCCGAGACCCTGGAGCTTGAGAGACCCGAGAAGCAGGTGCGAACGGCAACCGGGTGTATCCGGGCACCCCGGGTCGTGGTGACCTGCGGGGGCTACATCAATGGTCTTCACGCCCGGCTTCGCCGCGCGATCGTGCCCGTCGCCACCTACGTGATCGCGACCGAGCCGCTCACCGAGGAGCGTATCGAGGGGGCCATTCGGGTGCCCTACTCCATCTCCGATAATCGCTTCGCCAATGATTACTATCGACGTTTACCGGACCGCCGCATCCTGTGGGGCGGGCGGATCACGGTGCGACGCGAGAATCCGCCGGACCTTTCCGATCTGATGCTGCGTGACCTTACCCGCGTCTTCCCCCAGCTCGACGGGGTGCGGGCAGAAACCGCATGGAGCGGACTCATGAGCTACGCCGTCCACAAGATGCCCCAGCTCGGCGAGCTCCAGCCCGGAGTCTGGTATGCGATGGGATTCGGCGGGCACGGAATGAACACGACCTCCATGGCCGGCGAGCTGCTCGGCGCCGCCATCGCCGAGGGTGACGACGGTTACCGCCAGTTCGCGCGGTTCGGCTTAATCCCTACCGGCGGGGCCTTCGGGGCCGCCGCGGCCCAGCTCACCTACTGGTATTATCAGCTGCGCGATAACCTGCGTTCATGAAACCGAGCGCGATTTCATTGCCGGCGCCTACCGGCCCGGCACCGATTCACCGCCGTCCAGCCCGCCACGCCCGGCGAGAGGGTGAGAGCGCCCGGGCGGACGCGGCTCCCCCGAGCGGCGCCCGCGCGGACCTCCCACCCACGGAGCCCGATGCCCATGCCACTTGACCTCGAATATGTGCGCGCGCAGTTTCCCGCGCTCGAATCCGGTTGGATCTACCTCGACAATGCCGGCGGCTCCCAGGTTCTCAGCGCCGTCACCGACCGGATCACGGACTACCTGCTCAATACGAACGTTCAGCATGGTGCCAGCTACGCGCTCTCGGCCGAGTCGACGGCGCGGGTCCGGGAGGCACAACGCCGTATCGCGACGCTCATCAACGCGGGCCGGCCCGAGGAGGTCGTCATGGGCGCCTCGTCAACCCTGCTCCTCGGACAGCTGGCGAGCGCGATGCGGGACCGCATCGCGCCCGGTGACGAGGTGATCGTCACCGACGTCGATCACGAAGCCAATATTGGTCCCTGGCGCGCCCTCGCCGAACACGGAGTCGAGATCAAGGCCTGGCGTCTCGACCCGCATACATTGGAGCTCGATCTGGCCGCCCTCGAGCGTCTGCTGACCCCGCGCACCAAGCTAGTTTGCGTCACCCACGCCTCCAACGTGCTCGGCACCATCAACCCGATCGAGGACATCGTGCGGCTCGTTCACGGCAAGGGCGCCAAGGTCTGCGTGGACGGCGTGGCCTACGCCCCCCACCGGATCATCGATGTCAGCGCCTGGGACGTCGATTATTACGTCTTCAGCCTCTACAAGGTCTACGGGCCGCACCACGCGGTGCTGTACGGCAAGTACGAGGACCTGCTGGGATTGCGCAGCCTCAATCACTTCTTCGTCGCCGAGGACGACATCCCCTACAAGTTTCAACCGGGCAATGTCAACTACGAGCTCTCCTACGGCAGTGCCGCGGTGGTGGATTACCTGGAGCAGCTGGGACGGCACCAGGGGGCGCAAGAAGACCAGACCCGCCCCTGCCTGGAGGCCGCGTTTGCGGCGATCGCCGCCCACGAGGCGGAGCTCTCCGAGCGCCTTCTCGCTTATCTGCGGGTCGAGAGCCGGGTGCGGATCATCGGCCGCCCCGAAGCCGATCAAACTCTCCGCCTGCCTACGATCAGCTTTGTCGTCCGTGACGTCGATTCGGCCGCGCTCGTCGCTCAGATCGACCCGCACCGGATCGGCATTCGCTACGGCGATTTCTATGCGCGGCGGCTGATTGAAGCCCTCGGGCTTGCGAAGCAAAACGGGGTGGTCCGGGTTTCGATGGTCCATTACAACCGCACCGAGGAGATCGACCGGCTCATCGAGTGCCTGCGACCGCTCGTGTGAGCGTTTCCAGGTTGCCAACGGGCGGTCCGGGAACAAAGAGCGCTTTTCAGTCCTCGAGTCGACCCGTAAAATCACATCTACAGCGCGGACCTTGCCGAAGAGAACCGGAAAGGCATGCGCAGATTCACTCTGCAGATCATCCGCCCAATACCGAAAACGAGAAGGCGGCTGCAGCCCACGAACCCGCGTTGGCCCTTATCTCGAAGTCTATGCGCACGGTCGCTCAAGTTCGGGGTCGCACCGGCCGGCTGAAACGCGCTGCGGTGGGACTCGCCTTGCTCGTATGGCTCGGGCCGGTGAGCGCCGACGAGCTCCTTGGCACGTTCAGTGCGCTCACCAAGGAAGAGAAGCTCCTCTACTCAAATCTTGCCATCGCTGGGGCCATTACCGCGTGGGGCTTTGCCAACTGGGATTACGGAGATCGCTCTCCGCGGGCCAAGAACGAGGGCTGGTTCGGGCGCAACACCAAGGAGGGCGGAGCCGACAAGCTCGGCCACGCCTATTCGAGCTACGCCTTCACCCACGCGCTGGCATGGCTTTACGAGGAGTGGGGTTACGAGTCCGCCGAGGCCGCCGGTTTCGGCGCCCTCTCGGCCCTGGGGGTGCAGACCTTCATGGAGCTCGGGGACTCCTTCAGTCGGTTCGGGCTGTCTTACGAAGATCTCGTCATGAACGCGGTGGGAACTGCTTTCGGGTTCGTTAGCCTGCGATATCCCGAGATCTCCCGCAAGCTGGATTTCCGCATCGAGTACGCGCCGGCGTTCGATACCGCCGACGTATTCACCGATTACGAGCACCAGAAGTATCTGCTTGCCCTGAAGCTCGACGGCTTCGAGACGCTCGAGCGCAGCCCCTTGGGCTATCTCGAGCTTCAGCTCGGCTACTACACGCGCGGATACTCGGACCCCGCTCCCGCCCTAACCGAGCGTAACGTGTACGTCGGCGTCGGGCTCAATCTGTCGCGAATCTTCCGCGAGCTCGGCTGGAAGAAGACCGCGACCGTGCTGCGCTATTATCAACCACCCTACACCTCGCTTCAGCTGAGGAATGATCTCAATCGCTGAGCGGCGCGGGAACTTCGACCGATTCGCGGGAGTTCCGCCGGTGGTATCGTGGAGATAGCCGCCCCCGCGGGCGAGCTGGCGTAGCGGTGTCAATACAGCGGGTCGCGAATCAGCGGGCTCGTCGAGCAATGAATGCCGCCCCCGCCGAGAAACATCCGCTCGTAGGGGATCTCGATCGTCTCGATCTCGAGCGAGTCGAGACGCCGCTTGGTCTTCGCGGACGCTCCCGCCGACATGATCACCTTCCCGGGCGCCATCGCGAGGCAGTTCACGGTCGAGACGGGGTCATCGGGATGGACCTCGACGGTCCGGATCCCGAGCTCACCGAGCTTCTCGAGAAACCAGAACGGGAGTTGCACCGGGTTGATGATCGCAGTATTCACATCGACCATCACCAGCGCCCCATCGATGTGTAACCGATAGCCGGTGAGATCGACGCGTAACAGCTCGACCCCCTGCTCACGCAGCACGTCCTCGACCTGGCGCGCCCCCGCCTCGTTCACCCGGCTCGAGCGGCCGATCACCGCGGTGGACTCGTTGAGCCAGACGAAGCTTCCCCCTTCCATGATGCCGGTGCCGTGCACGGTGCGAAGGATGGGCATCCCGAGGCGTCCCAGCGTCTCGCTCACCGGCCCCTCCTCGCCCCGGCGTATCTTCGGCCCGAGGCGGGTCACGATCGCACCCCCCTTGACCGCGATGCACGAGTCCCGGGTATAGCAGGACTT